>CASENS010000001.1 GCA_949289345.1 uncultured Bacteroides sp.
ATAGCCTTGTGATTACGAAATTCAATTCCATTATCTGTTGTGATAGTATACACATGTTTTTTGAAGGGGAGCAAAAGTCTTACCACGGCTTTCTCTACATCCTCAGGTTTCTTGGATGGAAGTTTTGTTTGTAGAAACATATTCTTACTTCGTTCAATTATTGCTTTGCATTATGAATTTTAACCAATTAATAACCATTTATAATTTAATGCCTCTATTTTTCGGTTCACTTAGTGTTCTTTGGATGCTATGCCGCAGCTTACCAAACTGTTCCTTGAACCAGTCTCCAATTGGCTGTTTGTTTATGGTTAGCACGAGTTTGCTACTATCGGTTGGACTTTGTTCTACCTTGAAAATATCATTCTTGATGTCAAACTTCCGTCTGTGTTCTTCGGAATAAATCCTGCCGTTGCATCTGATAGCCTCTTTCTTGGTCAGAAGGCTTTCTATCATTTCTTTGGTAAAGCCAATAGCAGCGCACAACTTTTCCATTCTCAACATCTCCCTGAGCATCGGAAACCACTTGAAAGCCTTTTCAAGCAAGGTCAGACAAAGACAGCTTCTGTAAAATTGGTACATATTGCAGGAATCTATGTAACATGTAGAAATGGCTTTTCACCTACTTTTGCACAAATAATAACACGAAATTTAGAAATCATGTCACTCAAGCGTTTTGGAGTATCTTTGGAAAGTGAATTATTGGAATCTTTGGACTCTTATGTCAAGGCCAACGGCTTTACGAACCGTTCGCAGGCCATCCGTTTCCTGGTGGAGAAGAACATTGCGGAACAGAAATGGCAATGCAACCATGTCGTAGCTGGCGCAGTCATTATCATGTATGACCAAACACGCAAAGACATCGCCACGAAGATTGCCGACATCCAACAGACGCATCAAAAATTGATCTTGTCTTCTACACAGTATTATATTAACCGGAATTTCTGCTTGCACATTGCCATGGTAATGGGCATGGCGTACCGGCTTACTGAACTTGCAGACATGCTTGTTTCCATTAAAGGCATCAAGCACGGGAAATTGGTGATGAGCAGGGCTGACTAATTTTTCCCTTTCTCGTGACACGTTTTTAATGAATCGTGATATTATTAAAATGATAATATAGAAATTGTTACATATAAATTTTCAAAAACAAATGGACGGCCATGTAAGAAATGTTCTTATCGGGAGGATACCCTTGTGTTATCCAGTGAAGAAAGGACATTTCTTTGGAAACAATATGTTATTCGTTGATATGTTTAGCCAAGAGGATGAGATTCGCAAGGCTGTGGCGGAGCAGGTGCACATATTAACTCCGTCATATCGGACATGGACTTGCATGGTCAGACAAAAGGCCTGACAGCCGGAAAGCCGACAACCAATGGTTTGCTCCGGGCAACCATCGGCTTGATTCGCGTAACAGCTATGTGTCTGTAAATAGCGAACTTTGCAACGGAATTATTCATGATTAACTATATAATGTATGAAAAAGATATGGATTGTATTGGCAGGCTGCCTGATGCCTGCCGGAGTATTGATGGCGCAGACTGACACCACCCGTACCGCACGCAGTTTTGCGCTGGACGAAGTGGTCGTTACCGGTGCACGCAACGAGACGGATATACGTCACCTTTCGCAGACCGTATCGGTAGTGGGCCGCCCCTTGATTGAACAGAGTATGCAGACGTCGCTCCTGCCCGTGCTGACCGAACAGGTACCGGGACTTTTCGTCACCGAGCGTGGCGTGATGGGCTATGGCGTGTCCGGCGGTGCTGCCGGAGGTATCTCCTTGCGCGGACTGAGCGGAGGGAGCGCCCGGCTGATGGTGCTGATTGACGGGCATCCGCAGTATGCGGGTATCTTCGGACACCCGATAGCCGATGCCTACCAGTCGCTGCTTGCCGACCGGGTGGAGGTGCTGCGCGGCCCTGCATCCGTGCTCTATGGTTCGAATGCCATGGGCGGTGTCATCAACATCGTCACCCGAAAGATGCACGAGGACGGGGTACGCACCGACCTTCATGCCGGTTACGGCTCGTACAACACGCTGGAAACGGAGCTGACCAACCGTATCCGCAAAGGACGGTTCAACAGCGTAGTGAGCGGCTCTTACAACCGTACGGACGGACATCGTGCCGACATGGGCTTCGAGCAATACGGCGGCTACGCCAAGCTGGGCTACGACCTGACGGACAACTGGAACATGTATGCCGATGTGAATGTGACGCACTTCAACGCTTCCTATCCCGGTCCGGTGTCAGCCCCCTTGGTGGACGGCGACCAGCGCATCACACGCGGAGTGACTTCCTTTGCCCTCAGCAACAATTATGAGAAAACCTCCGGTGCCGTGAGCTTCTTCTACAACTGGGGCGACCATTGGATTAACGACGGCTATACGCCCAGTGCAGGCGAGACCTCGCAGGACGGCCGCTTCAATTCCAACGACAACATGATGGGCGTGTCGCTCTACCAAAGTACACAATTCTTCAAGGGCAACCGCATC
>CASENS010000002.1 GCA_949289345.1 uncultured Bacteroides sp.
AAATACGAAAGAGTTGTTTGAATCTATGAGGTAAACCGCAGCAAGTCAGAGCGTTCTGAATGTCGCTAAATCGTTACCTAAAATCTCACACTCTTCAATTCCATTCTGTGTATCAATCAGATACAGCTTTTTTGATTATCCGGGAGCAAAGATAAAACAAAAAAGTGAGATAGTGAAAAAGGCATCGCATCTTATTTTAATACAAAAGAACAGACATACACATAAGACAATAAGAACAGGCTACACAAAAATGACAAACACTTCAACAATATCCGCATGAATATGGACAAGAACGGATGTCTTCCATAAGAAGTTCTGGATAACTTTGTCGTACGATAAAATCCAAACATATATAATTATGAATAAAAGCCTCATCACAATTATTTCGGCATTCTTATTTTTCGCCTGTCCGACATTTGCGCACGCTCAAGTGGACTGGAAGTCTTTTCTTTCCAAACAAGACCTCGTATGGGACCGTTTGCCTCAAGCCTGGCATGAAGCCCCTTTCATGGGCAACGGGAGCTTGGGTACCTATCTATGTCAGGAACCGGGCGCCAACGCCATTCGCTTAGACGTTGGCAACAATCTGGTACATGACCACCGTGCTGACGACCCTGCCATTAACGGACGATGCCGCTTGCTCATCGGGTATTTCCTGCTTCATCCCGTAGGGAAGATTGTGAATGGCAAAATGAGACTCGACTTGTGGAATGCGGAGGCAAAGGCACATATTCTGACTTCGGAAGGAGAAATCAGAATGCGTGTATATGTTGCCTCGGGAAATCCCTACATTGTAGCAGAGGTGGAAACAGCCGGAGGCGAAAACGGTTTCCGCTGGCAGTTCTATCCCGAATGCACGGACTCACCCCGACAGATACGGGCACGGAAAACCCATAACGCCCATTTAGAAAAAGATTATGTTTCCAATCCACCCTCCGAAGTTTCCGAACACGATGGGGTAAGTATCTGCTGGCAGCCACTGCTGGATGGAGGCGGTACGGCTACTGCATGGAAAATCATAAAAGAAGGTAAAACAACGACACTCGTGATAAACAATACCCATACATATCCTGAAACCGACGCGCCGGCCATGGCCGAGGTAGCCGTGAAACGACTTCAAGCCGATGACATGAATGCCATCCAAAGCATTCATCGGGATTGGTGGCATCGTTTTTATCCGCAAAGTTTTATCAGCCTGCCGGACAAAAGGCTGGAAAACTTTTATTGGATACAAATGTACAAGATGGCATCGGCCACCCGTATTGGCGGAGGGCTGATGGACAATTGCGGTCCCTGGCTGGTGGACACACCTTGGCCAAACACGTGGTGGAACCTAAATGTGCAGCTGGCTTACTGGCCGGTTTATCCGTCCAACCGTCTGGAACTGGGCGTCCCGTTAGTTGATGCGGTAGCCAAACATCTTGACAACCTAATAAACAATGTGCCCGAAGCATACCGGCACAATTCGGCAGCCCTGCCTGTGTCAACGGCGTTCGACTTGGCCGGACCATGTGTCAATCCCCCTTATAGCGGCAAGCATGCACAGATAGGTTGCTTACCATGGTTGTGTCATAACCTGTGGCTACATTATCGTTTCAGCATGGATGAGCGCGTGTTGCGCCATGTGGTTTATCCCACTTTGCGCCGTGCCGTAAACTTCTATATACACTTTCTAAAAGAAGACGAGAAAGGCGTACTTCATCTTAATGAAACGTTTTCACCCGAATATGGCAATGCTGAAGACTGTAATTTCGATTTGGCACTGTTGCGCTGGGGGTGCCAAACATTGCTTCGTTCGGCACAAATCCTTTCCATTGACGACGAATTGATTCCCCAGTGGAACAACATCCTGCAAAAGCTGACCGATTATCCGCAAGACGGAACCGGTATGATGATTGGGAAAGACACCCCTTACGCCCGTTCTCACCGCCATTACTCCCATTTGCTGATGTTCTATCCGCTCTATTTGCTGAATACGGAACAACCCGGAAGTAAAGAACTGATGGAACAGTCGGTAGAACACTGGCACAGCATTCCCGGCAACATTTTCGCTTACTCCTATACAGGTGCCTCATCCATCTATGCGGCTTTTGGAGAAGGGGACAAAGCTTTGGAAAAACTGAACCATATTTTTACCATGCACAGTCTGATGCCAAATACACTTTATAAAGAAAGCGGTCCGGTCATCGAGACACCCTTGTCTGCCGCTCAGTGCATTCACGACATGCTGCTACAAAGCTGGGGTGGCAAACTCCGCGTTTTTCCCGCTGTTCCTTCCTCATGGAAAGAAATATCATTTAAAGATTTAAGGACTGAAGGCGCTTTCCTTGTTTCCGCCACACGCCAAGGAGGAAAAACCACAAGCATCCGTATAGAAAGCCTGGCTGACGAACCTTGCCTGCTTCGTACCGATATGGAAAATCCGGTCGTAAAATTGGGCAACGCCACACTGACAACTGTTTCACCCTGCGAATATCGCTTGAATTTAAGAAAAGGCGAAAGTGTTGTGCTGACTCCGGACGGTGCATCTATACCTTGTCTGAGGGAAGTGAACGGTGAAGGACAGAATTACTTTGGAGTGAAAAGCAACCCTTAAGCATAGCGGCGTTTAAACCCGATTTCAAGGCACGAAAACTAAAAAAGCGTAACCTGACACGTTTTTTATCTCATTGCCACCACATTAAGTAAAATATTTATGTATCTTTGCACGATTTTTTGAAAGAAACATAGATACAAAGATTTTTTTTATGATTAACCCAATTGTCAAGACGATCGAGTTGCCCGATGGAAGAACCATCACGCTCGAAACGGGAAAGCTGGCAAAACAGGCAGACGGTTCTGTAATGCTGCGCATGGGAAACACCATGCTGTTGGCTACTGTTTGTGCCGCAAAAGATGCAGTTCCCGGAACAGATTTTATGCCGCTTCAGGTAGAGTACAAAGAAAAGTTTTCCGCATTCGGACGTTTTCCCGGAGGTTTCACCAAACGCGAAGGACGTGCGTCAGATTATGAAATTCTGACCTGCAGACTGGTGGATCGTGCTCTACGCCCTTTATTCCCCGACAACTTTCATGCTGAAGTATATGTGAACATCATTCTTTTCTCAGCTGATGGCGTAGACATGCCCGACGCACTGGCCGGATTGGCCGCTTCAGCCGCCTTAGCTGTATCTGACATCCCGTTTGGCGGACCTATCTCCGAAGTGCGCGTGGCACGTATTGACGGACAGTTCGTCATCAATCCTACTTTCGAGCAACTGGAAAAGGCGGACATGGATTTGATGGTGGGTGCCACTTACGAAAACATTATGATGGTAGAAGGCGAAATGAAGGAAGTGTCCGAGCAAGACCTGCTGGCTGCCCTCAAAGCTGCTCACGAAGCTATTAAACCAATGTGTAAGGCTCAGATGGAACTGGCAGAAGAAGTAGGCTCTACCGTTAAGCGCACATACGACCACGAAGTGAACGATGAAGAACTGCGCAAAGCCGTACACGAAGCTTGCTATGACAAAGCATATGCCATAGCCGCCAGCGGCAACACCAACAAGCACGCCCGCCAGGATGCGTTCGATGCCATCTGCGAAGAGTTCAAAGCACAATTCACCGAAGAGGAACTGGAAGAAAAAGGCCCGATGATTGACCGTTATTATCACGATGTGGAGAAAGAGGCCATGCGCCGTTGTATCCTCGATGAAGGCAAACGCCTTGACGGACGTAAGACGACAGACATCCGCCCCATCTGGTGCGAAGTCAGCCCCCTGCCCGGCCCTCACGGTTCGTCCATTTTTACTCGTGGCGAGACGCAGGCTTTAGCTACCGTTACACTCGGCACCAAGGATGATGAAAAAATCGTAGACGATGTATTGGTACATGGCAAGGAACGTTTCCTGTTACATTACAACTTCCCACCGTTCTCTACCGGTGAGGCAAAAGCCCAACGTGGTGTAGGCCGCCGCGAAATTGGTCACGGCCATTTGGCTTGGCGTGCCTTGAAGGGACAAATTCCCGAAAACTATCCTTATGTAGTACGCGTTGTATCTGACATATTGGAATCTAACGGTTCTTCTTCCATGGCTACCGTATGTGCCGGTACACTGGCACTGATGGATGCCGGTGTACAGATTAAAAATCCTGTATCGGGCATCGCCATGGGACTTATCAAGAACGCCGGTGAAGATAAGTATGCTGTATTGTCCGATATCTTGGGGGATGAAGACCATCTTGGTGACATGGACTTCAAGGTAACAGGAACTAAAAACGGTATCACTGCCACACAAATGGACATCAAAGTAGACGGTTTGTCCTACGACATTCTGGAAAAAGCCCTGCTGCAAGCCAAGGAAGGCCGCGAATACATCCTCGGCAAACTGACTGAGTGCATTGCCGAGCCACGTCCCGACTTAAAACCGCACGCTCCGCGCATCGAGACACTGACCATTCCAAAAGAATTTATCGGTGCCGTCATTGGCCCGGGTGGAAAGATTATCCAAGGCATGCAGGAGGAAACCGGTGCCATCATCAACATCGACGAAGTAGGCAACGAAGGAATTGTCGAGATTGCAGGTACCAACAAGGAGTGTATTGAAAAAGCCAAGCGTATGATTAAAGCCATTGTTGCCGTACCCGAAGTAGGCGAGGTTTATACAGGCAAGATACGCTCCATCATGCCTTACGGTGCATTTGTTGAATTCCTGCCGGGACGTGACGGACTGCTTCACATCTCTGAAATCGACTGGAAACGTCTGGAAACCGTTGAGGAAGCCGGACTAAAGGAAGGTGACGACATCGAAGTGAAATTGTTGGACATTGACCCCAAGACAGGTAAATTCAAGCTGTCCCATCGTGTACTCATCCCCAAACCGGAAGGTTATAGTGAAAAACCCGAACGCAGGGAACGTCCCGCACGTCGCGGACATGATGACCGCAAATAAGTATTAGTTTCTACAGATTCTACATACCCAGTGAAAAGCTCGATAGTCTTGCTTCCTTTAAGCAGATTGTCGAGTTTTTCTATTCATATACCTACTCGTATATTTGTATGTCCAGTTCTCCCCGCAAAGCTCCCAATGCATTCAATGCCAAAGCTTCCAGCTCGTCCTCACCAGGATAGACATGAACGGGAGCCAAGAAGGAAACACGTTGGCGTAAGCGGGAAACTATGTAATCGGAATGCGCAATTCCTCCGGTCAGTAAAATGGCATCCACATGACCGGAGAGTACGACTGATGCCGCCCCCACGCTTTTGGCTATCTGGTAAATCATGGCGTCCAGCACCAAACGGGCACGTTCATCCCCATCAGCAATTCGTTGCTCCACCTCTCGTACATCCGTAGTACCTAAATGAGCAGCCAATCCGGCACGTCCGGAAATGCGTTTCTTTAACTCTGCCTGTGACAATTTACCCGAAAAGCAGAGGTCTATCAAGTCACCTGCAGGCAATGTTCCAGCCCGCTCGGGCGAGAAAGGCCCTTCCCCGTCCAATGCATTGTTCACATCGATACAGCGGCCCAAGTGATGCGTACCTACGGAAATTCCTCCGCCTAAATGGCACACAATCAGGTTCAAATCTTCATAACGTACCGGCCGTTCAGGATGCAGTGAAGTCTGTTCGGCGGCATAGCGACGGGCAATGGCACGCTGATTGAGCGCATGCCAGATAACAATGCGCGGCATAAGAGGCGAACCTGTGATACGCGCCACTTCATCCAATTCGTCTACTACACCAGGATCGGCTATGAAAGCACGGCAGCCAGGCAAGGCATGCGCCAGCTCAGATGCTATCAAACAGCCCAAGTTGCAGGCATGGGTACGCATGGCATGCATGATATCATCCAACATGGCATCGTTCACCTCGTACACACCACCTGGAATGGGTTTCAACAACCCACCCCGCCCGATGATGGCATCGAAATGGAAAGGAATCCCCTCGCGTTGCAGCTCGTCAAGCACCAAGTTCTTACGAAACTCAAACTGGTCGATGATGCGGGGATAACGCATCAAGTCATCTACCGAGTGACGCAAGGTCTTGACAAACACGGCATTCTCATCTTCATAAACCGCCATTTTAGTGGAAGTCGAGCCAGGATTAATTACAAGTATTTTCATTCTTCCAAATTATTAGAAGTGAGACAAGCCATAGCCATACTATAATATTTTGACAGACCGCTATCACTACGCGAAGGAAGCACCACGGGACAGATGGGACCTTGCAACAAACCGGCCATCTCGGCATACGCAAAGACGGTCATAGCCTTGTAGAAAGCATTACCAGACTCGATGTTGGGAAAGATAAGCACATCCGCCTCCCCGTCAATGGGAGAAACGATGCCTTTTATCTCTCCACTGGTCTTTTCACAAGCGGTCTTCACGTCCAGCGGACCGTCTATAATGACATCGCCAAACTCACCAGCTTCAGCCAATTCCACGATGTTCACATAATCCAAGGAATGGGGAAACTTGGCACTGACCTTCTCCGTACAATGTATCAGAGCAATACGTGGACGGCTGATGCCAAAATGCCGACACGTGCGGATGGCGTATTGTATCATTTCGATACGTTGTTGTAAAGTAGGTCGTGGAATGACCGCCGCATCGGAGAAGAATAAAAGCTTGTGATACGTAGGTATCTGCATCACAGCCAGATGGGTCAGCACTTTTCCGCGAGGCAGAAGTCCGTGTTCCTTATCCAGCACAGCGTGAAGCAAATTGTCCGTATTGATAATGCCTTTCATCAGGATATCCGCTTTGCCTTCACGCACCATGCGGACAGCCTCACGGGCTGCCTCATCCGGATTATCAATAGGGATAATCTTCACGAGCTCCGGATAGCGCCGCAAGGTGGGATATTTGTGCAGGATAGCGGGATCGCCCAGCATAAGAAATTCCGCAATGCCTTCCTCCAAGGCACGGGCAATGGCATATTCCGTATTAGCGTCGTTGGCATAAACCACCGCTATACGCTTCCGGTGGTTCAAGCACCTCAAGTGGTCAGTCAACTGAGTAAAGTTTCGAATAGGTTTCATGATATCGAGATTTTATGCAAATCTAAGAAAAAATGTCGAGAAATCCAGCATATGAACCAGCCTTTTTCGAATGTCTCTATAACATTTTGTTAGTCCAACAATGTTGTTTTCTAAAAAAGCCAGCCCGTTCTTTCTTAAAAATATCTTCCAAAAGGTTTGTCCTATAATGAAAATGTGTACTTTTGCGGGAAATACTTACACAGATGATAGCAGACAAGCTCATAGTGCCCCCCTACCTGCATGAAGGCGACAAGGCCGTCATCGTATCACCTTCTGGCAAGATTGACAAGCATTTCCTGAAAGGGGCGTTGAAACTGCTGAGGACTTGGGGACTGAATCCGGTGCTGGCAAAACATGCTGCCGGGTCGAACGGACTTTATGCAGGCACCATCCGCCAACGTCTGGAAGACTTGCAAGAGGCAATGGACGATGCGGATGCACGTGCCATTCTATGCAGCCGCGGCGGATATGGAGCCGTTCACTTGGTGGATAAACTCAACTTCGACCGTTTCCGCGAGTCACCCAAATGGATGATTGGATTTAGCGACATCACCGCTTTACATTGCCTTTGGCAACGCGAAGGATTTGTATCCCTACACGCTCCTATGGCACGTCATTTGACCGTGGAGCCAGAAAATGACTTCTGCACATTGGCTTTACGCGACATGCTAACAGGAGCTTTCTTTGCGCCAGATGCCCCTCATGGCTACACGTGCGAACCTCACAAGTTGAACCACCTTGGCACGACGGAAGGGACATTGCGCGGAGGGAACTTTGCCGTATTTTATGGCCTGCGTGGTACGTCCTATGACATTCCCGCCGAAGGTACAGTGCTCTTTATAGAAGATGTGGGCGAACGTCCGCATGCCATCGAGCGCATGATGTACAATCTTCGCTTGGGTGGCGTACTGGAGCGCATATCGGGGCTCATTGTAGGACAATTCACCGAATATGAGGAAAAAAAGCAATTGGGCAAAGACCTGTATGGCGCCTTGGCCGACTTGGTGAAGGATTATGACTATCCCGTCTGCTTCAACTTCCCCGTGGGCCACATTACACGCAACCTGCCGCTCGTCAACGGGGCGCCTGTCCGGCTGGAAGTAGGCAAGAAAGAAGTGAAACTGACATTTGATATACCATAATATATTATACATAACTTGCACAATGAATAAAATAAAGTATTCCCTTATTCCTCTATTCACACTGGGCATGACTATCACCGTAGCCTGCGGCAACAAGAGTAACGCTGAGACGAAATCGGCTAACACGCCTGCCTCATTGGAACAAACCGTCAACGTACCGACTTTCAATGCGGACAGCGCCTATCGATACATCCAATCGCAGGCCGACTTCGGTCCTCGGGTACCCAATACCGAAGCTCACCAGGCATGTGGTGACTATTTGGCCGATAAGTTGGAGCAGTTCGGTGCCAAAGTCTATAACCAGTATGCAGACCTCATCGCCTTCGACAATACCATTTTGAAGGCACGTAACATCATCGGTGCTTACAATCCCGAAAGCCGACGTCGCGTCCTGCTCTGTGCACACTGGGACAGCCGTCCCTTTGCCGACCAAGATGCGGACAAGAAAAAACACCGCACTCCGATATTGGGTGTGAACGATGGAGCCAGCGGTGTAGGAGTTCTGTTGGAGATAGCGCGCCAGTTGCAACAACAAGCACCCGCTATCGGGATAGACATTATCTTCTTTGACGCGGAAGACTATGGAATGCCCTACTTCTACAAAGGCGATTACAAGGGTGACACCTGGTGCCTCGGTTCGCAATATTGGGGACGAGTACCGCACGTGGCCAATTACAATGCACGCTTTGGCATCCTGCTGGATATGGTGGGAGGCAAGAACGCCACGTTCTATAAAGAAAGGTTTTCCGTACGCACCGCCAACAACCAAGTCGAAAAGATATGGGATGCCGCCCATCGGTTGGGTTTCGGTTCCTTCTTTCCCAAGGCTGACGGAAGTGAAGTGACGGATGACCATATCTACGTCTACAACCTGCGCAAGATACCCTGTGTAGACATTATCAACTACGATCCCGGTTGCGACACCGGTTTCGGCGACTTCTGGCACACCACAGGCGACAACATGGACGTGATAGATAAAGCCACGCTCACTGCCGTAGGCCAAACCGTACTGGAGGTCATCTATAACGAGAAATAAAATAGTAAATCGTAAATTGTTAAATAGTAAATGAAATTATGACCATCAATGAAGCACAAGACGAAGTAATCGCCGAATTCAGTGACTTCGACGATTGGATGGACCGTTATCAGTTGCTCATCGACCTGGGCAACGAACAACAACCACTGGACGAACAGTATAAAACTGATCAGAACCTGATAGAAGGCTGCCAAAGTCGTGTATGGCTGCAAGCCGACGAGGTAGATGGAAAGCTTATCTTTCAGGCAGAGAGTGACGCGCTCATTGTGAAGGGCATCATCGCCTTGCTCATCAAGGTGCTTTCCGGACATACACCTGACGAGATACTCAACGCTGACCTTTACTTTATCGATCAGATAGGACTGAAAGAGCACCTTTCGCCCACACGCAGCAACGGGCTTCTCTCCATGGTGAAGCAGATGCGGATGTATGCGTTGGCTTTCAAGGCGAAAGAGGAACACTAACTACTCTAAAACGCATACAGCCTGCATGGATGGAACATCACCCATGCAGGCTGAATACTATTTACAACTACCTTTATATCGGACTTTTACATATCCAAGAACTGTTTGCCTTTTTTAGTATGGGCAAATATGACTAAACCTGTTGCCAATAAACACAAAAATACCATCATTACAATGCCTCCCATACTTATTCCTCCTTTTTATTAATTGTACGAATAAACCATAATCCCCCAAAGAAACAGAGGGTCACAGTAATCACTCCTATAGTACATACCAACCATTTTTCCTATTTCTTCTCTCACTTTCATAGTGCAAAGATAACGATAATTCTCTGATAACCAAACATGCAGAAAGCTATTATTCTTCCTTATATTCCAGCAAATCTCCCGGCTGGCAGTCCAGCACCTTGCAGATGGCTTCCAGTGTAGAGAAGCGCACAGCTTTGGCCTTTCCTGTCTTCAAGATGGACAGGTTGGCGGGCGTAATGTCTATCTTCTCGGCCAGCTCGCTGAGCGATATCTTCCGGCGGGCCATCATGATGTCTAAATTTACAATAATAGGCATAGGCTAAAACTCTTTTCGTTAAATCGTCAGGTCTTGTTCTTCTTTCATCTTTACGCCGACGGCGAATATCTCGGTGAAGAGAGCCAGCAGGAG
Source organism: uncultured Bacteroides sp. (assembly GCA_949289345.1). Classification (GTDB taxonomy): domain Bacteria; phylum Bacteroidota; class Bacteroidia; order Bacteroidales; family Bacteroidaceae; genus Bacteroides. Next base: position 10,322 of record CASENS010000002.1, read on the forward strand.
AAAAGGCAACCAACCGAACTTCAAACCGTTGTACACCAGTTCATAGCCAGGAAGCAGAACACGTTCGGTCGCGTTCAAATAAGCTAACCAGCCATCCAACTCAACTACAATGGCTGCCAGCATTACGCCATAAACGAAGAAACGCATCCGCCGCACATTGAGCCGTGTGAACACGCTACCCTGCACTACGGAAACAATCAGCCGTACCAGACAGTAGATACCATAGAACATCAGCAGGCCGACGGGTATGAGCACGAACGTTGTCACCTTCATCGCCACGGAAGGTTCCACTTTCCCCTCGGCTTCCACCTGAGTGGCCCAAAAGGGGACTTTCACCCCGCTGACTCTGCCCTGCAAAGTGTCCGGCACAAGGGCTTCGGTAGGACGTACCTCCAGTGTAACAGAAGGTCTTCCGCCAAACGCTGTCTCCTCCTTTGCATCCCTCCATCCGTCGCTGAACCCCCGGCGCATGTCAGTCAAGTCCTGCACAATAAACATCACAACGGCCAGCAGGGCCAATATCTTAATCTTCTTCATATCTTCTTCTACATTTAGATGGTTAACTCTTGTTCTTCCTTGATATACACCGCCAGTTTGAACAGGCAGCCGATGAACAGGAAGAATACGCCCAGCAGAATATAAATCATGTACACCTGGTTATCCACGCCTTCGGTGGGGATAAAGTAGTGGCATACTTGCTGGAAGATGCCGTTCACTTCCACCAGCACGCCTACCCATATAATCAGATGAGCATTCTTGCGGACAAACACCTGCCCGTGACGGACGTGGTGCAGCATCCGGTAGATGAGGACGCAGCAGGCGGCCATGATGCCCAGCGTCACCAAGTCGGGCAGAGGCTGCGGCCACGGCAACGCCTCTTCGCCCATGCTGAAAAGCAACGTCCTGAGCAAAGCGATGAATACACAACTGCCACATATTACCATCAGACACGTCATGATGACGCTGAGTTCTTGCTTTTCCTTTTCCCGATTGTTTATCTTCTTTTCCATATCGTTCTTCTTTTTATATTGTCAAATCCTGTTCTTCTTTCATGCGGATACCAGCCTTGAACACACTTCCTATCAAGACAAAGAAAGCACCTAAAAGCAAGAACATGTTGTGCATAAAAGCAACGGTTTCCACCGGAGAAACGAACTTCCATACTCCTAAGAAAGTTCCATACGCCATCACCGCTAATCCTATGAACTGCACTAAGCGGGCATTCTCGTATATGAAAACGCGTTTGTGCTTCAGATTATAAACAATCTTGAAGATAAGGGCTGCACAAAACACTATGAGCAGCATGGACACACTTTCCGGAATCATCTGCCAGATGAAAGTGTCTGTATCGTCCTTTCCCAACTCGTAAGCCAATGTAATATTATGAAAGGTACTACTCATAAACACAAAGGCGCAAAATACTAACAATACCTCTATCAGACGTTTCTCGTTCTTCTGTAAAGGGCTATTCTTCTGTAACATGGTATATCCTCCTATCTATTATTATATCGTCAAATCCTGTTCTTCCTTAATCCGTACCGCCCGGCGGACAATCTCGCCGACAAACAGCAGCAGGAAGCCCAGCAGGTAAATCAGAGCACTGTCGTGCAGGGCATCGGTTGCATCGGATGTCGTAATATAATCATCCAAGTGTCCACGCACAACCATATAGGTCAATACGGCCAAACCGCTACTCCTAAAGATGCGTACCGTCCGGCGTGTCAGCAGTTTGCGGCAATCCAACCGAAGCACCTGCACGCAGACAAACACCAGGCACACGATGTTCAGCCCGTATATGCCCGCCAACGCCTTGTCCGGTTCCTCCTGCCGGAAGATGTCCGCCACGCAATACAGTTCCGTGACTACCACGAGCGTAAGTATCACAATCACCACCCAGAACAGGTTACCCATGTCCCGATACCGTTGTTTCCATTCTTTCATGCCATTCATATCGTTATCTCCTTCCTATTTCTTTTCCTTGGTCAGTTACGTCCACCACGTGGTGTGACGCTTCATCCACCGGTAGTAGACGTACTGCCAAAAATAAAGCCACACTATTGCGCCGTAGATGCGCACCCATTTCCAGTCCGGTCCCTGCAAGTCCAGCACGCCGAGGATTACGATGAAAAACACGGCTGTGGAAAGCATCAGCACCAGCATCAGACCGATGACGTAACAGGCACCGGCCGTCCATTTATTCTTTGTATGTAGTATCTTGTTCATCATTTCGTAATTAGTTTATTCATTGATATATAGTTGAACCATAGCTTGGTCCAAGGGAGACCAAAGCCAGGTCCCGGTGAGACCTCAGTAGGGGCCGAGGGCTATATCGTAAGGTCTTGCTCTTCTTTCATCTTTAAGCCGATGGCAAACACTTCGCCTACGATGAGCGAACACAGTCCCAGCACCAGGTTGGTGATGCGCGATGCCTCACTGAAGGTCAGTTCATAGCCGGGGATGCTGAGGACTTCGCGCAGATTCTCCAGCAGCAAGTACTCACTGAAGAGCGAGCAGCCGAAGGCGACAATCAGCAGGATGCCCAGCCAGCGCAACCGCCGTACGTTGCGCCAGTTGAAGATGTCCGAGCGGTTGATGGCGATAACGAGCTGGATGAACAGTACTACGGCTCCCACCAAGATGAGCGGAATCAGCAGACCCATCACCGACGAGAGCACTTTTTCCCACGTATCGGCTGCGGTGTCTGTAAAGACCACCATGCCTGTATAGACCACCGGTACCTGTTGTCCCGTCTTTTCGTTCTGCACGGAGTCAAGGCTCAGCCAGATGTTTACGTTTTCCAGTTGCTTGGGCACCAGCCCCACGGCGTTGATGTTTGCCATTTTCTCCTTGGTCGGCCCGCCTTTCAGAGCAGCCTGCAAGCCTGCCGTGGCTCCCAGGCCCATGTAGTACAGCGTGCTAAGCACCGACCAGCTCATCACCAGCAATACGATAGCACAAAGGATGTTCAGTCTGCGTTTCATGCTTCCTCCTCCTTCTTACTGATGAGGGACACTCCGGCAGGCAGCATACGGTTCAGCCCCCAGACGGAACCGATGAATATCACCACCGCCCCGATGAGTGCAGCCACATATCCTGTCTGCCCCATTAAATCCATAAGCGTTGCATCTTCCTCCATCTCCGGATAAGCCTGCATCATGAAGGCGGCAAAGCCGTTGTTCAGCACATGGAGCACGATGCCCGGCCACAAGCTGCGTGTGCGGTAATACAACCAGGCGTAGAACATGCCCGAAGTAAACGCCGGAACGAACTGCGCAGGGTTCAGATGGACGATGGCGAATATCAGTCCCGACACCGCAATGGCCTTCCACGGGTGATACTTCCGTAACAACAGGCGGGTGACGATGCCCCGGTGGAACACTTCTTCCATGATGGGACCCAAGATGACCAGGCTCAACAGGCCCAGCCAATTCATCTGCAAGCCGGTAAGGGAGTTTTCCGACCAGTTGGGGAAGTCCAGCCACTCGGACAAGTAGATTTCCAATAGCACCAGGGAAGCTCCCGCCAGCAGGCTCCCTGCCAGCCACTTTGCGGGCAAGGGCAGAAGAAACAGGCGGAGGTCGTCAAGATACCCCTTCTTCCATAAGTAATAAGCGATAAACACGAAGCTTAATGCAAAGGAAGGCCCTGTGACAATCGCCTGCGCCGCTTCCGGCTCAAAAGTCCCCATCGTGCAATACTGGTAAATCATCACGAAGGGCGTGACTGCCAATGATGCCAGTATCTGCAACGCATAGTAAATCAGGATAAGTTTGATAATCGTCTTCATAACCCCGCATCTTTTATTGATTAAGCAAACAAAGAGATGATAAACGCCACAAGCGTTGTAACCACCATGACCAACACACCGATCACTAAACTGATTGTTTCCATACCATATTATATATAATGTTTCTCACCCGTTTACCTGCTCTCTTCTATGGCGTCTGCGATGGCGTGCTTCACATCCACATACACACTGTCTATCACATAATACACAAACAAGCCCAACAAGAAGTAGCAAATGCCCTTACCAATCTCCACCCATACGTTCTTCTTACCCGATTTCTTAGTTGTTTCCATATCTTTTTTACGTTTAATAGTTATATATGCTTTTGCTTTTCGATAATTATTTATCGTTTTTCGATATGCAAAGAAAAAGCATTATTTTGATATAACCAAATAAAACGAGAAAAAATTATCGAAAAACGATAAAAAAGAAGCTTTTTTCGATAAAAGAAGGGAATAGGCGGATTTCACGATATAATAAGGCGCGGATTTCACGGACATTACAGCTCTTATTACAAAAAACTGGGTTGTCCGCGAAATCCGCGCCCAATAAAAAGAATGATTTCTGAGTCTAATTCTGGTTTTGAATATTTTCGTCTATTATCTTCAGTTTTTCCTTTACCAATTCAATATCCGCTTTCAGTTTTTCCACCTTACGATTGATTTCATTCAGCAAACTGTTTCCTTTTTTCGACGAAGCGTTCAAAAATCCCAGATTGTTCTCATACGTCTGCAATTCGCTTTTCATATTTTCGTATGTACGCGATAAACGCTCACGTTCGCGATACAATGACTGCGAGCCTCCTTCTTGCATACTGCTGACAGCTCTTTTGAAGGTACTCAACTTCTTGTTAGAGGCACTAATATTGAAACGCTCGAACAATTGGTCCACCAAGGCATGATATTGCTTATATATCTTGTCTTTGTCCTTGAAAGGAACAAAACCGATTCCGTTCCATTCTTTCATTAGGTCGCGTACCATCTGTGTGGCTTTTTCCACTTCTATATCTTCCTGAATAGCCTCCAACTTTTCAATTATCGCACGCTTCTTCTCCAGATTTTCGTGTTCAACGGTCCGTTGGGAAGCCGTAACTTTATTTTTTTGTTCATAGAAGTAATCACACGCTCCGATGAAGCGTTTCCACAAAGCTTCCGAATACTTTTTGGCTACCGGCCCGATGGTTTTCCACTCTTTTTGGAGCTTCGCCAATGCGTCTGCCGTAACCTTCCAGTCTGTGCTGTCCTTTAAGGCTTCCGCTTTTTCACACAGAGTCCGTTTCTTCTCCAGATTTTCGTTCATCCGTTCCTTGGCAGCTTTATAGAACTCGCTTTTCCGGCGGAAGAATTCATCACAAGCCGTACGGAACCGTTCATAAATTTTCTGGTTTATCTTCTGTGGGGCATAACCGATGGTCTTCCACTTGTTTTGCAACGCGATGACTTCCTGCGTTTTGTCATCCCAAGCAGAAAAACTGGCAAGTTGTTCATAGTCGATACCCTCTACAATCTCACAAATGACAGTCTTTTGATCCAGGTTCTGTTGTTCCGTCTCCTTCAATGAGTCAAAATACTGCTGGTGGCGCCGGTTCACAACAGTTGAAGCGGCTTTGAAACGTGACCAGATCTCTTCACGGAGTTCCTTAGCTACAGGTCCTGTTTCCTTAAAATCCTGATGAAGTTTTTGTAATTGGAAAAATGCCGACACCGCGTCCGGTTCGTCTGCCAGTTTCTCGGCAGCTTCGCACAAACGGATCTTTATCTCCAGATTTTTCTTGAAATCGTATTCACGGAACTCATTGTTCAGTTTCAACAAATCATAGAACTTCTCCACATAAAGCTGATAGTTCTTCCACAACTCGTTGACATTGGCTTGCGGCACCAGTTTTATCTCGTTCCATTGTTGTTGCAGACGTTTGAACTCTTGGTAGTTTTTATTCGCGTCTTCGGGCGATTCCAGCAAGTCTTTCAGTTCTTCTATGATGGAAAGCTTAACTTGCAGGTTCATCTCCTTTTGCTTTTCCAGTTCGGCCGTCTGTTCATTCCTCTTCTCTTTGATGACGGACATAACGCGTTTCAAATCCTCTTCCAACGGATCCGGTTGCGGTGTGAAGTTCTCCATAGCTCCACCTTCTTCCACAAATTTTCGCTTAGCGGCTTCCTGTTCGGCGTTATGCAGTTTATAGAATGTTTGCTTTAAACTGTCAATTTCAGTCCGTGCTGCATCCTCCACATGTGCCGAAATATCTTTCAGCCTGTTTATCACATCTTCTTTGGTGAGACGCTGCGGCGCTTCCGCCGGTTGTTCTTCCTCAACCTTTTCTTCAACAGAGGCTTCCACCTGTACAGGTTCTGCAACTTCTGCCGTTTTCTTTTCTTCTTCTAACTCCACCGGCTTTTCGGGGAGATTAGTTTCACGAATGTCCGTCATTACAAATATTTTTTAGGAAACGGGGAAAATCCCCCTTTTTACTGTTACATCACTAACAAAATACAAATTAATGAAATAAAACAATTACTTCATACTTTTTCCTTAAATATTTTTAGAGTTGCGCTCGTTTTTCTTCAAAACAGCTATGCCAACAGCACTGTAATACCCATATAAAGCAACATGCCGATGATGTCGTTCGTAATGGAAATAAAAGGTCCGGTAGCGATGGCAGGATCTATCTTGAGCTTCTCCAGCGTCATAGGAACCAGCGTGCCGAAGATGGAGGCGAACATCACCACGGCAAACAGACTGATAGACACGGAGTAAGTAACCGTGGCCGCCCCGCCAAAGCGAATAAAATTATAAATATACACCAACAAAGAAATAATAGTGGCGTTGATGCAGGCCACCACCGATTCCTTCAGCACCTGCTTAAAGGTGTTCTTGGCATCGAGCGAACTGTTGGCAAGTCCTTGCACCACGATAGCAGACGATTGTGTCCCCACGTTTCCTCCCGTACCACCAATCAACGGGATGTAAAGAGCCATTTCGGGATGAGCCGCGAAAGTGGTATCGAAATTACCCAATATCATGGAGTTGCCTATACCACCCAGCATACCGATAATCAGCCAAGGAAGGCGCGCCGTGGTCTGACGCACCACATTATCGTTGGTTTCTACGTCTTGGGAGAGACCGGATGCCAACTGGTAATCGCGCTCCGATTGTTCGCGAACCTCATCCATGACATCGTCTACGGTAATCTGTCCCACCAACCGGCCTATGCTGTCCACTACAGGAAGGGCCACAAGGTCGTACTTCTCGATGGTCTGCACCACTTCGTCTATCGGGGTATCTACGTGCACCACTATCGGGTCCTTCTTCATCACGTGCTTCACCTTCGATACGGATGGCGAGGTAATCATCTTCTTTAAGGGGAATACGCCTTGCAAACGTTCATCATCATCAACCACATAGACATAATAGATTTCATCCAGCTGTTCGGCCTGCATGCGCATCTCCTTCAGGCATTCGGGCATACTCCAATTTTCGTTCACGGTCACCATCTCGGTGCCCATGAGTCCGCCGGCCGTATCCTCATCGTATTTCAACAAGTCTACAATGTCACCCGCCTGCTCGATGTCCTCAATGTGCGAGAGCACTTCTTCCTGTTTGTCCTCGTCCAAGTCGCGCATCAAGTCTACAGCATCGTCCGTATCCATATAGTCAACGAAACGCTTGGCAATGGTTTCCGAAGGCAAGGCATCCAGCAATTCCTTGCGGAAGTCCTCGTCCATCTCTACCAGTACATCGGCGGCGGTTTCGTTATCCAAGAGGCGATAGACAAAGCGTGCCCCTTCTATGTCGAGGTCGTTGCACAACTCGGCTATGTCCGCCGGATGCAAGTCCTTCAGACACTCCACTACCTTCTCGGCATCCTTTTGCGCGATAAGGGCTTTCACTTTCTCTATGTATTCTTCGTTTATTTCCATATCATTTCAATATGTTAATGTGAGAATATCTAATGAGGCAATGCGACAAGATGGCCCGCCACTAAATTTGTCAGTTCTACAAACTCCTGTACCGAAAGTTGTTCGGGCCTCCGGTCAAAGAGGGGGGCTTGTGTCCATGCAGTGTCTTTCCCCGACAAAGGCCTGATGGAGTTGCGCAATGTCTTGCGGCGCTGGTTAAAGGTTGTCTTTACCACTTGCTTGAACAGCTTTTCATCGCATCCCAACTCTTGCGTACCATTGCGCGTCATGCGGATAACGGCACTCTTCACCTTGGGAGGGGGATTAAACACATGTTCGTGTACGGTGAAGAGATACTCCACTTTGTACCACGCTTGAATTAACACGCTCAAGATACCGTATGTCTTGCTCCCCGGACCTGCGGCGATGCGTTCGGCCACTTCCTTCTGTATCATACCTGTACAGCAGGGAATAAGCTCCTTGTTGTCCAGCATCTTAAAGAATATCTGGCTGGAGATGTTGTACGGATAGTTGCCCGTCAGCACGAAAGGCCTTCCGCCGAAAAGGCCCGCAAGGTCCATTTTCAGGAAATCGTTCTCTATAATGTCGTCCTCCAGTTCCGGATAAGCTTCGCGCAAATAGGCCACGGACTCATAATCCACTTCCACCACTTTCAGTTCGCGTTCCTTGGGCAACAGGAACTGAGTAAGCACGCCCATGCCCGGGCCTACCTCCAAGATAGGCAGATCGGGACAAGCGTCCACGGTGTCGGCAATGTCCCGCGCCACGTTCAAGTCCTTCAGGAAATGCTGTCCGAGAAACTTTTTAGGCTTAACCAATCTCATATATCAAGTTAATTCGTATTTTTGCACCCCACAAAGGTAGTTCTTTTCCTTGAAGAATGAAGAATGATGAATGAAGATTTAATGGTTGGCGCATGAAGAAAGTGTTAACGAAGACCGCAAAATTCGTTTTACCCCTCTTTTTAGGGGCGTTTATCCTTTATTGGGTGTACCGCGATTTTGACTTTGCCCATGCAGGCGCGACGCTGGCACACGGCTTTCGTTGGGATTGGATGGCACTTTCACTTCTGTTCGGCGTATTGAGCCATGTGGTACGAGGCTACCGGTGGCGCCAGATGCTGGAACCTTTAGACGTAAGCCCGCGGACGGGTCATTGCGTCGATGCCATCTATGTTTCCTATGCCGCCAGTCTGGTCATACCCCGTATCGGCGAGGTGTCACGTTGCGGCTTGTTATCGCGCTATGACGGGGTGTCTTTCTCCAAGTCGCTGGGCACAGTGGTAACCGAACGTCTGGTGGACACACTGAGCATTTTGCTCATTGCCGGTGTCACCTTGGGATTAGAGTTCCCGGTGTTCCTCACTTTCTTTCGCGAAACGGGCACCAAAGTGCCTTCTTTCCTCCACCTGCTCAGCTCGCCTTGGTTTTACGTGGCATTGTTTTGCGTAGCGGGTGTCATTGCCTTGCTGGTTTACCTGGCACGTATGCTTTCTTTTTTTGAACGGGTAAAAGGCGCCGCACTCGACGTATGGCAAGGCATCCTCTCACTCCGCCATGTACGCAACATCCCCCTCTACCTGTCCTACACCCTCTTGTTGTGGATATGCTATTTCCTGCATTTCTACCTCACGTTCTTCTGTTTCCCTTTCACGGAGACGCTGGGTTTTCAGGCAGGACTGGTTCTGTTCGTGGCCGGCACGTTTGCCGTTATTGTCCCCACGCCTAACGGAGCCGGTCCGTGGCACTTTGCCGTCATCACCATGATGATGCTTTACGGGGTGAACGACGCGGACGCCGCCCTCTTCGCCCTCATCGTACACGGCATACAAACGCTGCTTGTTATCCTCTTAGGGCTTTGGGGATGGTTGCACCTAACGCTGAGCAGATAGGCACTGGAAAATCCGGTTGCAAAAGTATCATTGCTTACTTGCCCAAGTAATATTGGATAAATGGCAAAGTATCCAATAATACTTGGACAAAGAATCAATGTTCTGTGTCTTGACGAAAATACAGACAGGTTCCGGTTTACATTCTAACATGACTTAGTTCCTATGTTTGTAATGTGCTAGTGAAAGATAGCACATTACAAACATAGGAACTAAAAATCATCTTTTGTCAGTCCTTCGTCCAAAAGGAACTTAACTTCCTGCTCCGACAGAAATTTGTAGAAGATAAAACCAAGGATGTAGTCCTTATATTCATTAGCCTCAATCTTCGAGCGCATCTTATTTGCCGATGCCCATATTTTATTCGCTAATTGCTGTTTGTTCATTTCCTAAATTCGTAAATGTTATCTTACTCGTTTCTTAGTGATTTCCAATAAGGTTGCAGTCGTTCTCTTATCAATAGACCGACGGTCTGAAAATCTATGGATTCCGGGTATTTTATTTTACGCAGAAAGCCATTCCAGAAGGATTGACGGTCTTTCGATGAGAAAAACTCTTCGGTAAATAAGGGGTGATTCTCACGATAACCAGTTTCCCTATTTGCAAAAGTAGATGTAATAGCATCCGACAGTATTTCACTGTCCACCCTGTCTGTCACCAGAATACGATAGACATCAAAGAAGTCCTTCATGCGACTATTGGCCAAAGAGAGAACTATCATGGCATGGAACTTTTCCGCAACAACAGCTTCCAATGAATAAGCCTTTATCTTCGTTTGCGGCACGGTATCAATCAAAGCAGGAAAAGCCAGTTCTTGAGGTGCAGGAGTAACGACCTCGCCAAAACCTATATCCATAGATACGCGCTGACGGGCAGTGTCAAGATGAGCAACGACAGAAACACGTACTCCGTGATATTCCTTGTTTACCGTTATATCCTCCGCTTCTACCGTATCAGCGTCATAGTCGGCTCCGTCAAGAACACATTCAACATTGCATATTTCCTTGATAATTCGTTTGATGTTCTCCTTATCATTGTTGATACGGGTCGCCATAAAGTCTATATCCAAGGTCGGACGAGCTTCAAAGCGGTCGTGAGCGTAAAGCAACGCACCGCCCTTTAGGATAAAACGCTCACGGTAGTTGCTGATGGACAACCGATAAAGCAGCCGTTCCTGCATGTAGCGGGAAATCATCATTTACGGATTGTAGTGTTCCGCTCTTGATAAATTCAGCAGCCGCTCCTTAACCGATTTTCCGGAGTTTGTATATGTCTTGCTCATTATAGTATAAATTTTATCAATTCATCAATTTTTTTGCCTACTCGCAGTTGCGATGCGTATTCATAGAGACGGGTGATGTCACGTTCTTTGCGCGACAGATAGTTATTGAATATTTCGGAACTTACATCCAAACCAATCTTATTCCGATACTTGATGGCATCGCAGACTGATTTTTCCAAATCATACACTTTGACCTTGAAACCGTCAATCTCCACTTCCATAACTCCAAGCTCATAAGCCTTTTGTGTCATAAAACTAAGTTCAATAGGCGGGAACACAGGAAGTGTTATCCGTCGTGTGCGTTCTACCGCAATGTGGTATGCTTGTGGAATTTGAGTTGTAAGCTCATGGTACGACCATGCGGAATAAAGACACAACACACCGCCTGGCACCAATGTTTCGACATCAATCATTTGTTTGGCCAGTCCATTATTGAGTGCGTATACGCCTCGGCGCAACCGTACAATCCGCCCGGTTCTCGTACCATACAATAACTGGTCATATAGTGATACCTTTTTGGCTTCCGCTGACGATATGTAGCCGCCATTACGAGTTATATATTCCGTTATATTCATTTTAATTCTCTTGCCATCTGCAAAGTTACTGCATTTTTTCTAATATGCAGTACATTTGATGTAATAATTAGGGCTGAACTATGATAATCTACTGTTTAGTGATTCAATTTATTACGGCACTATTTATTTGATATGTCCGATAGAATTATGACCTTGCCATTATGAGGTGGTTTCAAATGTACCCATTATGGAACATCAACGCCACACCTCAAAATGAAAAGTTTTCATTAGACAGTGGGGCAAAATAGTAATAATCTTGGGGAAAACGACTATTAAAAAATAATGTCATTCTGAGCAAGCGAAGAATATCCCGCTTACTTGTACTAACGAGAGATGTTTCACTGCGTTCCACAACATGACAGAATGACTGTATTCTTGCATTTTGACACGTCCTCTACACGTAAGGGGGGGGGGGGGGGAGGAGGTGGTAGGATAAATATGCCGCGTAAGCGACTCCTATTTTTATATAATAATATCTTAAAAATAGGTCGAACCATTCTTTTCCTACCACCCCGGCCTAAAGGCCACCCCTCCTTCCAGAAGGAGGGGAGTTTTTGTTACCATTTGCTTCTGGAGTATAAATTCCCATTTATAGTATAAATTAATTCTGTTCACTTACTTATATAAAATGCACATATTCATTCCGCGCAAAGTACAAATCTGATTGGTTACTTAACATGACAATGTCGAAAATTTATTGTAGTTTTGTAACCACTTAATTGAATGCACCAAAAAAACATGACATGATGAGAAAAGCAAGCAGAGAAATGCCCGCCGGCTGGGCATTGGAAATTATGCGTAAAGCTCCCTATATCACTGTAAGTCTCACCCGCCCGGACGGCAGCGCCTACGGTGTCCCTTTGTCTTTGGCTTCAAGGAATGACAAGGTGTGGTATTTTCATTGTGCGCCGGAAGGGGACAAGCTCGACGCTATAGCCGCTCACCCGGACGTATGTCTTTCCGCTGTTACCAAATGTACGCCGACTGTAGGCCCCAAAGACGGTTCATTCACGCTACAGTATCGTTCCGCCATTGCTTTCGGACGGGCGGAATTGGTAACGGACGAGGAAGAAAAGATACAGGCTCTTCGCATCATCAGCCGACGCTTCCTGCCCCGGCACATGGATGCTTTTGATGAAGCTGTTCGTCGGAGCTTACATCGCACAGCAGTCGTCCGCATTACACTGACCTCAGCTCCTACAGGAAAACGCAAGCAGTATGACAAAGAAGGGGAAGAAATGAAATATGGGAGGATGGAGTAAAAAGCCCCATCCTCATGCTTATGCCATGATTTCCTTACTTTAACACGCCAAGTTCTTTTCCTACCTTGACAAAAGCCTCTATACAGCGGTCCAAATGTTCACGTTCGTGCCCAGCTGATATTTGCACACGGATACGGGCCTGTCCTTTAGGCACAACAGGATAATAGAAACCTGTGACATAAATTCCTTCTTCCTGCAAACGGGCCGCATAGACTTGTGAGAGTTTTGCATCGTATAACATCACGGCACAGATTGCGCTTTGTGTCGGTTTGATATCGAAACCGGCTTCCGTCATGCGAGTACGGAAATATTCCACGTTCTCCACCAGTTTGTCATGTAAGGCATTGCTTTCTTTCAGCATACGGAATACTTCCAGACTGGCACCTATTACAGACGGCGCTACAGAATTGGAGAACAAGTATGGACGGCTCCGTTGCCGTAAAAGGTCTATGATTTCTTTACGGCCCGTGGTAAAGCCACCCATGGCACCACCGAACGCTTTTCCCAAAGTTCCTGTGTAAATATCCACGCGGCCATAAGTGTTGTAGAGTTCGCTTACACCATGTCCCGTAGCTCCAACCACACCGGCCGAATGCGATTCGTCCACCATCACCAACGCGTCATATTTCTCTGCCAAATCACATATCTTGTCCATTGGAGCTACATTACCGTCCATCGAGAACACGCCGTCTGTTACGACTATGCGGAAACGTTGCGCCTGCGCTTCCTGCAAGCACCGTTCAAGGTCGGCCATGTCCGCGTTGGCGTAACGATAGCGCTTAGCCTTGCACAAACGTACTCCGTCAATAATAGACGCATGGTTCAATGAATCGCTGATAATGGCATCTTCTTCAGTAAAAAGCGGCTCAAACACACCTCCGTTAGCATCGAAGCATGCCGCGTAGAGAATGGTGTCTTCCGTACGGAAATAATCCGATATGGCAGCTTCCAACTGTTTATGAATGTCCTGTGTACCACAAATGAAGCGTACGGACGACATTCCGTATCCCCGACGGTCCATCATTTCCTGCGCTGCTTTAATCAGGCATGGATTGTCCGATAAACCCAAATAATTGTTGGCGCAGAAGTTCAGAACCTGTTTCCCGGCCACATCTATTACGGCACGTTGTGGGCTTTCTATCAATCTTTCCTCTTTATAAAGCCCGGCATCTTTAATCTCAGCGAGTGTCTGTGCCAAATAATCTTTCATTTTACCATACATAATTTCATTACCTCCTTTTTTAGAACATTATTGCAATGTCCCGGATTTATCCCGGTACAATTTTTATTATCAAAATATATGAGACATCCCTTAGCGTTTCTTCATCACACTGTTAACCACCCGGACAGACGAAACCAGCTTGTTGGTCGAAGTAAATACATCTACGTTCCATACATGGGACGAACGGCCTTTATGGACTATCGTTGCCACAGCACGTACCGTGTCCCCTTCGTGAGCCGAAGAGATGTGATTACCACTAACTTGCATTCCCACCATCATCTCATCGGGTTGGCAAAGCAGCATGGAACCAAGCCCTGCTACCGTTTCGGCTAAAGCTAACGTAGCCCCCCCATGCAGGATACCAAATGGTTGACGTGTACGGTGATCGACTGGCATGGTAGCCTCTACACGGTCATCGGCCACATAGGTATATTGAATGCCCAAATTCCCCATCAGCGCATGACTGGCTTGTGCATTCAAAACGTCAAGCGGGATTTTAGTCGCATGGATTTCTGCAAGAATTAACTTTTCGACAGCCTGCGCCACACCGTCTTCTTCGTTCGTGGCGGTTGTGTAATCCGCACACGCTTTGACTGAATCCACGGAATTGCCCATTGCTATTCCCATACCCGCCAACTGTATCATCGCTACATCGCAAACGCCATCGCCAAAGGCTATCACTTCTTCACGCTTCATCCCCAAATATTCCAACAGCACCCCCAACGTATTGGCTTTGTCAATGCCACAAGGTACTACTTCCAAAAAATAATCCTCGGAACGGAATGCATCTAACACGCCGTCCAGCCTTTTCTTCCAGTGTTCTTCCAGCCCGATTAACGCTTCTTCATCATCGCTCACCAACACACATTTACATGGAGCAAAATCAATGGCTGTGGAGAAGTCCTCTTCCGCTATGATTTTTAATCCGTTCAATGCGGCCTCCGCTTTCACATGCTCATTATCCGGATCATTGGTGAGCAGAGTGTCGTCATGATATGTAAAAATAGCGAAACCGTTCTTGTGGGCCTTCCTTTCCAAATACGGCAACATCTCCGGATTGATTCTGCGTTCAAACAATATCTCACCATTGTTGGCATTAATAATCTGACAGCCATTGTAGGAAAGAATGAACCCGCCGTACAAACCCAATTCTAACGATTTAGCCAATGGCAACAAACCATATGTCGGCCTGCCGGATGCTAACACAATACGCACTCCCGTTTGTTGTACTTTCAGCAATGCGGACAACGTACGTTTACTGATTTCCTTTTCGTTGTTAAGTAGAGTTCCGTCTACATCAAGAACTAATAGTTTGTATTTCATAGCAGTATTATTTTTGTGATTTCTCAAAGATAATTCTAATCTTTGAATTATTGGACTACACGCACTTAAAAAATGTAAATTAACTCTGTATGGCATACCTGTGATTATAATGTCACACGTATATAGCCGTCTTCCAACATTCTATAAGGTATTTGCAATTTCCGACAATCGGCCAAAATACGGTCCCGATAATAAGGTGACAGGGAAGAGTCCACAATAACTTTACGTATATTGAACAGTCCGGAAAGTTCAGACAAATCCCCTTTATAACCTCTGGACACATACATATAGTCTATGGTCATCGGCGCATCAGCCACTTGAAATCGCCACCGATTATCGTTTAACATACATACACGGACACCGTGGAAAAGAAGAATCTTGTTTTGAAAGAAGATACCATTTCCGGTATAGCCATTGGTAATGACTTGAGGAGAAGTCAGACGAAGCCGACTCCAATGCGCATCCAACGAGCGGAAAAGCCAGGTTGTGTCGGGCAAACTGTCGGCACAAGCCAGCCACGAATGCGAGCCCCCCGTAAGGCAATGGACAGCCGGACATCCACGGACATTGTAAAAGGCTAATCCAGATTTGGAAGAATTACTCCAGACATACCAGACATTATACGAAAACAACAGCAAGACTGACGCCAATGCCATACTCATATTCCGGAAAATACGGACCTGCGCCCACCGATAGACGAGCAATATGGCAACATAAAACAGGACTACCATCCGGATATCAATCCACCAATGATCAATGGAAGCGTACGGCCAATCTTCAATGCAACGCAAGCCTTCGTTCTGCAATCCAATCAGCTTCTCCGTAATCCAGGCTACCGGTTGCTGCAAGACAGGGAAAGGCATCAACAGTAAAAGGAGTACACCTGCATACATAACAACAGATACCAAAGGAATGACCCACAGGTTGGTAATAAGGAAATGGGTGGAAAAACGTCCGAAATAGAGAAGTACCAAAGGCGCTGTTCCGATTTGTGCGGATACAGACACGCTCATCAGTTCCCACAGTTTTTTTACAATCCGATTGGATGACGGACACAGGGCATAAAGTTTGGAATAAAAAATCAAAATGGCAGCTACAGCAGTGAAAGACAACTGGAAACCTACGTCAAACAGCCAACAAGGATTATATAACAGCATACAAAAAGCGGTAACAATCAGCGTATTCGCCGACAATGGTTTTTCAGTTTGCAGCGATGACAGTGCCAAGATAGAGAACATCACTACCGAACGGACTACTGAGGGCGACAGTCCTGTAAGGAAAGCAAATCCCCATAGAAGTGACACTATAATTAAAAGCAGCAAAGGTTTTAAACTTTGAAAACGTTTCCACAAAGGACTAAACAGGAACCAGAACAAAGCGTACAAAAAGCCAATATGCATTCCGGAAAGTGCCAACACATGACTGGCGCCCGTAACAGAATAAGTTTCGATAATATCTTCACTCAAGTCGTCTTTGTCTCCTACCGTCAACGCAGAAAGAACGGCCAGTTCTTCTTCTTTAAAATTCAATTTACGATAGTATTCCACAATCTGTTCCCGCTGATCCAATGCCCGTTGAGGGAAAGAACGTTCTATAAGGTGGGAAATCCGCTGCCAATGTCCGCCAGCCACATAACCCGTTCCGCAAACTCCCCGATGTCTAAGAAAGCGGGCGTAATCAAACTCATCCGGATTGTTATTATTGCGCGGAGGCATTAAACGTGTGTTTACCCACAACACATCGCCTCTTTTCAATTGGCAGGCGACGGAATCTTTCTGAAAATAAAGCAAAAACAGCTTCTTACAATCCAACTGAACCATCACAGAATCACTCGTCCAGATTTCATCCACTGTTGAGCGACAAAGGATACTTCGAGGTTTTTCCTCCGGGTGCTCCTCAATGGTTATCCGATAAACGGTCTCGTTTTCGCTAAACGGGAATTCCAATGCGCCAAGCTTCCACCCCATCAGCGTAAACCCTAAAGCCGCACATGATACAAGCAGCACTATGCTGAACAGCGTGTGAAGATTTCGGTAGAAACATACGAACAGGAATACAAGCGTCAGAACAGCCGCGATACCAAACATATCCAACGAAAGCATGTACGGGCAAACGTCTCCGCATGCTATTCCTATCCCCAACATAATCAAGAGTCGAAGAATAGGATAACGTTGTAATACCTGGCCAAACAAAGGTCGATACGATTATAAACTCTTTAACCCGCGAATTACCGCTTCTGGTTCGGAAGCAGAAAAAACCGCATTACCCGCCACCAACACATCGGCTCCGGCATCCACCAATCGCCTGCCTGTATCCAAGTTAACTCCACCGTCTACCTCGATTAGCGCATCCGAATTTGTAAGCCGAATAAACTCCCGCAGTTCCCTTACCTTCTCTACTGAATGTTCTATAAACTTTTGCCCGCCGAAACCCGGATTTACGCTCATCACCAGCACCATATACACTTCCGGCAAAATGTCTTTCAACAGACACACAGGAGTAGCCGGATTAATAGTTACAGCAGGCTTCATACCTGCTTCGCGGATTTGCTGGACCACACGGTGCAAATGAGTACACGCCTCATAATGCACGTTCATGATGTCTGCGCCAATAGTTTTTACTTCCGGAATGAATTTTTCCGGGTTCACAATCATCAGGTGAACATCAAGAGGCTTGCGCGCCCAACGCTTCACATGCTTCAGAACAGGGAAACCGAACGAGATATTTGGCACAAAGACACCGTCCATGATGTCCACATGTATCCAATCGGCCTCACTACGGTTTATCATTTCAATGTCTTTCGCCAGATTTCCAAAATCGGCAGACAGCATAGAAGGAGCCACAAGAGTTTTCATAGCTGTAGATATAAATGGTTACTATTGCATTTTAAAATCATCATTTATCCGGAAACCACGCAACAATTCATCCGCCTTTAAGCGTTTCTTGCCCGGAAGTTGCAAAGAACGTATTCCCACAAAACCGTCCGTCGCGGCAACCCGTAAGTAAGTCTTACCGTCTGTACGGATACAACCGGGAGTCAGGTCATGAGGCTGGACAATCTTTTCCGTCTCAAATACTTTCAGCACGACTGTATCACCGTCCGGCATTTTCAGTTCAGTCCATGCTGCCGGATAAGGAGCCAGGCCACGTACAAAGTCATAAATGCGCTTCACCGGCTGCTTCCAATCAATGTGACAAGTATCTTTGAAAATCTTAGGCGCAGGACGTAACACACCTTCTGCCTTCATCTCTTCTTGCGGGACAACTGTCACGGATCCATCCAGAATTGCGTCTACAGTCTCGGTCACCAGTTGTCCGCCTAATGCCATCAGCTTGTCGTGCACCATGCCAGCATCATCTGTATCGGCTATAGGGACACGCACTTGACGGATAATTCCACCTGTGTCAATCTCATGTTTCAAAAAAAATGTCGTAACACCGGTTTCCGTATCTCCGTTGATTACCGCCCAATTAATAGGAGCAGCCCCCCGATATTGCGGCAACAAGGAGGCGTGAAGGTTGAAGGTCCCTAAACGCGGCATGGTCCATACCACTTCGGGCAACATGCGGAAAGCGACTACAATCTGCAAATCCGCTTTCCAGGCACGCAAAGCCTCCAGAAAATCTTCATCCTTCAGCTTTTCCGGTTGCAATAAGGGCAAGTTATGCTCCAACGCATATTGCTTGACTGGCGAGAACTGCAGTCTATGCCCCCGTCCGGCCGGTTTGTCGGGCATTGTAATCACACCTACTACATGATAGCCGCCTTCTACCAGACGGCGCAATGACTCCACCGCAAATTCCGGTGTGCCCATATATACTATCCGTAACGATTCTTTTTCCATTTAAAATGCTAATTATTGAAGTTTTTCTATGCGGCGGCACAGCCGCTTGCCTATGCTCATTTTACCAAAGTCTATTGCAAAAATAGCAATTTGTTTCATATCAAAAGGCGCTCTTCGCCGAAAATAAGTTCCCGCCTTTTATCATTCATCGGAAAAATGCACCAGCACTGCCCTATAGGCGTTGAATATCTTCGACTTGGAGACAAAGCCCAAATAATGTCCTTCCTGATCCACCACAGGCAGATTCCAAGCCTTAGTGTCATCAAAAGTGCGCATCACTTGCTCCATGTTGTCCGTATTATACAGGCGCGCAGGGGGCGAAGTCATGAAACGGTTCACTGTAAACCGGTGATACAGTTCCTGCCGGAACATGATGTTGCGGATGTCGTCTAACAGAACAATGCCCAGCAGTTTCCCTTCCTCGTCCGTAACCGGGAAAATGTTACGTCGGGATTGGGCTATGACTTTCACCATATCGGCCAACTCCATTTCCGGACGTACGGCAATAAAATCTGTTTCAACCACATTCTCTACTTTCATTAGCGTCAGCACTGCCTTATCTTTATGATGAGTCAGCAATTCTCCTTTTTTAGCCAAACGCATGGAATAGATGCTGTGAGGCTCAAAAACGATAATAGTCAGATAGGCGCTGACGGACACGATCATCAATGGCAGGAACAAGTCGTATCCTCCCGTCAACTCGGCTATAAGGAAAACGCCCGTCAACGGAGCGTGCATCACTCCGCTCATCACTCCTGCCATTCCCATTAACGCGAAGTTTTTTTCGGGCAAATAGGCCGTAACATCAAATTCATTACTGAAATGAGAAAATACGAACCCCGCGATGCATCCCAAATAAAGCGAAGGCGCAAAGATACCTCCGCACCCTCCGCCTCCGTTCGTGGCGCTTGAGGCAAACACTTTAAACACAATTATCAGCATCAGATAAACCAACAGCAAGTTGCTGTGCCCGTAAAAAAGCGAGTTGTTCATCACTGTGTCCCAGTCCTCATTACGCGTGCCGTTCAGCAGCAGTTCTATCGTATCATATCCTTCACCGTACAAAGGCGGGAAAAGGAAAATCAGCACACTAAGCAGGACACCGCCTAAGACAAGCTTCTTATAAGGCGTGTTCAATCGGCCAAACACACCTTCCAGCCGATTCATCGCACGTGTAAAATACAAAGAAACCAACCCACAGAAAACGCCCAACGCAATCACATAAGGAATGCGTCCCAACTCAAATGGCTCATCCAGGTGGAACTGGAACATAGCCTCTTGGCCTGTAGCCAGATAGGAAAGAGTGGCTGCAGTAACCGATGAAATCAGCAACGGCAACAAAGAGGTCATGGTGAGGTCTATCATCAGCACCTCCAACGTAAACACCAATCCCGCAATAGGAGCCTTGAAGATACCCGCCACCGCACCGGCCGCACCACATCCCACCAGCAGCATCAACGTGCGCCGTTCCATCTTGAACAGGCTGCCCAGATTGGAACCGATGGCCGAACCGGTCAGCACGATAGGAGCTTCGGCTCCTACAGAACCGCCGAAACCGATGGTTATAGAACTGGCGATAATGGATGACCACGTGTTGTGCCGCTTGATACGGCTCTGCCGGCGCGAAATAGCATACAGTATTTTAGTAACACCGTGGCTGATGTCATCCTTCACTACATAACGCACGAACAGCCCTGTCAAGAAAATGCCCACCACCGGATATACCAAATATAAATAATTGGCTTCGGTAGCATTGAAATTATCCGTCAGGAATTCCTGTATCCAATGTATCAGCACCTTCAGCAACAAAGCCGCCAAAGCAGTAAATACGCCGACCAGAAAACTCAGCACCAGAATAAACCGTTTTTCCTTGACATTCTTTTCACGCCAAGACAAAAAACGCTGCAACCAGTTACGCATATCTATCTTCATCGCCTTAAGGTCTGATTATCTGAATAACTCCGCCCGCTCCCAGCTTGATGATGCTTGAAGGTTTGGGATTACTCTTTTCTTCCTGACGGTAACCTACGATGTAGTCCACAGCCGACTTGATGTCTTCACTGATTTCACTGAAATTGCGCGGCGAGGGTTGGCCGCTGATGTTGGCCGATGTAGATACAATCGCCTTTCGGAACTGCTGGCACAAGCGATGCGAGAACTCCTCTCCCGTCACACGTATTCCTACACTTCCGTCTTCGGCCAGCAAATTGGGAGCCAGATTACGGGCACCTGAATAGATTATCGTCAACGGCTTATCTGCCACATCAATCAAATCCCACGCGACATCGGGAACATCCTGCACATAGAAGTCCACTTTCACCGGAGTGTCTACCAGCACCAACATCGCCTTGCTGTCGGCACGTTGCTTTATCTCATACACACGACGCACCGCTTCCTCATTGGTCGCGTCGCAACCTATGCCCCAAATAGTGTCCGTGGGGTATAATATTACGCCCCCTTCACGCATCACCTGACAGGCTTTTTTAATATCTTCATTCATTTTCGTATTCACGTTTCATCGGTAAATGAAGTACAAAATTACAAATTTCATGTTGATAACAAAAGGTGTTGCCTCAAAAATTCTGTCGCAGAATTAGGGAGAAAACATTCGCCCTCCAAACTAATCCGCATCAATCCGTCGGAAACGTAACTTTTTAATGCGATACCCTGCGATGAGGGCAAAACGTGCGTGCCCCGAAAACGTGACACGTGACACGCACACCAACCTTGCCCCGGTAACAACAAACTCCGGATTTTATGCAATCCATCTGCATTTTATTACCTGCAATTTGCTTTCTTCATGCAAAGAACGTACATTTGCACAACCCCGAACCAATGATTTTAAAACGCATATGTCCGACAGTCTCACACTCCACGTCCAACGCCAGCAGTTGTTGCTGCATATGGAATATGAACACGAAAAAGAAGAGTTCCGCCGCCAGACTGAAACAATGGGTGTGGCACGCAAGGTAAAGCGCGGTCTGTGCTGGTATCCCGTCACGACGGGGCGCAACTATTACAATTCACTGAACCAGTTAGTCATAGAAGTGACACGTATGGAGGATACAGACATTGAGCACAATTTCGAGTATGGACGTCCCGTCTGTTTCTTCCGCGTAACTCATGAAGGACGCCTCAGCTATTTCAATTTCCAAGCGACAGTAAGTTATGCTGACGAGACGCGCATGGTGGTGGTAATGCCCAATGCAGGCGCCGTGCTGGATGTACAGGGAGAAGACAGACTGGGGGTGCAGCTCTTCTTCGACGAGACCAGTTACCGCACCATGTTCGAAGCATTGGAAGACGTGCTACGGGCTAAGGGGAACAGGCTAGCCGAGTTGCGCGACGCACTGTTAGGCACTGTGAAACCCGGCTTCCGGCAACTGTATCCCACACGTTTCCCTTGGTTGAACGCAGCCCAGGAAGCAGCCGTGAATCGTGTACTTTGCGCTCGCGACGTGGCCATTGTCCACGGTCCTCCGGGTACCGGTAAAACGACCACGCTTGTGGAAGCCATCTATGAAACGCTGCATCGTGAACCACAAGTGTTAGTCTGCGCACAAAGCAACACCGCCGTCGACTGGATTGCGGAAAAACTGATGGACCGCGGACTGAGCGTACTTCGCATCGGAAATCCCACTCGAGTAAACGACAAAATGCTGTCCTTTACATACGAACGCCGTTTCGAGGCCCATCCCGCTTATCCCGAATTATGGGGCATACGCAAGGAACTGCGAAGGATGAAAGGAGAAATCCGGCGAAGAAGTTACACCGAACGCGAAGCTTTGCGCAGCCGCCTGAGCCGTTTGAACGATCGCGCCACAGCCTTGGAAGTGCAAATCAACGCCGATTTGTTGGACGGCGCCCATGTAATAGCTTCCACCTTGGTGAGCAGCAACCACCGCCTGCTCAATGGACACCGCTTCGGCACACTCTTCATTGACGAAGCCGCACAAGCCCTTGAAGCCGCTTGCTGGATAGCCATCCGGAAGGCCGACCGTGTGGTTCTGGCCGGCGACCATCAGCAGTTGCCACCTACCATAAAATGCTACGAGGCTCTGAAAGGAGGATTAGGACATACACTCATGGAAACTGTAGTAGACAAGAAGCCCGAAGTCGTGTCTTTGCTTACCGTACAATATCGGATGAACGAGGAAATCATGCGCTTCTCCTCCGAATGGTTTTACGGCGGACAATTGCAAGCTGCCCCGGAGGTTCGCAATAGGGGGATACTTGACTGGGACTCGCCCATCTCGTGGATAGACACATCAGGCAAGGAGTTCAAGGAGGAGTTTGTGGGCGAGAGTTTCGGCCGCATCAACCGGCAGGAAGCCGACTTGTTGCTGGACGAACTGCAGAAGTACATCACACGCATAGGCGGCACCCGCATCTTGGAGGAACGAATCGATTTCGGCATCATTTCGCCTTACAAGGCGCAAGTGCAATATCTGAGAGGCAAGATAAAGTCATCCTCCTCACTCCGCCCCTACCGCCAACTACTCACGGTAAATACCGTGGATGGTTTTCAAGGACAGGAACGTGACGTTGTTTTCATCAGTCTGGTACGTGCCAACGACGAAGGACAAATAGGTTTTCTTGGCGACCTACGCCGCATGAATGTCGCCATGACCCGTGCCCGCATGAAGTTGGTCATCATGGGCGAGGCATCCACATTAGGGCACCACGCATTCTACCGGAAACTGTTGGGGCACATACAAACCACAAGCGGGGATATAAAATGAGGAGGGCATGCAGCAAACACGCCCTCCACGTCCCATGTTTCAGTGGGTATCCTTTATTCTTTCGTTAACTTCACGGTCACGACAGGCTCAGCCTTCACCTTGGCCCACGCATAACCGACGTACCCCACTTCCAACGTAGCATCCTTAGGGGCAGACAACATGAACTTACCGTCCATATCACTCACCACTCCCTTTTGGCTTCCCGCTATCACGATGACCGCTCCGATAATCGGTTCACCCTGTTCGTCCGTCACCAAGCCCTGCACCTTCAGGTTGCCCTCGGCATCGTAGGCCGACGCCTTGGTGCTGATTTCGATAACACCATCCTTGCCTTTCTCGCCGTACTTCCTTACAGCTTCTTCATCTTTCAAGACTATGATAGAGGATATTTCATCCGCTTTCAGCTCATTCCTCTGCATGCCTTCCTTCACCTCGCCATCGACTACGAGCAACGCCTTATCGGCATCCAGCTGTTTGGGCGGATTACCCTTTCCTCCGCCTACCACGATCACATCCCCTTTGGCCAGCCCCCAACCAAACGTATTCGCAAAGACAACAGGTACCGTGTACTTCACCGCCACGGCCTTGCCATCCTGCATACCGGGCTTCCATCGGGGCATGGCTTTCACTACCCGGATGGCTTCGGCGTCCATCTGCGGGTGTACGCTGCGAAGGACTTGTACGTCGGTGAGGCTTCCTTCCTTATCGACAACGAACTGCACCACCACATTTCCCTGCGTGCCCTTGGCTCTCAGTTCTTCGGGATAGCGGAGGTTGTTCTTCAGGAACTCCATCATCGCTTGCATGCCTCCGGGAAACTCCGGCATTACATCCACCGCGGCGTAGATGCTGTCCTTTGGCGCGATTTCCGCCCGGCTTGCTTGGAGGTTTTCTACTAAATTCGTAACTTTGGCACTCGAAACCTCATGGGTAACTTGAGAGACTTCAGGACGGGCAAAGGCGGTCATTGTCAACGCTGCCAACGGGAGTACGTAAGCGTACTTCATCCGTGCCCACGGATTGGATCTTTTCTTCATCATCATAGTGATACGTTTTTTAAGTGAACTGTGATTTAAGCTGTTGGCCATAGAGTAGAGCCTTGTGCCAACAGCTTTCTTTATTAATAATAATTGGTATTCTTTCGCGTTGACACCCTCACGGAGCACGGCTTCATCAGCTTCGTACTCGTGAACACTTTGTAACTCACGCTTCAAGAGCCACGCTGCGGGGTTAAACCATTGCACGAAGCAACACAAGTCGGCCAGCAACACGTCCCACGAATGTCCCAATCGGATGTGCGCCCGCTCATGAATCAGTATCTCACGCCCGTTCTCCTCCAAATCTTTGCGGGAGATAACGATGAAACGCATCCAGCTAAACGGAGCTATCTGATGTTCGTGTACCACCAATTTCATACCCCGTCTGGCTCCCGGCAAATAATCCTCTACCTGCTCGAACCGACCCGCACGAAGCAACAACACCAGCCGCCCCAACGACCAAAGGTTCCGCAAGAGAAAAAAGGCAACGCCTACACCATATAATATAAGCAACGTCTGTAGCCAAAGTGGGGTGTCGGGCTGAGCAACGCTGACCTCTTCGGACACACTGACAGGCATCAACCACTGCTCCAGCGTCAGCAAGGGTTGTTGCATCGGCACCGGCCGCTTCACACCGACTTCCACCAGCGGCAACACCGCCGACAACATCAGCAAGCCCAACAAGGCAAACCGATTGAACCGATGAAAGGTCTCCCGACTCAGCAGCCACTTGTAGAAGAGGTAGAACACCGCCAGACAGAGTGAAGACTTTACTGTATATATAAAGAAGATCCCCATCATTCCACTCCTTTCTTATTTTTCTTTCTCAACCAGCTTCACGCACTCCAGCAGTTCGTCACGTTTCTGTCGGCTGGTTCCTTCCACCATCTTACGGATGATGCCTTTCCGGTCTACGACTACCGTCAAAGGCGTCGGCCCCACACCGAACTTCTGAAACATGTCCATCGCGTCAGTCACCTGAACAAACCGGAACTTCTGCCGTTCCACAATCCGGCGGATATCCTCTGCCGTATTCCACGTCACGGCCAGATAGTTCACCTCCGGACAAATGTCGAGCCACGTACTCAGTTCGGGCATCTCTTTGATGCAAGGGCCGCAACCGGTATACCAGAAGTTCAGCACCAACGGCTTACCCAGCGTAGACTGCTCAGTCCACACCCGTCCCTTCGTGTCCGTCAGGCGGAATGTCCCTATCGCATCGCCCGGCTGAAGTTTGAGTGGAGTATTAGCCGTAGCCATGGAGACAAACCGGGTCATCTGGCTCGCCCGCTTCAGCCAATCATCGGCATCGCAGACTTTATCCATCGGAATGGCATAACGCTTGCTCTCTTCACTCAATGCAACGCCCGTAATGAAAATCGCCTTCTCACCCTTTTCGTTCCGCAAAATAGCCATGTTGTAAGACCGACGGTCCAAATCCGAAGGCAGTTCACTGAAAAAGAGCCCGTCTATCAGATACTTCGGTTTGATCCTATCAGCATGTAACACCTCACGCAATTGCCTCATCATTTCTTCCATTCCGGGAAAGCCGAGATGTTGATAAACGACTTCTCCGTTTTTCCCTAAGATGAGATATGCAGGAATTCCCTCGAAACCATACAATTGCATCAAGGAACGATGCTGTTCATTGCTTAAGTAATAATGCTCGCCATGAACATCGGCAATCATCTTCTTCCACAATACTTTCGGTGAACTTTCATCGGTCAGGAATACATAATCAATAGGTTCTGCTTTCAGACTATCCTTCATAGGTTCCATCATCTTCATGGCTCGGCGGCAAGGACCGCACCACGTTGCCCAAAAGTCTATAAGTACGATTCTTTCTTTATGTTTGGTAGCAATGGCTTGCAAAATAGCTTCCCCTCTCAACGCAGTGTCCAACTGACAGACGGTATAACCCTGTCCGATTGTATCAGTAGCAAGAGCCGTTGTGTAATCGCGATGCTTAGCATAAATATATTCACGTATGGCAGGTGTATGAAGTTCGTCTACTTGGGCCAATAACGAATCTGGAAGCGGCATCATTCTACCCAGCCTGTCACTTATTTGTTTTAAATCTCTGTTTCTTAAATCCTTGCACCAAGCATATTCTTCCCGTACCAATCCTACTTTTTCCAATTGCTCCAGAATCACTTCATACCCGGTCGTCATCATCATACCGGCCGAACGAATGGAATCCATAGCCAGAATCTCATCCCGGAAATGTTCTCCCTCAGTCAGATCTCCCCGCTTCTGCCCTTCACCTCTGGGCGAGTAAGCTATGATATATTTAGCACTTGATACATTACTGAATGTCTTCGCCTTTAGTTCGAGCTGCAACAGTTGCTTGACAGGTATGCTCAGCGAAACATCATCTGCAATTTTCTGTCGCATACTTTCATAATAAGCAAGTGATTTCCGCTTTAATTCCTCAACGGACATCGTTCCTATATTTTCGAGTCCTTCCGTCACATCCAATTGGTAACGGTCATCAGCCAATATCGTATTCAGTCCGTCATAGTCTCCTTCAAACCATACTTTCTGCACCTCTTTATATTCGTCAGCAAAAAGATGGGTATCCGCCATTTGCAGGGCATGATAATCCACCGTCATAGTAACATCACTGCCCGGGACGACAAAGATTGAAAACTGATGCTTTCCAATGAAAATGGTCTTTAAACCCGGATGAGTCAGATAGTCGTTTATCACACAGACACCATCCTTTGCTTCAACCGGATAAGGTAAAAACCAAGCTCCCCACTCCTTCAGCTGATAACGGATACTGCCGGGAGAATATTCGCCAAGAAAACGAACCGTGATACGGAATTTCCCAAAACAGGGAACAGCTTCCGGTAAGGGACGTTCATAATCAAGCTGATGGGTAACCAGATGTTCCGGCAATTTCATCTCCGGCTTTTGCCCATCCAGATGCACCTGCATCACCTTCCATCCACCGGCTACTTCTTCCAAGAAGTCGAATGTTTCTGTCGTAACCGGAAGAGGGGAAAATGTCAAAGTCATACTGACCTTGGCACCACCCGATATTTTCCTTACCCGGTCTGTTGATATACCTTGAGTACCTTTCAACGCATACCGTTTACCTGCCGAAACCAAAACGGCTGACGAGTCCACCCTGATTTCATCACCTAAAGCCCGAGCATAAAAGTCAGCCTCCAACACGGTACTATCTTCATAAAACGTCACACGACGTATCTCCAAACTCGTATTGCTCCCCAGGAAATGCGGCTTCTCCACCACCTTCACTTGCGCTACAGCAGAAAGCATCCACGCGAAGAACAAGCAACTGAACCCTATTCTATAACCCTTCATTTCCCTTCCTCCACCTCTTTAATCAGCTGCTTCAGCTCGTCCAGCGAAATATCCTCTTCCTGCACCAATGATGACACGGCACTCAGATAAGAATTATTGAAATACTTGCCGATGACACCCCGCAGGGTGCGGCGGCTGAAGTCCTCGCGGCTCACCACGGCATAATATTGATAGGTGTTGCCATACGCCTTATGCGCCACGTAGCCCTTCTCCTCCAGTCCCCGCACGATGGTAGACAGCGTGTTGAAGTGAGGCTTCGGCTCATCGTAGAACGCCAATATCTCTTTGACAAACAGCGGGCCTTTCTCCCAGAAGTAGCCCATGATTTCTTCTTCTTTCGCGGTCAATCCTTTCATACTTCCTCCTTTTTTCCGCAAATAACGAGATAATTTAGTTCATAAACTAATTATTCTAGTTAATTATAACTAAAATCTTTAGTTTGCAAAAGGACTTTCTATTTATGGTGACATAAATCCGTATAAACAACGATGATACGCCGACAGTAAAAAGTGAAGCACTGTTTCGTTGCAACCCATTATTAATCGAATAAAATTTAATTTAACAAACAGAATTGGCATCCAACAGTGCTTTGTCCTCCAAAATACAAATAAATGAACAGCCGGGTCTTGCCGCGAATCTCACAAAAACCGCATGCGCCTGATTTACAGCCGATTACACAGGAAAGAAACACTTAACTGTTTGCATTCCAACACTTAACTATTTGCTCAAAAACAGTTAAGTGTTTAGTGGTGAAACACTTAACTTCCGGAGATGTAACGGTTAAGTGTTTCTTGAACAACGCCTTAAAGTCTTTTGGGACATGGAAATTTGTTTGACAAATCTAAGATTTTCAATAACGGGAGCTATGTTTTGCAGTCACTAAAGCGGAAATAATCGGATGCATATAGTCGGCAGAACCCAAGAAACCGTATCTTTGCAACCGGAAAAACATAAGCAAGCAACGGATGGACTCAAAAAAAACACTCTACAATGACTTTCCCACCTTCTTGAAGCGCTACTTTCCCTTCAAGGTGCAAAAGATTTCGCTGAACGCGGGATTTACTTGCCCCAACCGGGACGGCACGCGAGGTTATGGCGGCTGCACATACTGCAACAACCAGACGTTCAGTCCGGACTATTGCCATACGGAGAAACCGGTGGCGGTGCAGTTAGAGGAGGGGAAGGCTTTCTTCGCCCACAAATATCCGGAAATGAAATACTTGGCTTACTTCCAGGCTTACACCAACACGTATGGCGAACTGGAAGAGCTGAAGCGCAAATATGAAGAAGCACTGGCAGTGGACGATGTAGTGGGACTGGTCATAGGCACACGTCCCGACTGCATGCCTTCCGCCCTGCTGGATTATCTGACGGAACTGAACCGCCAGACCTTCCTACTGGTGGAGTACGGCATTGAAAGTACTTTGGAACGCACTTTGCTTCGCATAAACCGCGGACATACTTGGCGAACCACCGTAGACACCGTGGAGCATACCGCCGCAAGAGGCATACGGACGGGCGCCCACGTTATCCTCGGCCTGCCGGGCGAGTCGCGTACAGACATCCTGCACCAGGCTGCGGACATCTCGAATCTACCCTTGACTACGCTGAAACTGCACCAACTCCAGCTGATACGCGGCACCCGCATGGCGCATGAATATGAGACCTCGCCCGCCGATTTTCACCTCTTTCACAATGTGGATGAATACATCGACCTGGTCATTGACTACATCCAGCGTCTGCGCCCCGACTTAGTACTGGAACGGTTTGTATCCCAGTCACCCCGTGAACTACTCATTGCGCCCGATTGGGGACTGAAAAACTATGAATTTAACCATCGGTTGCAAAAAAGAATGAAAGAACGTGGGGCTTATCAAGGTAAAATGGTTGGAAATCCATAAAAAAGCGTACATTTGCATGACATATTAATACCATATAGATATGAACGAGAAGACATTGATTAAAGGCAAAGTACATTATGTAGGCGTAAACGACCGCAACAAGCATCTCTTTGAAGGCATGTGGCCCTTGCCCTACGGCGTCTCCTACAACTCTTATCTGATTGATGACGACATTGTGGCGTTGGTGGATACGGTAGACGCCTGCTTCTTCGAGAGCTATTTGCGCAAGATACGAAGCGTCATTGGCGACCGCCCCATCCAATACCTCATCATCAATCACATGGAGCCTGACCATTCCGGTTCCATCCGGCTCATCAAGCAGCAGTATCCGGACATTGTCCTGGTGGGAAACAAGCAGACCTTCGGCATGATTGAAGGGTTCTATGGACTGACAGGCGAACGCTACGAGGTGAAGGACGGTGATTTCCTTGACTTGGGACACCACAAATTGCGCTTCTACCTGACTCCGATGGTGCATTGGCCCGAAACAATGATGACGTTCGATGAAACCGGCGGCATCCTGTTTGCAGGCGACGCTTTCGGCTGCTTCGGCACGTTGGACGGCGGATTTATCGACACCCGCATCAAGTTGGATAAATATTGGGACGAAATGGTTCGCTACTACTCCAACATCGTAGGCAAATACGGCAACCCCGTACAGAAAGCCTTGGCCAAATTGGGCAATCTGCCCATCACGACCATCTGCTCCACGCACGGACCGGTATGGACGGAGAACATAGCACGTGTGGTAGATGTATACGACCGCTTGAGCCGTTACGAGGCTGAGGAAGGTGTCGTGATAGCCTATGGCACCATGTACGGGCATACGGAGGAAATGGCCGAGGCAATTGCTTCGGAGCTTTCAGCGCAGGGTATCAAAAACATCGTGCTGCATAACGTGAGCAAAAGCGACCCGTCATATATCCTGATGGACATCTTCAAGTATCGCGGACTGATTGTCGGCAGCCCAACGTATTGCAACCAGATATATCCGGAAGTAGAAGCGCTGTTGGACAAGATATTGCTGCGTGAGGTGAAAGGCCGCTATTTGGGTTATTTCGGCTCGTTCTGCTGGGCTGGCGCTGCCGTAAAACGCATGGGTGAGTTTGCCGAAAAGAGCAAATTGGAACTGGTAGGCGACCCTGTAGAAATGAAGCAGGCCATGAAACCGCTTAACTACGAACAATGCGCCCACTTGGCAAAAGCCATGGCCGACCGTTTGAAGAAAGACAGGGAATAGTTGTAAATTATTAATTATAAAATTGTATCTTTATGAGGCTTATTATTCAACCGGACTATAAGTCCGTATCGAAATGGGCAGCCAATTATGTGGCTTCCAAAATTAAAGCGGCCAACCCGACACCGGAGAAACCGTTTGTACTGGGATGCCCCACGGGGTCGTCACCACTGGGCATGTACAAAGAACTGATAGACCTGAACAAGGCCGGAGTCGTCTCCTTTCAAAATGTCGTCACTTTCAACATGGACGAATATGTGGGCTTGCCCAAGGAACATCCCGAAAGCTACTACTCCTTCATGTGGAACAATTTCTTCAGCCATATCGACATCAAGCCGGAGAATACAAACATTCTGAATGGCAATGCTGAAGACCTGGATGCCGAATGCGCACGCTACGAAGATAAAATCAAGTCGTACGGTGGAGTCGACCTCTTTATGGGAGGTATCGGTCCCGACGGCCACATCGCCTTCAATGAACCGGGTTCGTCACTGGCATCGCGTACACGCCAAAAAACATTGACTACGGATACGATTATAGCCAACTCCCGCTTCTTCAACAATGACGTGAACCAAGTGCCCAAGACGGCTCTGACCGTAGGAGTAGGCACGGTACTCAGCGCCAAGGAAGTAATGATTATCGTTAACGGACATAACAAGGCACGTGCCCTCTATCATGCCGTAGAAGGACCTGTGATGCAGATGTGGACCATCAGTGCTTTGCAGATGCACGAAAAAGGTATCATCATTTGCGATGATGCCGCTACCGATGAACTGAAAGTTGGCACTTACCGCTACTTCAAAGACATTGAGGCCGATCATCTGGATCCGCAGTCTTTGCTGAAATAAGCCGCAAAAGGGGACAGCCCGAAAATCCGGTTATGAATGATTGACATAGCCATAGACTTACGGCAGGCTCTGACACATCATTGGTTATCCGCCTGAGTATGATTGGATACTCCGTCATTTATCCAACGATACTTCGCCATTTATCCTTGGATACTTTTGCAACCGGTTTTTCGGGCTGCCCCGTTTTAGGGGTGGCAAATGGGAAATTATCCTTCATCCAGCCATCCTGCTCCTTGGCGGATGATTTCCGGCTCTCCTTCCGTACAATTTACGACAGTGGAACCTTCGGTTCCTCCAATGCCACCATCAATTACCAAATCCACCACGTCGCCGAACTTTTCTTCAATCAGTTCGGGGTCTGTACTGTATTCTATGTCGTCATTTTCATTATGCGGCAGCGTAGTGGTCAGTATAGGAGCATCGAGCAAGCGGGCTATTTCCTGAATAATCGGATTGTCCGGCATACGGATACCGACCTCTTTACGATTGCGGAATATTTTGGGCAAGCGCGTGGTCCCGTTCAAAATGAACGTAAAGGGACCTGGCAGATTGCGTTTCATCAGTTTGAATGTGCGGTTGTCCACTTTGGCATACTCACTGATGCTGCTTAGATCGTAACAGATAATGGAGAGGTTGTTCTTCTTAGGGTCAATGTGTTTCAACTGGCAGATGCGTTCAATGGCCCGTTCCTTCAGTCCGTGGCAACCTATGGCATACATCGTATCGGTAGGATAAATAATGATGCCTCCATCGTTCAATGCGTCAACCACACGTTGGAGGTCGGCAGGGTTATTGTTCTTGTTGTAAAGTTTCAGTAACATACGCAATTCGGATTTTGAGTCTCCAAAGATACGTATTTCGGACAGACAATGCCAAGAATATTAGGAAGAAATCGTATCTTTGCGCTCATAACAAAAAACTTCAATCTATGAAACAGATAACCCTTACTTTGCTTTGCTGCTTGTTGGCGCTGACAGTGTATGCGCAAGGAAACAACAGACAGCTGACTTTGGAAGAAGTCGTGTCCGGACAATTCCGCGTGAAGAACATCTATGGGGTCATCCCCATTCCGGGTGACGGCGAACACTACTCGCAGATGAACGCCGAAGGTACGCAAATCATCAAGTTCTCTTACAAGACGGGTAAGGAGGTGGAAGTGTTGTTCGATGTGGCCACAGCCCGCGAATGTCCCTTCAAACGGTTCGACAGTTATAGTTTCTCGCCCGACGGTTCCAAGCTGCTTATCGCAACTGAAACGACCCCCATCTACCGACGGTCATACACGGCTATACATTATTTATATAGTTTGAAACGCAACTTGGAAGGCAAAATAAACAATGTGGTGGAACGCCTTTCGGACGGAGGGCCGCAACAGGTGCCGGTGTTCTCGCCGGATGGCAACATGGTGGCGTTTGTACGGGACAATAACATCTTCCTTGTCAAACTGCTCTATGGCAACAGTGAAAGCCAAGTAACCAAGGACGGGGAACGCAACAAAGTGCTGAACGGTATTCCCGATTGGGTGTATGAGGAAGAGTTCGCCTACAACCGTGCCTTGGAATTCAGTGCGGACAGCAAAATGCTGGCTTTTGTCCGTTGGGATGAAAGCGAAGTTTCTTCTTACACATTCCCCGTATTTGCCGGTGACGCTCCAAGGATTGAGGCGTTCGCCAAATATCCCGGTTCTTATACCTATAAATATCCGAAGACTGGCGAAGCCAACTCAAAGGTCAGTGTCCATACATTCGACATCAAGAGCAAAGTAACCCGCCAGATAGACGTGCCCTTGGACAAGGATGGCTATATTCCCCGCATCCGTTTCACCAAAGACCCGGAGAAACTGGCCGTCTTTACACTGAACCGTCACCAGAACCGTTTCGACCTGTACTTTGCCAATCCGCGCAGCACGGTGTGCAAACTGGCTTTGCGCGACGAGAGTGACAAGTACATCAAGGAAAGCGTCTTTGACGAAATCGTTTTTTACGACGGGCACTTCAGCTTTGTCAGCGAACGGGATGGATTTAATCATCTTTATTGGTACAGCATGACGGGCAGTCTGGCCAAGCAAGTCACGTCTGGCAACTACGAAATAAAGAGTTTCTTAGGCTATGACCCGAAAGAAGGCGCTTTCTACTATACTGCAAATGTAGAAGGACCCCAGTACACAGCCGTTTACAAAACCGACCGCAAAGGCAGGCAAACCAAACTCTCTTTGCGCCAAGGAACAAACAGCGCCCAGTTCAGCAGCGACATGAAATTCTACCTCAATCGCTATACCTCACTGAACGAGCCGTTAGTCATCACACTGAACGACAACAAAGGTGAAGTATTGACAACCTTAGAGGACAACCAGGCTTTAAAGCAGAAAATGACTGCTTATGACATGCCCCAAAAGGAATTGTTCAGCTTTCAGACCACCGAAGGCACTACATTGAACGGCTGGATGATGAAACCGGCCGGGTTCACTTCAAGCCAAAAGTATCCTGTCATCCAGTATCAATATAGCGGGCCGGGTTCACAACAGGTGACCGATGCGTTCAGCATCAGTTGGGAAACCTATATGGCTTCGCAAGGCTACATCATCGTATGTGTAGATGGACGAGGGACCGGAGGCCGAGGCGCCGACTTTGAGAAATGCACTTATCTGAACCTGGGCGTAAAAGAAGCACGCGACCAGGTAGAGACCGCCCTTTATTTAGGTGGATTGCCATACGTGGACAAGACCCGCATAGGCATTTGGGGATGGAGTTATGGAGGATATATGACTTTGATGAGTATGAGTGAGGGAACGCCTGTGTTTAAAGCGGGAGTGGCGGTAGCCGCGGTAACCGATTGGAATTATTACGACACCATCTATGGCGAACGGTTCATGCGCCCTCCGCAAGAGAATGCGGAGGGCTATCACTCGTCCTCCGCCTTTACCCGCGCCGACAAGTTACATGGAAAGCTGCTTCTTGTACACGGTATGGCGGATGACAATGTGCATTATCAAAATTGCGCTGAGTACGCCGAGCACTTGGTTCAGTTGGGCAAACAGTTCGACATGCAAGTGTACACCAACCGCAATCACAGTATTTTTGGCGGCAACACACGGCTGCATCTGTATACTCGTCTAACGGATTTTTTCAACGCGCAACTGAAGTAACGATGGCAGAAAGAATACGCAAGCCCGAATGGCTGAAGATAAACATCGGTGCCAACGAACGCTACACCGAAACCAAACGCATCGTAGAGTCCCACTGCCTGCACACCATATGCAGCAGTGGGCGCTGTCCCAACATGGGGGAATGTTGGGGACGGGGTACCGCTACTTTCATGATAGGCGGAGGAATTTGCACCCGTAGCTGCAAGTTCTGTAACACACCAACCGGACGTCCGTTGCCTCTTGACCCTAAAGAACCGTTGCACGTGGCCGAGTCGGTGCGGCTGATGAAACTTTCGCATGCCGTCATTACGTCTGTCGACCGTGATGATTTACCCGACTTAGGAGCGGCACACTGGGCATGCACCATTCGCGAGGTACGGCGCATCAATCCGAATACCACGATCGAGGTGTTGGTACCCGACTTTTTAGGTCGTGCGGAACTGGTCGCACAAGTGATAGAGGCCGGTCCGGACATCATGGCGCACAACATGGAAACGGTACGCCGCATAAGTCCGTTGGTGCGCAGTGCCGCCCGTTATGAAACCAGCCTCAAGGTACTTCGCCAAATAGCCGAAAGCGGCATTAAGACAAAGTCTGGCATCATGGTCGGATTGGGAGAGACTTCCACCGAAGTGGAGGAGTTGATGGACGACCTGTTGCAAGCCGGTTGCCAAATAATGACCATCGGACAGTACCTGCAACCCTCGCATCGTCACTATCCCGTGGCTGAATACGTCACACCTGAGCAATTCCGGCAATACAAAGAAACCGGTTTGCGAAAAGGGTTCGGACAAGTGGAAAGTGGTCCGCTTGTGCGGTCATCCTACCATGCGGAACAGTCGTTTCAACAATTGAGTGGGAATAATCACTGACTGCGCGCTGACAAGCCAATATGTTAATAAATCAGGAAGATACAGGGCTTTTTTGTCAAGTCAGGTGTACATCCTTTCCATTCCTTCACGGTACGGGTATGGATGTATTCACCCTCGCAAGTGATATTGGCGGCGATGCAAAGCCGGGTTTGCGGACGGCAATTCTGCAAGATGTCTTCCAGCATTTTGTTATTACGGTAAGGTGTTTCGATAAAAATTTGTGTCTGGCATTCGGTGCAAGCACGCTGTTCCAACTGCTTCAATTTCTTGGCACGCTCAGCCGGTTCAATGGGCAGATAACCGTTGAAAGCAAAACTTTGTCCATTGAAACCCGATGCCATGACCGAGAGGATGATGGATGAGGGACCTACCAAAGGAACGACTTTCAGTCCTTTACGTTGGGCAATGGCCACTACATCCGCACCCGGGTCGGCCACGGCAGGACATCCAGCCTCAGAAATAACCCCCATAGACTGTCCTTCTTCCAACGGCTTCAGATATCCGGAAATGTCTTCAGGAGACGTGTGCTTGTTCAGCGGATAAAAAGTCAAGGCATCAATGTCGATGTCTTTATCCACTTTTTTCAGGAAACGGCGGGCTGAACGCACATCTTCCACGATGAAATGGAGAATATGCGACAGGATTTCCCTATTATAAGAAGGCAATACCCGCTCCCAAGGCGTGTCGCCAAGGGTAACGGGCAAGAGATAAAGGGCCGGATTATCCATAGATGATGTTTCCATTCTCGTCCATGTATTCTTCCATACCTTTCTGATAGGTATTCATGGCGCGAAGGCTCATGCCCATGCTGGAGAAACCGCCATCGTGATACAGATTCTGCATGGTGACTTTACGTGTCAAATCGGAGAACATCACGATGCAATAGTCTGCACACTCATCGGCCGAAGCATTACCCAACGGAGACATGCGGTTGGCAAAGTCAAACAACTTGTCCATACCTTTCACACCCGAACCAGCAGTGGTCATGGTAGGCGACTGGGAGATGGTATTGACACGCACGTTGTGCTCACGGCCATAGATGTATCCGAAGCTGCGTGCAATGGACTCCAACAACGCCTTGGCGTCGGCCATGTCGTTATATCCAAAGAATGTACGTTGGGCTGCCACATAGCTCAAGGCTACGATAGAACCATAATCGGCTATGGCATTCAGTTTTTTGGCGCTTTGTATCATCTTGTGGAAAGACATGGCGGAAATGTCCAATGTCTTGCCCAGCATATCATAATCCAGGTCATCGTAAGTGCGTTTCTTGCGCACATTGGGCGACATGCCGATGGAGTGAAGCACGAAGTCTATCTGTCCGCCCAACACGTCCATCGAACGTTTGAAAACATTCTCCAAATCGGCTACACTGGTGGCGTCTGCAGGAATTACTTCGCAATGCAATTTCTCGGACAATGCGGAAACTTGTCCCATGCGTACAGCCACCGGTGTGTTGGACAAAGTAATGGCCGCACCTTCCTCTACTGCTCTCTCAGCTACTTTCCAGGCAATGGACTGCTCATTCAGAGCACCGAAAATAATGCCTTTCTTACCTTTTAATAAATTGTAACTCATACCTATTTGTTATAAAATTGCGCCGCAAAGGTAGGAAGTTTATCTGTAAATAGCCCGA
>CASENS010000003.1 GCA_949289345.1 uncultured Bacteroides sp.
ACGGGACATTCAGCCTGAACGTGGACAGCACAAAGGCAAGCCGTGCGGTGATACGCTTCTCTTGCCTGGGCTATGCAGCCGTGACCCGCCCTATCCAGCCGCAAGACCAAACCTACCGCATCGCCCTGCAGCCCGAAGAAATCAGTATCAAGGAGGTCATCGTGAAAGCACCGAAGATACGGGCGCAAGGAGATACGATCATCTATAATGTAGCACGCTTCTCGAAAGAGGGCGACCGCACCATCGGGGACATCCTGAAGAAGCTGCCCGGCATACAGGTAGCGGATGACGGGAAGATTTCGTATCAAGGCACGCCCATCAACAAATTCTACATCGAGGGCAAAGACCTGCTGGGCGGAAAGTATGGCATCGCCACCAACAGCATCTCCAACCAAGACGTAAACAGCGTGGAGGTGATGGAGAACCACCAGCCCATCAAGGCACTGAACGGACTGAGCCTTTCGGATCAGGCAGCCATCAACCTGCGCCTGAAAGAGAACGTGAAGCAACGGTGGATAGGAAGCGTGAAAGGAGGAATCGGGCTTGCCGCGCCTGCATCGGCACTATGGGACGAGGAACTGATAGCCATGCAGTTCAACAAGAAATTCCAGTCGCTCAACACCTACAAGACCAACAACACGGGCAGGGACGTGACCCGCGAGTTCAAGTCGTTCGACATCAACGCCACACGCTACCGGCGCGAAAAACTGACCGACTACATCCGCATCGTGCCTCCGGCAGTACAGGCACTGAACAAAGAGCGCGAGCTGTTCAACCGAACCCATCAGGCGACTTCGAACAACCTGTTCCAACTGAAGAACGGAATGAACGTGACCGTAGGCATCGGCTACATGAACCACCGGACCGAATCGGACAAGCAGACCGTGACGCAATATTTCCAAGCGAACGCCGATACCACCATCATCCGCGAAAAAGAGAGTTCGCTCTTCGAGCAACAGCAGCTTTCCGCCGAGATACGGCTGGAAGCGAACGAAGACACCTACAACCTGACCGAACGCCTGATGGCAGACTTCGCGTGGCTGGACAAGAATGACGGCGTGAGCGGAACCATCCCCAACACCCAAGATGCCTGGTCGCCCGACAAACAGCTGACCAACGACCTCTACCTGCTGAAGCGGTTCGGCAACAAGTTCATCATCTTCACCTCGTACACCTTCGTGCAAGACCATCCGCAACGGATGGACGTGACGTACGGAGACGAAACACGCAGCCAGCGGATAGAGCAGCGAAAACTGTTCTCGGACAACAAAGTGGATTATGGATTCGCCATAGGGCAAGTCACGGTAAGCCTAGGAGCCGGAGCTAAAGTGATGTGGCGCGACATGGCATCGGAACTGGAGGGCGTAACGCTGACCGATAATGACGAGGAAGGTTCGGGCATGAACTACACGCAGCTCTACCTCACCCCCAAACTGGAATATACGTGGCGCAGGCTGAAGACCCGACTTGCGCTGCCCGTCAACTTCTACCATTATCTATATAAGGAAAAGGCAAACGGGCTGAAAAGCCCCTCGACCCGTGTGTTGTTCAATCCAGACCTGTACCTGTCGTATACCCTAAGCGCACGCTGGGACATCGACCTTTCGGGCGGAATCACCAGCCGTCCGCTCGGTGATGCCTCTTTCTATCCGGGTTACCTGATGGATTCTTACCGCACGCTGATGAAAGGTTATCCCGTATACGGGCTGAGCACCAGCAAATACATCGAAGGTGGCATCTACTACAAGCGTCCCTTGGACGAACTGTTTGCCGATGTGTCGGTGTCGCACAACTGGATGAGCCTGCCCTACCTGACCCATCAGCAATTCGAAGGAGATTTCATCGTCACTTCATACCAGCAGGGAGAAAACACGGCACGCCAGCTGGACGTGAACGGCAATGTATCAAAAGGATTCGATTTCCTGAACTGCTACATCTACCTGAAAGGGATGTACACCAACCGCCATGCGGTGCTGGTGCGCAACGAAGAACGGATACCGAACGTGCGCACAATGTGGAGCATCGGGCCGCGCATCGAAGCGGACCTGACGGAAAAAATTACCCTGCACTATGAGTTAAACTATGGGAAAAGCAAGTTAAGGCTGGAAGAAGAAGGAAGCGAGACGAATACCGCCTCATTAGAGCAAAGCCTCAGCCTGCGGATAACACCCGCCGCAAAGCTCAGCATCTTGCTGAAAGGCGGGCATTACCGCAACCGGGAAACAGATAGCCGCAAGCGGGATTTCTTCCTTGCCGATGCCGTGGTGTCATACAAACTCTCCAAACGGATGGACATGGAGCTTGCCGCCACCAACTTGCTGGACGAAAGAGAATACACCTATACCTCTTTCACCGATGAAGCCAGCACCGTATCACGCAGCTACCGCATCCGCCCCCGCAATCTGCTGTTCACCCTGCGGATGACGTACTGATGCCACACTTTAATCCTTCATTTTAGAAACCCCTTTTATCTTGCCTTCTACACGGGTGGGGGTACCTTTATAACGGATATCGCCGGCACTTGACACCGAAGTGGAAAGCACGCCGCTGGCGTTACACTCGATATCGCCTGCCGAAGAGGCGGTCGCCTTTACATCTTTCGCCAGCAGGTCCTTGGCATAGATGCCGCCTGCCGAACTGGCACTGAACGTAGCGTTACGGCATGTGCCGGCAAGCTTGATGTCGCTCGATGAGCTGGTAGATGCTTTCACATCACCTTCACAGGTCAGGTTCTTTACCGTGCAGTCGCCTGCCGAACTGGATTCGATAACGGCTCCACTGCATTGGGCGGTATTCACCTTGATATCGCCGCTGCTCTGCGTATCCAGACTCAGCTGCCCGCACCGGACAGCATCTACCACGATGTCGCCGCTGCTCTGCGTAATCATTTCCACATCGGCACAAGCTACAGCCCCTGCCTTGATGTCGCCGCTACTCGATGCACGGAACGATACAGCCTTTTGGGTCTTCAAGCCGTTTGCCAAGATAATGTCGGACGAACTGGATGTGGAGAACGAAGTCACTTCGGGAGCATACACACGCACTTCGCATTTATATCTTCCAGTAATGGATGTACCGCTCTTGAAACCTACATGCAACTTACTTCCTTCCTGTTCTACTTTTATCAAAGGCACAATGTTATCAGGTGCATAGATTTCGGCATAGGGTGTACCCGAAGCCTGCGTATAGACTACATCTACCGATGAAGACGAACGAATAGCATCAATGCCGGTAAGCGATACTTTCTGGGTCACATAATTCTTGCTGGGTTTTACCACGTTTCTGCTTCCGGCGTAGCATCCGGAAACGGTAAGCATCATTGCCAAGACACATGATGCCACAATCATTGAAAAATGTTTCATAGTTTCTGTTCGTTTAATTGTTTATGTTCTACTTGTTAGACGCAAAGTCGCGAAAAAAGTTACAGAAAAATAAAGAACCTTTTTGAATGAAAAATTAAGAATGAAGAATGAAGAATTTCCATGCGGGCGAAGCAATTCTTCATTCTTCATTCTTAATTACTTAAAGTACTTGAACGCCGGCGAGATAAACCAGCGCTTATACATCAGGGTGGCAAGCTGGTAAACGAAAAAGGCGGTAAAGAAACCGGCTATGGAATCGACCAGATAATGCGCCTGAATATAAACCGTTGCACAACACAACAACACATAAAAAGGTGCCAGGAAATATGCCAGCCTCCGATTGACCCGCCACGCCATAATCATCACAATGGTAGATATACCTACGTGCGAACTGGGGAAAGCCGCCGTAGGCCGTTCGCCCACTTCTTGTGAAGCCTCCACTAAATTAAAGAAAAAACCATGGTCGAACCCCGGTCCCGGTATCAAGTAATCATTCGTATTGAAATAATCGCCAATAGGAGGAAAATCGCACGCATTCACCCTGTCCATCCCAATAGCCGGGAAATAGAACTGCGGTCCTGCCACAGGCAACATAATATAAACCAAATAATAAATGAAGAACGAAGTGACCAGCACAAAGCAAATCTTCTCGAACCACTCGAAACGCTTCACGAAGTAATAAAGTACCACAATGAGCATCATCGGATAATAAAAAAAATAGCCCATATTAAACGGCTCGCTGAACCAGATGGATGGACAATGCTCGCTGAACTCTACCGAAGGCTGGCACCCGAACAATGCCTGCTCATTGCGTGCAAACAAATAATCAAGGTTCGGGAACAAACGATTGAATTCAAACGTATCGGGATACCAATAAGCAAGCAGACTCATCTGCACCACCATACGGACAAATGCTGTCAGCCTGCACGGAAACGCCTGATACAGGAATATCAGCACAAATGTCAGAATCACAATACCCAAACGTTCCAGTAACATTGTGCCCGGATGGTCCATAC
The DNA here is from genome assembly GCA_949289345.1 of uncultured Bacteroides sp. Taxonomy (GTDB): domain Bacteria; phylum Bacteroidota; class Bacteroidia; order Bacteroidales; family Bacteroidaceae; genus Bacteroides. The sequence goes on from CASENS010000003.1 coordinate 4,379, forward strand.
GCTGATACAGCAACAAAACCAAAAAACTGGTCAGTGCATTATAAATCAAGCTGATTGTCTCTACGGCAAACAGTTCCTTACCGCTTTCTACCCGTTCGAATAATTTTATAGCCATCCCTCTTTCTTATACCATCTGATTGTTTCTTTTACTCCTCTCTCCAGCGGATATGCAGGCTGGTAACCCAGTTCGTTTTCCAACGGAGCTATGTCGCACCGCCAATTACGCTGTTTCATAATCTTATATTTGTCGGGATTAAGCGTACTGGGTTTATGCATCAGTTTCGCCACGTTTCCTGCCACAGACGAAATAATCTTCAACAACCCAAGTGGACACGTAAAACGTACCAGCCAAGGATGTCCCAATTCGGTCCGTATCAAGTCGGAGAACGTGCGGCTACTATACACTTCGCCATCGCTTACGAAATAAGCGCGTCCCGTCACCTGCTTTTCCACAGCCAAATAAATGGCCTGCACCAAATCGGTCACATACACAAACGTAAGATCTTGCCGGCGGAAACCGGCAACGATGTCCAAATGGCGCGATATGGATTGAGCCATCAGGAAATAATCACGCTCACGAGGACCGTATACTCCCGTAGGGCGGAATATCACCCACGGCAAGTTTTCCAGTGAACGTATGTATGCTTCGGTATGAAGCTTGCTCACCCCGTATGCCGTATTGGGTTGTGGCGTGTCGCACTCACCTATGGGCAGATAGTCACGTTCATGTATGGGACCGAACACACTCAGCGAACTAAGGTAAACGAACTGACGTGGCACCATGTCCAATCTTATCAACACTTCGATAAAATGACGCGTAGCCCAATAATTACCTATTTCGAAGTCTGCCTGATGCAGGCATTTTGTCACACCCGCACAGTGGATAATGCAATCCCACCCGTCATGCTCTTTTTTATGTCGCTTCAGCTGTTCTTCCAAATGATCGGAATCTGTAAAATCGAGTTCGGCAAAACGGATACGCTCATCCTGCAGATATTTCCGGCTGCTACTCTGCCTTACACCTGCCCATACCTGCATGCCACGTTCCAATCCTCCTTCGACCAAAAAACTGCCGATGAATCCGCTTGCACCTGTCACTAATATCTTCATGTTTCCTATATTCTTCATTCTTAATTCTTCATTTCATCGGCTCTACATGGATGTTGATGTATGTATCCTTCCCATATGTGTCACGCAATTTCTGCTCTACTTGCGTGGCACGGTCATGCGCCTCACTCAAAGGCATATTGCCATCCATCCGGATATGCACATCTATCGCATAACGGTTGCCTATACGCCTCGTGCGCAAATGGTGCGGCTGTGATACACCAGGTACCGAAAGCACCAAGTCGGTGATATGACGTTCCACATCATCGGGCAACGAACGTTCCAACAGTTCGTCCAGACAAGGTCCCAATTGCTTTATCGCCACATGGATAATAAAAAAACTTACGATAACTGCCGCCAAAGGGTCGAGTACCCGCCAGTCTTCGCCCAACAAAATGGCGCCGCCGATACCTACTGCTGTCCCTATAGACGAAAACGAATCACTCCGGTGATGCCAGGCGTTAGCTATCACCGCCGGACTATCGTATTTCCTTCCTACCAGACGTGTGTAATGAAACAGAACCTCTTTCGACACAATTGAAAACAATGCTGCCCACAAGGCAATCCAACCCGGCGAAGGCAACGTTTCCCCCTGTAAAAAAGCGTAAATCTGTTCGCCTCCGCTCCATAGGATACCAATACCTACCACCAGTAATGCCACGCCAATCAGCAAGGTGGCAAAGGTTTCATATTTTCCGTGTCCATAATCGTGTCCTTTGTCTTCCGGCTTGTCTGAAATACGCACAAACACCAATACAATCACATCTGTAGCCAAATCGGATAATGAGTGTACCGCATCAGCTATCATCGCGGCACTGCGTCCCAATATGCCTGCAGCAAACTTACACAGCACCAGCACGACATTTACCACGCTGCCTGCCAGCGTCACCCCGTATATGGCACGCCGGCGGACAGCAGCATCAGTCTCATTCATATCGCATTCATTTTTTACATAAGCATGGGGCAAAGATACGCAATTCTAATGAAGAATAAAGAACGAAGCATAAGGAATCTTCATATTTTTGACAGACAGGACAAGAATCCCGACAATCTGATTCGTATCACTTTTGTAATACCTGTTTCACGCCCCTGTAACACAAAAACTACACCTTTGCACCCGAATCAAAAAAGACAAGAAATTATGAAAAAGAGTCTCATCACCCTATTATTATGCTTGTGTTGCAGCTTCGTGATAAAGGCACAAACCAATTCGCCACACGTAGAGCGTCCCCGATTAGTAATCGGCATTGTAGTCGACCAGATGCGTTGGGATTACCTCTACCGTTTCTATCCGCGTTTCGGAGAAGGAGGCTTCCGGCGCCTGATGAACGAAGGCTTCAGTTGCGACAACACTCATCTCAACTACATACCCACCGTGACCGCCATCGGGCACTCGTCTATCTATACCGGTTCCGTACCCTCTATCCATGGCATTGCAGGAAACAATTTCTACAAGAATGATACACTGGTATATTGTACCGACGATCCTACCGTAACAGGTGTGGGAAGCAACAGTCCTGCCGGCAAAATGTCACCACGCAACTTATTGGTCACCACTATCGGCGACGAACTGAAACTTGCTACCAACTTCCGTTCGCGCGTCATCGGCGTAGCCTTGAAAGACCGCGCTTCGATTCTTCCTGCCGGACATACACCCGATGCAGCCTATTGGTTCGATGACGAGACCGGACGCTTCATCACCAGCACTTATTACCGGAAATCACTTCCCCAATGGCTGAACGACTTCAACCAACGTGACCTTGCCCGACAATATCTCTTGCAAGACTGGGACACCCTCTACCCCATCGAGACCTACACTGCAAGCACAGCCGACAGCACTGCTTACGAATTACCCCTTGCCGACACTCCTATACTGCCCGTGCCCACCTCACACCTGTTCGAACAGAAAGGCTACAGTGTCATCCGCACCACTCCTTATGGCAACTCGCTCACGCTGGAACTAGCCAAGGCTGTACTGAAAGGTGAACAACTGGGTCAAGGTCCCGAAACTGATATGCTCACCGTCAGTCTTTCGTCAACCGACTACGTAGGACACCAGTTCGGAACTTATGCCATCGAAACAGAAGATACTTATCTCCGTCTTGACCGTGACCTTGCCGACTTTTTCCGTACGCTGGACGAGACGATAGGTAAGAATAACTACCTTCTCTTCCTTACTGCCGACCATGCAGCCGCCCACAATTTCCGCCTGATGCAAGACTGTGGAATTCCTGCCGGGGGCTGGTATGCGGGCACTGTCAAAGATTCGCTCAATGCTGTGCTTGACAAACAGTTCGGCTCTGGCCATCCACTGGTGAAAGACATCCTTAACTATCAAGTATTCTTCGACCATGCATACATCCGCCAAGCAAACATTGATTTACGCGCCGCAAAAGCCTGCGCCATTGATTTCCTGAAAAGTTACCCACAATTTGCCTACGTGGCAGACATGGAAGACCTGAGTAACGCCACCCTACCTGCCGATGTGCGCGAACGTGCCATCAATGGTTACAACCGACTGCGCAGCGGTGACATTCAGCTCATCATGCAACCCGGCTGGTACAACATTGACCGACCTGATAAAACAGGTGGTACCGACCACGGCGTATGGAATCCTTATGATGCACATATCCCGCTGTTTTTCATGGGTTGGCACATCGAATCGGGTAATACTTTCCACCCTGTACACATGACTGACATTGCCGCCACCGTCTGTGCCCTGCTTCGCATACAGATGCCCAACGGCTGTATCGGAACACCTGTAGAAACAGTAGTGGAATAAAACAACCGGCATCCTTTAACCTGTTTAAATTTTGCTCAGCCCCTTAACTTCATAACGCATCAATGAAACACAAGACGGACACAGAATTTACATAAACACCTTATATAATAAAAGGTATCGAGAAAAATCTGTGTCCGTCTGTATGTTATCTCCAAACCCGTTTACCTGAAAGCTTTTTCCGCCTCACGCCTCAAAGCACGCCAGCCGGGCATCTGTTTCAGTTCGCGACGGATAGGAGCATCGTAAAGCAAGAAGAGAAGGAACAGCAGAAGGCAGGCGTAAATCACCCAGCCATAGATTTGCTTGATGCTCACTTCCATCATCCGTTCGATGAACCCCGGCATATATCCGCCTAAATCGAAAGGCGAGGAGCTGACTGCTACGTTATCAATAGCAGTGCCGTAACGCGCCAGATTATCCGCCATGTAGTAAGACAGACCTTCGGTATAGACGGCTGCCCCCAGTACACCGCCTACCACCATGTGCAGCATATTGAACACACTCAACGCCTGGAAGAAGTGCTGAAACGTCATAATTTCTTCCAGACAGACCATAAACGTAGCACTCAGTACGGCATAGGCGAATCCACGGCACGCTACAGGCAGATAAAGCTGAGAAATATGAATTTCTGACGAAAGCGTGAAATAAAAGCCTACAAGATAACACGCCAGCACAGCTATGCCTACCGCCAGAAGGCGCAAATAACTGAACCGTCTTACGTGCATCCACCAGTAAGCGAAAAGACAGCCTGCCACCACACCCGCCAGCACCAGCCAGTCGAGCCGGACGCTGACCAACGCCTCATAATGCATCACGCTCTCGTAGAACACTTCTTCCAGCGAACGTTCGGCGGCAAGGTACATTTCGACCAGCATAATGAGCAGCAAGATGGGGAAAAGATGCCTGTATGTCCACATCTTCGGTTCGAGGAAAGGATGGCGCACATGAAGCATCCGTCCGACACACACCGCCAGCGTGGACACAATCATCACTGCCAGCACGCGAATAACAGGACTATTCCACCAGTCGTAAAACTCTCCGTAACAGAAGAAATAAGCCACTTCCAGCAAGAACAGCACCCACAACAAGGCTCCCAGCCAGTCGATGCCGAAAAGCGGGAACTTCTTGACGATGCGGAAATGCCGTGTACAAAGGGTGATTATCAACAAGTCAACCATCATCACCCCCGCCATGAACCAATGCATGTACGACCAATGATAGTAATGCATCAGATAAGTGGCAAGAAGGTCGGACACCTGCATGCTCCCTAATATAATAATGTGCAGCATGGGGAAGAACGCCGTGAAATCACGCTTTGGCGTCATCCAAAGCTGGATGGTGGATATACATTCGAAAGTACCCTGTATCTTGCAGATGCCCTCCACGAAACAGATTACCCAAAGCAAGGGCAGGAACGTAACGTGTGGCGCAGCCAAGTTGCACACCAACACACCCGTAGCAGATACCGCCAGCAACGTCTTGTTGGTGAAACGGAACTTCATCCGGAACAGCAGAGGGAAATAAATCGCCATTCCCGCCAGGTTGGCATAAAGACACATTAGCAAGTCCTCGCGCATCAGGGTGGTTTCACCCATCATCTCTGCCAGCGTACCCAGATAAAGCCCTCCCGAAAGCTGGAACGTGACTGCCATAAAGACATAAAGCCAGGGCTGCATGAGACGGGGCACAAAGCCGCGGACCATCGGCATCGTGAACGGTCCGTTAAGTACAGGCGCTCCCATCTCAACGCTTCACTTTACATTCCACATTCAGCCCGGCACGCAGAAGACTCAGCTTCTCCACATCGTTACCTTTCAGGCTGATACGGACAGGTACGCGCTGTTCCACCTTTACAAAGTTGCCTGTAGCATTGTCTTGTGGGATGAGCGAGAAGGCGGCTCCCGTGGCATCCGAGATAGATTCCACCGTGCCGGTATAGGTCACACCCGGAACGGCATCGGCGGTAAGCATCACTTCCGAGCCTACATGAATGTGCGGAAGTTGGGTCTCACGGTAGTTGGCAATGACCCACAAGTCCTGCCCGTCTACGATATCCACCATTGTTTGTCCGGGCTGCACCAGCTGCCCTTCATGAATATCCTTGCGCCCCGTCACGCCGTCGCAAGTGGCGACAATCACGGTGTACGACAGGTTCAGCTTTGCCAAATCCACGGCTGCTTCCGCCAGCCGGATGCCCGCTTCGTTCTGCTCCAGCCGGTGCGTCTGCTCATCACGGGTGAGGGCGGTCGATTGCTTGGCACGCAAGAGCTGTTCATAACGTGCCTTAATAGCTTCGTATGCCGTGTGCACTTGGTCGTATTGTTGAGGTGTCACGGCATCTTGCTTCAGAAGTTTCTCGTAGCGGTGCCATTCACGCTCGGCGTTCTGCATCTGCACCCGCACTTCTTCAATGCCCGCATCGCTTACACGCAGGTTGTTTTGTGTAGTAGCGATACCGGTCGATGTGGCACGGCGTCCCGAAAGGGCGTTGGCAAGGTCAGCTTCTGCCTGAGCAAGGCGCAGGCGGAATTCGGTGTCTTCTATCACCAGCAAGGTATCGCCTTTGCGCACCGGCTGGTATTCTTCGAAACAAATCTTCTTGATAAAACCCTGCACACGGGTATTGACGGGCGTAATATGTTGGCGCACCAGCGCATTATCGGTATATTCCACGCCCAAATGAATGAAGCGCGAGCAAACGTAAACCAGTCCCACGGCAAGCAGGGCAATCACTACGGTATTATAAATCTGTTTTTTAGTCTTTCTTGTAAGCATAAGTCTATTGAGTTTGGTAGTTAAGAAGTTAAGAAATTAAGGAGTTAAGAAGTTAAGGAGTAAAAACTATTGGCTTAACTTCTAACGAAGCGAAGCGGAGTGATAACTCCTCTAACTCTTTTAACTCCTTAAAATTACAACGTATGTGTCACATATCTCATCTGATAATAATGGTAAACCAAGTCGATGCGGGCGTTCACCAGTGCAAGATCGGCGCTCAGTTTGGTGTTGCCGGCATCCAACATGTCGGTCAGCAGGGCAAGCTCGTTGCGATAACGGTTGCTGGTCACGCTGTAATTCTCATTAGCAAGCTGCACGTTCTTCTCCTGAGTCCGCAGCTCGGTAAAAGCAGTCAGCAGAGAAGTATAGCTTGCCTGCACGGCATTTTCCACCTGCTCTTGTGCCAGCCCGTGTGTCTCTTGCGCCCGGCGCACGTTCAGCCGTGCCTGCTTCAGCTTGCGGGTATTCTTGAAGAGCGACGAGAAGTTGTAGCTCACACTTACGCCCACGTACCAGTAGTTGAAGTTGTTGTCCAAAACGGGTACTTCGATAGTGATAGGTCCATCCAGATGTTCGGCGGCAAAGAGCGACACCTTAGGCAAGCGTTCCGAGCGTTCGCGTTTCACCAGTTGCTTGCTCGTCTCGATGCCCGTCGCCGCCTGCCGCAAGTCGATGTTGGTCTGTGTGGCAAGCTCCTGCCAGTCATTTTCGCTTAGTGTCTGCACTTCGGTGGCAAGCAGGGTTGTGTCAGGCACGACGACCGTCTCTTCGGGCAAGTGCAGGATAGTCACCAACCGGTGGTTTACTATCTTGCACGCATCGTTCACCTTCGCCAATTGCAGTTTCAGATTTTCTTTCTGAAACTCATAGCGGGTGATGTCGTTTTGCAAAGCGGTGCCCTGCTCGCGCCGTGCCTGCATGTCGGCTATCACCTGCAGGGCGAGGGCGAGGTTTTTTTCCAGCACCTGCGCCTGGTTGTTCAGCTTGTACAAGTCGAGGTAATATCCCACGAGCTGGAAGCGGACATCCTGCCGGTTCTTCTCCCAGTCCAGTTCCGCCTTTTGCTTATCAAGCCTTGCCAGCTCGATACCGCTGTTCACCGCCCCTCCGGCATAGATAACCTGTTGGGCTTCGAGGGCGAAATTGTTCCCCCAGTGGGGAATGTCGATGTGGGTGGCATTGCCAAAATCGCGGTTCCACAGCTTCCCGTCGCCCCAATAGCTGCCCGAAAGCGAGGCGCTGATGTCAGGCAGACGTTGCGCTTTTGCCGCCTTCAGTGCTTCGGCGGCAGCTTCTTTTCCT
>CASENS010000004.1 GCA_949289345.1 uncultured Bacteroides sp.
AGCCACTTGCTGGAAGCTGAAGCCTACCTGTCCGCTGGCTGCATCGTAGTCAAGATACATGGTATCGTCATACTCTGCCGGATCCATCAGTGAAAGGCCTTGTACTTTCAGTGTAGTAGCGTCTGCCTGCGTGATAACTACGGTAGACTCGCCACCTCCGTCACTGCTGTCGAACGTTACGTCCCAATTGCCTACGAAGTCCGTGATGTCTGCTGCTACAAACTCGCTGGATTGTCCCCAAAGGAAAGTTTCAGTGAATTCGCCCAAATCATACATTTTTTCACCATCCTCGTTTGCCAAGTAGAGATTCAAAGCCAATGTCAGCTTGTCATTTTCCACATCGTAAGACGAACCGTTTGTAACGCCTTCTACCCAAACCGTCTGTCCGAAGGAGGTCAGTCCTGTCCAGTGCTGGCCGGAAGGAACGCTCACACTATACTCATCCTCTACGTCCAAGTGGAAATAGAGATGATTCTTTCCGCCACCGGCATACAGATAGGGCAGGCGGTAGAAGGTGGAATCTTCGTCAGCCACTTGTACGGTCTGTATCCAACTTGCACCACTTGCTACTTCTGAAGTGAAGAGACCGGCTGCTTCGGGCACGTCTACCCATGTATAGTCGCGGTCGTAGTCTGTTTCCATCATAGAGGGGTCAAGCCAAAGTTGGAATACACCGGGACTGAAAGTATAATAACCATATCCACCAATGTTATGGTATACAGACCCGAGATCAAACATTTGCGTAGTTTCGTCATAAGAACCTAACGGATAAGAGGCATTGCCCGGCTCAATGGGACCACTGGAAGTTGAAAGATTGCCAGCCACAGAACCAAATGTATTCCAAGTAGCATCTTCTTTGGGTCCTTCTCCATTAACCATTTGGAAGCCCAATGCCGTTGAAGCAATATAATATCCTGCATCAGCGTATGTTTCGCCATCTAAAACAATATAAGGCAAGTTGGAATCATCAGCATAAATTTCCATTCCCCATTGATACATAAAGTAATCATTATCGAACGGACTTCTAAAACGGTACATATTCGTACTCTGTTCTTTCTCTACCACTAAATTTGTAATGTTTAACGGCGTAGAACCAAAAGCCTCAAAGAGATTTTCTACAAGAACAGCTTCTTTAGAAACCACTTCCCATTTCTCCACCCAGTTGCGCACCGTGAAGGTTTGTGTCGCGGTAGTGGTGTACGGAGTGTCTTCTCCCATGCTCAGTGTTACACTGTAGCTGGCACCACTCTGCATGTTGGCATAAGAAACCGTAAATACGGATGCGGAATCACCGGCGGCAAAATCGATGCTTGCCGGTACGGTAAATACCTCAGCGGCTCCTTCACCGTATGCGGCGTTGATGCTGACTGTCGCCGCTTCTTCGTAGTTAGTACGCAGCACGTTCACCGTGAATGAGCCGGATGTCTCCTCATTGGTATAGGACGTGACATTGTTCGGAGCGAAGTAAGCGCCTTCACCCTCCACCAATCCCGCAGCCAGATAGTCTTCGGCCTCGGGTTCGCAAGCTGCGGTCGCAAAAGCGACCAGCAGCAAGCTCAGTATTTTACTCATGTATTTCATACGAATCATTTTTTTCTTTAGGATTTATACCTTATATATAATATATGTACAGTCTCACGGATTATTCACCCGTCTGTGTGTCGGGTATCGGAGTGGGCACGGAAACAATCTGGTTCTGCACGCAGAGTGGATTATACTGCACTTCATCGTAAGGGATGGGGTAAATCAGCACGGGGTCGCCTGCCTGGATGTTGAACACGGTGGAAGCCGGATAGCCGCCTCCCAAACGGTTAACACCTTTGCCCAAGCGCATGATATCAAAGTAAGCCATTCCTTCACCCCAGAACTCGATGCGGCGCTGCATCCATACGGCTTCTTGTACGTCCTCAGCCGTTGTGGCCGTGCAGGTATAAGCCGGATCGCGATAGGCTTGTACAAAACTTTGCAGCGTCTGCGCACCCAAGGCAGGATTGCCGCTCATGGCTTGCGCCTCGGCTTGAATGAGGTACATTTCCTCTACACGCATCAAGGGAACATCATTGGCATTGTTGTCCGTACCCCAGACATCGTTCAGCACACCAAACTTCACCTGCGTATAAACGGGGGCGTGAGCGCCGGTAATATATTCTTGCGCAGCGGCAGGCAGGTTGGCGGAGACGCCTTCACCGTCCAGGAACCAGCCTTTGCGGATGTCCGTTTCGGGTATCGCGTTATACAAAGTGGTGCTGACGCGACGCCATGCGCCTACAGAAGCATAGCCATAATTGAGTGAACCCATATGCGAGGGGAAATTACAGATACCGGAAGTACTGCAACGGTCTTGCTCAGTGACGAGGATGCCCCACATCCACGAATTGTCATCAATGTCGATGAAACTGGGACGACCTACCTCGGTCATGGAATAAGGAGTAGCGGAGGTAGAAGCCAAAGCGGTCTCCGCATCAGCTAAAGCAGCCTCATAATCGTGCATGGTCAGGTAAACGCGGGCACGGATGCCGTAAACCACGTCGAGGCTGACATAGCGTTTGTCCGGACGAGCCATTCCCGACGCTTGCAGCAGTTCGATGGCACGGTTCAAATCATTAAGGATGAATTCGTAGGTTTCCCGCACCGTGGAACGGGCCAGACCGGCGGCTGCGACCTCGTCTTTGTTTTCATCCGTGATAAGAGGTACACCGAGTGCGTCCTCATGGCCTTGGTAGTTGGCTTGGAAAAGCTGCACCATCGTGAAATAGTCGAAGGCACGGATTGCCAAAGCCTGTGCCAAGTAAAACTGGCTGGAAGCGTCCTCCGTCTCAGGGTCGACAAGTCCTATCACGTTGTTGGCCGTATAAATCTGGTTATACAGCGTGTTCCACATCAGTGTAATGGAACGGCTGGTAGGCTGGCTGTCATCGTAGAGCAGTCCGTCAGAAAACCAGTTGTAGCCCACGGGATCGGCCACCATGTCAGCAGTGCGGCTGTCGGTAGTCAGCATGATACAAGGATAACCGATGTCGCTGTGTACACTTTCGTCCGTGTAAACGCCGCCGAACTGCAGGAAGTTTGCTGATATGGCAGCCACACTGGCTTCAATACGGCTGGGGTCGGCGGCCACGGTCTCTTCTTTTTGGTCCGATGTGACAGTACTTCCCATGGGGGCAGTGTCCATAAAATCCTCGCAACCGGTGGTCAGCAGGGCAACCACGGGGAGGGTAAACAGGGTTTTATATAATTTTGTATTCATATGTTTTATATTCTTTATTCAAGCGTTTGTTTATAAAGATTAGAACGTCACTTTCACACCACCGGAAATGGTGCGGACAGCCGAATACGAATAGCTGGAAACCGTCGTATAGCTCATGCGCGGGTCAAGTCCCTGACGGGCAGAGAACAAGGCTACGTTATCGGCTGCGCCATAGATGCGGAGGCTGCCGATGCCGAGGCGTTGCGTCCAACTCTTAGGCAAGGTGTAGCCCAGCGTAATGTTGTTGATGGCAAAGTAGTCTGAACTGGTGTAGAAGCGTGAAGAGCTGGCATTGGTATAGTTGTCCAAACCGTCTACACGCGGAATCTGGCTCGTGGGGTTCTCTTCCGACCAGGCTTTCAGAATGTCCTTGTGCCAGTTCTGTCCGATGGAGTATTGGTCGCCACCGTGCATCAGCGTAGCGTAACCGCTGTCATAGCAAGTGCCGCCCAACTGGTAAGCGCACTGAATGGAGAAGTCGAAACCATAGAAATCCAGAGTGGTGCCGATACCGCCGTAGATGGTGGGCAGCAAGTCACCGCTGGCCTTACGGTTGTGGTTGTAGGCATGGTCCCAATCGGTGGTCTTCACTTCGCCCGCCTCGTAGAGCGTATTGCCCGCTTCGTCCTTCAGTTCATTGCCTGCGGCATCGGTCTGCGGTTGACGTGTCCAATACAGGGATTCACCGGTTTCAGCATCCACGCCTGCATATTCCGGCAAGTAGAACTGATAGAGCGACTCTCCTTCCTTATAAATATATGAGCCGGAAATCATTTGCCCTTTCAAGTCGGGATGGAGTTCCATGATCTTGTTCTTCATCAGCGTACCGTTCCAGTTGATGGTCCACTTCAGGTTATTGCGTTCGATGGGCGTATAGTTTAATTCAATTTCCCAACCGGCGTTGCGCATCGAGCCGATGTTCATCGGGAAAGAAGTGTAACCGTTGGAAGCAGCTACGGGTTTGTAGTAAAGCATGTCGCTGGTCTGGCGCAAGAAATATTCCACCGTACCGTTTAACTTGCCATGGAAAAGAGCAAAATCCACACCCACGTTGAAGGAGTTGGATGTTTCCCAAGTAAGGTCCTCACTGCCTTTATAGATAAGCACACCGTCAGAGAACACACCGTCCGAACCTGTCACTTCGTATTGGTCGAGATACAGGTAATAGTTGGGATAACCGTTAGCGTCCAGCAGGTTGTCGTTACCTTGCTGTCCGAACGATGCTTTCAGTTTTAACATGCCAATCCAATCGTGTTCGGCGATGAAGTCTTCTTTGGCCAAATCCCAGGCGGCACTGACACTCCAGAAGTTACCCCAACGATGTCCGGGAGCGAAGCGTGAAGAAGCATCGCGGCGGTAGGAAGCGCTGGCGTAATATTTCTCATCGAAATCATAGCTGACACGTGAAAGGATACCCATCGTGGTATATTCATCATAACTGCCCGAACCGTTCTTGCGGTCGATGACGTTGCCGGCCGTCCAATCGTTGTCACGATACATATTATATCCTAAGATGTAAGAGCTCTCCGCCTTGTACTGCATGCTTTCAAAACCGGCCATGACATCCAAATGATGGACACCGAATTCCTTTTTATAGTTAGCCAAGTATTGCTGGTCGAGCACAGAGGTGTGCATCGTCTGCTGGAGGATGCTGCCGCCGTAGCTGGCCGACTGCCCGTAGTATTTGTTACCCACGCTGCGATAGCGGGTGTTGTCAATGTGCACTCCCAATGATCCGGTCAAAGATAAGCCATCGATTATGTCAATCTTGGCATACCATTTTCCATTCAGAATGTCCATCAGGTAAGTGTTGGTATCGTAAAGCAGGCCTCCTTTCGGGTTAGACATGCTCTGCCAGTTACGCGAGAAGTTCGTGCTGTTACCGTCACCATAGTCGTAAACGGGTAGTCCGCTGTTGGGGTCGTGCATGATGGCACCGCTGGCATCGCGTACGAAGATAGGATAAACCGGAGCGATGAAGTTGGCGATTTGGAAGGCATTTACAGAAGAGCCTGCTTTAGTTTGTTCATCCGGATAGAGGCTTTCCACATTGGCATAACTCAAGTTAACGCCCAACTTCAGCCATTTCTTTGCTTGATAGTCCACGTTCAAACGGGTAGACAGACGTTCGAAGCCTGAATTTTCAATGATACCTTGGTCGTTCATGTAATTGGCGGAGAAATAGTAGTTCAGTTTCTCTGTTCCGCCCGATACACTCAAGTTGTATTCCTGGCGCAAGTTGTTGTTGAAGGTTTCGTCTTCCCAATCGTCCGGTGTATAGTAATACTCTCCGTCCGAGTAGCCCAAAGTAGCGTAAGGATTCAATTTCCCGTTTCGGCCAATCAAGTTCTGTCCGGTAGGTACGGTATAAATCTGGTAACCCATTGAGCTGACCAGTTCGCTGTTAGCCTGTAGGTAAGCGGCTTCCGCCGTATACCCACTATTATAGAAATAACCGTTGTACAACGCTTTGTAAACCGTTTCCATGTAAGTGGCGGGATTTTGCAGCACATCATAGTTCTGAACCATACGCGAGTTGGAACCCCAGCGTGCGTCAAACGAAATCTGTGTTTCGCCGGTCTTACCTTTCTTGGTAGTGACCAAGATGACGCCGTTGGCACCACGCGCACCGTAAAGGGCTGCGGCGGCGGCGTCTTTCAATACTGTCATCGACTCAACGTCTTGGTTGTTGATGGCCGAGATGTCACCTTCGTAAGGGATGCCGTCCACAACATACAGCGGGCTGTTGCTGGCGTACATGGAGCCGATACCACGGATACGCACACTGGCGCTTTCACCCGGCTGACCGTTAGAGCTCTGCGTCTGCACGCCGGCCATCGTACCGGACAAGGCGTTGGTGATGTTCGATACCTGACGTTTCTCCAGTTGTTCCGATTCCACAAGGCTGGCCGACCCCGTAAACGCCGACTTCTTGGCCGTACCGTAGGCAACTACCATCACCTCATCCAGCATCTCAGAATTGGTCCGCATCACTACTCTCAAATTAGGCTTGATGGCAACCTTCTGCTCTTCTAATCCTATATAACTGATAATCAACGTCTTCGCGGAACTTGGTACATTCGAAATCCGGAACTTACCGTCCACATCAGTAATAGCGCCGAGTTGCGTATTCTCAACCCTCACTGACGCTCCAATAACTGGCTGCCCGTCTTCTTCAGAAATCACGACACCCGTGACCGTCTGATTCTGGGCAGTTACTAAGCCTATCCCGACAAACAGGCAG
>CASENS010000005.1 GCA_949289345.1 uncultured Bacteroides sp.
AAGGAACGTGAGAAAGTAGATAAGCTGAATCAGGCAGACAGCTTGATTTTCACCACCGAAAATCAGTTGAAAGACCTTGGCGACAAGATTCCTGCCGACAAGAAAGCTCCTATCGAAGCCGCTCTTCAGAAATTGAAAGATGCCCACAAGGCTCAGGATTTGGCAGGCATAGACGCCGCAAGCGCAGAACTGCAGGCTGCCTTCCAAGCTGCAAGCGCAGAAATGTATGCCCAGACCGGTGCTCAAGGTGGTGCGCAAGCAGGTCCTAACGCTGGTCAGGCAAACAACAACCAAAGCACAAACAACAAAGACAATGTGCAGGATGCGGATTTTGAGGAAGTGAAGTAAGTATCGGTAAATAACGATAACTAACAATAGAAAAGTAGGGTGTAACTCAATGAGTTATACCCTATTTGCATATATAAATCTGGAAGTGTAAAATAACTGTGCTATGTATTTTCAGCCGGATTAAACTGTTCTGTTTCAATCAAGTGTTTTATGATTTACCTGTGGTAAGGAAGCAAACAAAAAAGCGATAATCAAAACGGCAATTATTGCACAGAGTGGCATGAAAAATGCAGCCATAGGTTTATTGCTCTGTTTGAGGATTAATTACAATGCGCCAATAGCCACCATGATCAGCCCTTCTCTGACAAGTAATCCTTTGGCTTTTAGGTTTGCTATTTGCATTTCGATGGCACGTTTACTGACTCCTGTCCTTTCAGCCATTTTGTCTTGGGATATAGAACCGTCAGAAATAATAAGGTCAAGAATGCTTTGTGCAGTCCGGTCTAATCGTTTTTGTTTCACCGAAGATTTTTGCAAATCACCGAAGTTTCTCTCCGAACTTTCTTCGCTTACAGGGTACTTTTTGAGGGTACTGTTTACCCTGTCGGCCACTTCTTCTACGGGGATTCTACCGTTCTCATTCCAATTCAGATTATAGAAAGTGGTGAAGAACGAGGATGCTTCTGTTTTATAGAGGGGTTCTTTCCCGGGTAAAAAGTTAGGTAGCTTCTCCGTCTGTTCACGCATTTTGCGCAGACCGGAACCACGTTTCTCCATGTAGTCGAGCTGGGTAAACATATCGGCAATGACGGGGTTGCGGCGTATGGAGGGCACGTTATAAATATCACGGTCTTGAATCTGCGTACCGTCAGGCATCACGCCGGGCGATATCAGTTCTACACGGTCATCGTAGATGTCGATATGTACCTCACCGCCCATTACGGTGTAATCCCGATGGATAAGGTTGTTTACCAACCCTTCAAAAATGGCACGGTCGGAATAGCCGGGGAGGTTCAGTCGATAGTTCGGCATCTTCACCCATCCACTCATGGTGTCGTTCTTAATGAAATCCATGCCATATTTCAGAAGCAAAACGAGGTTGGCTCTGTGTTCTACAGAACTGATAGCGTCATCCTTATAAAGCCCCGTCCATCGGATGCAGAAGATGCGGGATTGTCGAAGAGACCCCGCAAACGAACATAAGTGAAAAGGCTGACTCACTTATGTGAAACGCCTGAGTTACTTATGTGAAACAGCCAACTCACTTATGTTCGTCAAAACGCATGCTTGAATGCATGGCAAGATCAATCCAGCTTACGTAGGATTCCTTGATCTCCAACCACATAAATGCAATCTTTTTCAATCAAGATTCCTCTTCCCTTGCCTTTCTCCCGATTCTCCGCATTATCTACATTCACTGCAATCACCCGTTGGCCATAGAACGTAGATATATCTTCAAAAATCGTATGCCCAACAATGATG
>CASENS010000006.1 GCA_949289345.1 uncultured Bacteroides sp.
CGTGATGAAGAAAAAGACAAATATGTACCACGAAAAGGCAGAAGGAGGTAACAATGGCAAAGAACAAACCGTTAAAGGATGAAGAATATGATTCCATTGATGAAATCCAGACTACACTGGATAGACATACGGACAAACTTAACCGGATAGAAGCCGGACTTGTTTCTATAAAGAGTGAAATTGCCTCTGTAAGTAAAACCGGTGGCCACAATATGGATAGCAGTGGAGACAGACAGTTTATCCAGCTGAGGAATTTGTTCTATGATATATTAGATAAATTGAGCAAAGCATACGAGGAACTGAAAACCGGAAAGTCCGATGCCCAGACAGAAGAATTACTGGTTAAGATTGCCAATCTATGTACGGATATACAAAAAAACAGCCTTAACGCTGTTGCACTGACAGCGGACACGAACAAGCAATATCTTAAGATTATCCCTTACATAGAACGAATGAACCGTATCCTTGATGTTGTAGCAGAACGGTATAACATGTCAAAAGCACCGGTAAAACCTACTACCATTAAAGGCTGGATCCTTTGGGTCTTCAAGAGACTTTGGTCTTGGATTGACAGATATGTCGGATTCAGGTATATCAAGCAATTCTGTATCCTTGTAGCCATTTTTATATGGGTAGTCAGCATCGTAACCTCATTCTTTATTTTACGTGAAAATCACAGGCTGAATGATATTGAACAGAAGTATATTTTACTCCGTCAGAAATGTTTGAGACATGATAAAACTATGGATTATAGAAATGAATAAACCTTAATATTTACAATATATGGCAGCAGATTAGAGATAGATTTAATTAAACTCTAATCTACTGCCATTTGTAAGAGCAAATAATCTTATCTGCACGTTTATGGCTACTTATTTTGACAATCTATTCATCAAAAAATAAGAATTATATTATTGATATACTTTTGATATATTTATTTAAAGTTTCATCTGCTTTCAGATTGGTACAATTTTCAATAATCAGTTTATCAAGACTTAATTTTCTGATTGTAGGTTCTAATGTACTAATACAATTACATGACTGTAAGAATAATGTTTTAAGTTTTGAACAATTATCAATTCCACTAATTGATACTATTTTCCCTCGTAAAATTCTCAAATATTCTAAGTTTATGACTTTATGCAAAAAGTACAAATTACATGTATCTACTTTTGTTAAAAATAAGAATTTAAGATTGTTTAATTCGTCCCAACCTGACATTTGCTTACAATATGTTGTTGATAACATTTCAATATGAGGAAATGCAGACAAATCTATAGGTAGATTGATTGTAGGTGCCCACCTAAGTTCTTTTAATTTTGTAAGACTATATATTCCTTCAATATTTGATAGTTTAGACAATGGAGCAATCCAATGTAATGTTGTTATAAAGTCATACTTTTTAAATAATTCAAAATCAATTTTCTGTTTTATTCCTTCTTCATTTCTAATTAAGACTCTGTTAATTCCATGTTTTTTTGCATATTCCAAGCCCTCTGATAAATATGAAGAATCTATTGTTATGCCATTAAAATAGGCTGTATCGCTTAAATCTACTTTATATTTCACCATACTATAATTCATTTTTTATATATATTTCTTCGTCTCTCCACATCCGCATTAAAATCAGCTTTTAGTTTATTTGCTAATTGTGTTGCTTCTGTTCGTAATGATGGATTAGCATTCCATGCTGTTTCACCACTCAAATAAGTATTTAAATAATTTGGGGGTATGCTTCCATGTTCAAATCCTGCATCCCTCATAGCTTTATATTCTACCATTTTACCCAATTCATTATTACCATGAGTACTTACATGAGCAGCACCTATTAATTTAGGATTTTGTACCTGCTTACTACGTGTAATAATAGATTTCTTCATGCGATTTATCTCACCCTTACCAATATACATTTCACCACTTTCAAATCCAAACATATATGCACCTCCAGAACCCGCCAATGCAAATATATCATTCCACACATTAGTATCGTTGACATATGCATAAATATTCGTAACGCCTCCTTCAAGTCTGATTGGATCCTGCGATATATATATCCCCATCTGTGGCGAGTAATATCTGAATCTGTTATATGCCAGTCCTGTTTCACGGTCAAAATATTGACCTTGAAATAAAAACGGGATCATACCAATATTTCCGGTTTCCTCCAATACGTTACCATCCATATCGAGCATTCTACTCCATACTTCATTACCTTCCGGATCATAAGCCTGTGTTGGAGTGCCAAGATGGTCTGTCATTATGGAATAAGCCCTGCCTTCTTTTATCATGGCGACAGGTACAAAAGATCTCTCGTCAAACAGCCAGAGGAGTCTTCCACTGTGTTCCTGTTCCATTTCCCAGTTACCGTCATTCCAGGAGTAAGTTCTATGCTGAATCCATTGGTGCAAAGGCACATTTCTGTTCCACATCCAGCGTGTTATGGTCGTTCCGAAACTCTTGGAGAGCCTTCTTCCTAGAGCGTCGTATTCGAATGTCACTTCCTCTCCGTCAGGTCGTACCACCTTTGCCAGCGAGCCGTCAGCGTTCCACCTGTATTTCCAGTGTTCCTTCTTTCCGTCCAGCCATCTTCCCGTACCGATGTATCGTTCTGTCAGGTTCCCGTCCTTGTCATACTTGCAGTGCCACTTTCCGTCCTGTTCCAGCCGTCAGCCGCTGAGGTTACGGCGCAGCCTTGGCACCCATGTCGAACGCATTAACCGAAGGGGACACACTGGCGGCAGAGTTCGCCTTCGCGCCCTCCAATATCTCCTTCACCTGCGCCCCTACACCGACCTTCGGGTTAGCACTCACGCTCTCTAAATATCCTATGTAACCATAATTCTTAATATTATATTATTTCTCCAACCTCAAGAAATATTAAATTAGTATATTGCTTGTTTATCAAATCATTTTTTACAGATTCTTTACAGAGTAATATTGGAGTATTGATGGGTCTAAAGAAATCATAATTTTCCACACGTGCAGATTCTATAAAAAGCCCCATATGAGGCTTTCTTTCTGAAGTCTTACGTTCAAATAAAGAGTATTCAGAAGCGCCTAATATTTCAGTGATACAAGGTTTCCCATTAATAACAGAGGATTCGTATTTAACTGTACTGGTATCAAGTACTGGAATCTCAATGGGTGATATTAAGTGTACATAATCAACATCTTCTTCGGGTAACCATTTTAGCCGCTTTTTATCTTTTGAAATTATTTCCAATGGATTTTTATCCCATAATAGCTCTATATATGCTAAACCATTATATTTTGATATCAAATCTAATGCAATAGAACGTAAACATATAATATAAGAGCTATAGCAAAAATCAGAAATCATATTTCCCTTTGCAAGATAATTATCCCATGTAACCTTTATCCTTTTACCCATAGACACATCTTGTCCCATTTGTGCATGAATATGAGCATAACGAGAATCACTTATTGTTCTTATTTGATATATTTTCATTTTTGATAAATTTTCTTAGGTCTATATTTTTCAATGTCATAATCTTTAGCCATATGATCTCTAACCGCCAACACAGCTTCTACTGTTGGATTAGGAAGGCTGGTGACTCTTTGTATAAACACACTATTATAGTCCCCACCATTTCGTTTTGAAATATCCGAATTAGGATTATGAATTGCAACGTGGACATCATCTGGAATATTCCACATATTCGGCTCTTTTTTTGTACCCCTAATTCTTTTATCATTCGCTACAGTATTTGTCAAAATAGGAGCAGGACAAACAGTTGTGCCATCAACTCTCTTATATTTCCGAGGGTTATAAACTTGTCTTGGAGTTGTGTGATGTTTTGCTAATCCCCAACTATCAATCCACGTATTTGTGCTATCGACATACCCATATAGATTAAGTATTCCCCCACCAAGTCCAATCGGATCTTGAGAGACATACATTCCCATCTTTGGCGAGTAGTACCTGAACCTATTGTATGCTAGCCCGATCTCACAGTCATAATACTGTCCCTGAAACAGGAACGGTACCATTCCTACGTTTCCAGTCTCTTCGATAACTTCGCCGTTCATGTCCAGCGTCCTGCTCCATACCTCGTTGCCTTCCGCGTCGTATGCCTCAGTAGGCGTGCCCAGATGGTCTGTCAGTATGGAATAGGCTTTGCCTTCCTTTATCATGGCGGCAGGCACGTAAGATTCCTCGTCGAAGAGCCATACCGTCATGTCCCAGCGTTCCGCGTCCGTGTTCCACCTGTCCTCCATTATGGAGTATTCCCTGCGCTGCTTCCATTGGTGCAGCGGCACGTTGCCGTTCCACACCCACCGCGTCACGGTCGTGCCGAAGCTCTTCGATAGCCTTCTGCCCAGCGCATCGTATTCGAATGTCACTTCCTCTCCGTCAGGTCGTACCACCTTTGCCAGCGAGCCGTCAGCGTTCCACCTGTATTTCCAGTGTTCCTTCTTTCCGTCCAGCCATCTTCCCGTACCGATGTATCGTTCTGTCAGATTTCCGTCCTTGTCATACTTGCAGTGCCACTTTCCGTCCTGTTCCATTGCTCCTCCCTTCAGGAAGCGACGTACAGTGCAGTCCGGGTCGGGGTACAGGTTTCCCAGGCTGTCGCTCTTTCTCCACTGTTCCGTTCCGTCTCCGTACTCGGCATATTCCAGCTGTCCGTTCGGAGTGTACCCGTACCGTGTCGTTCCACGTCTACTGTCTTCCGTTGCGAGCAGTCGGTCAGCCTTACCCCAGCGGTAGCTGCGCATATGGCGTGTCTGCGCATCCTTTCTCGTGCGTGCGTCCACGAGGCGGCCAATATTGTCATAAACGAAACTTCGCATTACGCCTCCGGGCAGCATACGTTCTATTTCAAAGCCCAGTGTGTCGTAACTGTGCTGCGATTTCCACGGCATTTCACCGTTCCCGCTGCCGTCTCCGGCCCGAAACTCCATCAGTTCTCCGAAGTCGTTGCGTTTGTATTCCAGATTCGCCCCGAGCGTGCTCTGCAGGGACAGTATCTGTCCGGTCTTGTCATAGGTGCGTGTGATTGTCTCACCGTCAGCCATTTCCATTACAGGTAGTCCTAGTGCGTTGTATGCGAACTCCACGCGGCTTTCACCCCGTGTGGCTTCCATTAGCCTTCCCGATATTCCATACCGGTAGGTTTGGTCTGGTTCATCCGTGGTTACATACGACACCCTTGTTACCCTAGATGCGTTATCATATTCGTATTCCCGTACGATCTCGCTCGGCAACTTTTCACTGGTTACACGTCCGGCTATGTCACGCTGGTATATCCTTATTCCCCGGTCAAACCCTGTTTCCCGAATTACGTTGCCCACGTCGTCAAGGTCGAACTCATAGTATTGCATCCGCTCGTTTATCACGTGGCGCAACCGTTCTTCCCTGTCATAATGGAAACCCACCACGCCCCGGCTGTCCCTGCGGTGTGTCAGCTTCCACATGCCCGAGTAGGTGTATTCCACCTTCTGCAGGTCGTCCCGGTATTCCAGCAGGTTGTCTATTCCGTCATATCTCAGGTGTATGTGCTTCCCGTCAAAATCCTCCACCTCTGTCACGCGTCCTATGGCATCATAGCGTCTTGTCTGTACTGCTCTCTTAGGATTTGTCACCTGCGTGCAGCGTCCCAGTCCGTCATAGCGGTAGCTTGAGGTGTTGCCTCGGCTGTCAGATACCAGTATTAAGTTTTTCTCCTCATCGTAAGACAGTGTTGTAACCTTTCCATACGGATCTGTAATGTGTTTAAGCAGACCTTCGTTGTATTCTATGATTGTACAGGCTCCTTCAGGATTCTTACGTTTAGTTATATTACCCTTTTTATCATACACGAATTTCCATGTACCACCGTCAGCTGTAGTTATGCTTGCAGGTCTGTTACGTAATGTTTCTTTATGAAAATATTCGGCTGATACGCTTCCACCGCCGGATTCTGCAAAGTCTGTACAGTTGCCCCATTGGTCATATTTGTACAGATTGTTGTTGCCGGCAGGATCTGTTTTTTGAAGCAGTTTCCTGTCCGAATCATACTTCCAGCGGTATTCGCCACCATTTGCATCTATTTTGAGGTACACCAGACCATCTTGGTGGTGATATATTGTCAGTTTGTCATAACTGTCAAGAACTTCCGTCACCCCATCCTTATATTTTAGTTTATGGTCGTATATTCCTCCGCTACCCCAAGTATGAATACATTTGGAACCAATATGTTTCCCATCATATTCAAAATGCCATTCAAGACCGTTTCTCCATGTCTCCTTTACTATTAGCCGCCCCTCATATTCATACCGCATGGCATCGCCCACGGCATTACGCTGGCATGTCATGTTTCCCTCCGCATCGTATTCATAGGATGCAAGGATTATTTCTTCTCCCTTGTTTTCAGGGTGGGGGCCTTTTATTTCCAGAATGCGTCCGTTACGCTCGTCGCATTCCACTGTAAGCTTTCTTCCCGCACTGTCGGTAATTTCTTTCAGGTTTCCTTTACCATTGTACCCGAACCTTATGGAGAATCCGTTTGTATCCGACACGCTCTCCAGCAGATGTACGGTGTCGTATTCTTTCTGGGTGAAGCGGTAGTATAGGTCTTCGTCCATATCCCAGATGCAGTAGCCTTCCTTTTCCTTTCTGGCTTCCTTGCGTTCTGCACGGATGAACGAGGGCTTCTTCTCTGTCGGTATCGGGAAAGCCACAGGTATTCCATCGGACATGCGTAAGGTAAGTAAGCCGTCCTCCACCACAATACCCATATCGTATGTATGATGCCATCCATTGCCAAGCGGCCCCTGATAGTCGCTTCGGCTGTACCAGGTACGTTCCCAAGAGAGAGGAATCGGGCCGTCCAGCCAGAAGTCCTCCTCATCAGTGAAGAATGTGCCGCTTGCCACGTCCACTGGGTGCCCGGTTACGGTACAGATGGTCTTATGCAGCATATTCTTTAGTTTTCCGCTCTTTATTTTTTCGTTGACCATGTCATGCAAACGCTTAGCAGCGTTTGCATTTTTCTTTTTGTAAAGCCTTCCAAAAGCACCCATACATTTCTTCGCAAGTGCATCCACTGGGTTTAGCGGTATAGGTACAGGATTGGTCAGAATTGGTTTTGCCAATGGAATTGGATTGATAATCCCTGTGGGAAGAAATTGACCGGTTACTTTATGCACGCTTGGAATACCCAAATCATTACAGTCAAGATGCAAGTGTGCACCTCCTCCTGAGAGAGGTAAACCATCTGCAAGCACAGTCAGACTTCCCATAAACGCATGACCATTGTTTTTAGGTATAGGGCGTGAAGGAATAGCGAATCCAGCTCCCATCGGAACATGAGGAATACTTCTTGTTGCAGTTGATGCTACAGCACGAGGAAGAAAATCTCCAATTTTGACAGTCGCTCCAATTTTGCTTACAGCCATATTTATGCCTAGCTGCTTAATGTCACGAATTTTAGATTCATCGGCAGTCTCTGATTCATTTTTCGGCGGAAGCAATTTGGGTACTATATATGTCGCTATGGATACTGCAAGAAAATCTTGCGGCTTTAGCAGCATCCCGGCATAAGGATGTGGCATAGGAACAACCGGAGAAGGAGGCATTGTTACCAGATGTATATCTATGCCAATTACTGGATCAAGTTGTTTGGCTATTGGAAGACAAGCTTGTCCTTTGATGCCAAGCGCACCTATTACCGGAAGAATTGTCGCTTCCGCTACGTTGTCAGGAAGACTGCCTATGGCAGTCGCTGCTTTTATACCTACATCCAACGCATTAACAGAAGGAGAAACCCCAGACTCGGCATTTTCTGATGCGCTGTCAGTCACATCCGAAAATTGGGCACCAACTGTTGACTCTAGCTGTGCGCTGACTTGTTCAAAGTAACCATCTTCTCTTAATGACATAGTAGTTAATATGTATGAAAATAGATGATAAATAATATAATTATTATAACAACCAATATAACTGCATTCCAAAAACGATAAGCAGTTGGTCCCAAAAGATCAAGCCAATAATATCCGACCCAACTTTTAGGTTCATAGGTCCATTTCCAGTTTAAAATATTGCCAATCAGCAAAAAAACAAAGACTCCGATAAAAACTAAAAAGGCAATATCATGGTTCTTGTCAAAAAAAACGGATATTTTTTCTGAAAGTCCTCCCATAAAATTCTGTATATCATTGTCCTGGTTCATAACGTTTCCCTAAATTTCGTTTGTATTCATATAAATAATCTTTCCAATCACTACCTAGTACCTTGCTTAATATTTTCTCCATTTCATCATCTGAAAGGATTTCCATACGTTTGGAATTATGCAATAAACTAAGCAGTAGTAAGGGGTAAGATGAGTTTCTGATCAAATCAGAAGAGAGTTTCTCTATAAGTCGGAATCCTTCAATATAACAGTCAGCAGCACATCCATCTTCATGTTTCTTTTCCCAGCACCATCCGCTTATCCTGAGGGCTTCTGCCTGCATAAGGTAATCTTTACAGTTCTTATATGCGTCAGCAGCTTGCTGATAAACTTCTGCCGCCTCCGTCCATTCAGATTTCCGAACAAGTATCCCTCCCTTTCCAAATAATGTATTACCGAGCAGTCGGAATGCCAGCGACGGATCAAGTTTGCCAATGCCTAGCCGTGCAGATTCAATGGCTTTGCCTGAAAAATATAGGGCGGCATCCATATCCTTACGTATTATCTTGTCTGTATACAATATTGTATATACTGTAACAAATTGGCTTAGCCAGTTAATGTCATTCTTTACATTTACAAGAGCCATGTCCAGACATTCTTTTGAATATCTGTCTGTTTGGGCTGAATCCCCCTTTTTAACACTGTTCATCAGTTTTATCAGTGCAAGCCTGAATTTGGATGCAGCAGGATCATTGCGGTCGTAGTTAGCAGCTTGTTCTGCCAACTGCTCCATAGCTCCATCTATGTCTATCGGTGGATAAATTGAAATAAAATCATGTGGAAAAAGAGTCGGGAACTTATTGAAATACTCAAATCCTTTTATGTCTGCTATGCCCCAAATCATCTGTTTATGGAATGGTAGTGATAGAGCTTGTCTGAACCATTCCTTACAAGACTCATTGTCTGATACTTCTCCTACGTCGAAAATAAAACTGCACTTTACATTTATATCACCGACAAGAATTTCAGTCAATCTGTTAAAGTTGCTGACTGCCAGCATAGCTTGATTTTCTTTATCTTCTATGTTGTAATCTGGTTTCCATTCAATATGTTCGAAGACAATATTTCCCGGCTTCTTTGATTCATTCCAAAGTATAATTTGCGTCTCTACATATTCAAGGAGCTCTTTAGAAAAAGTAGCAGGGTTAAAAAAAGGGCATTCCAAAACGAATACCATATCTTCTTCATCACTGTCTATAGCCAGCATATAGTCATAAAAAGCCTTGATCATAATTTCATCCCCAGGATTAATTACGATGCGCACCATTTTCACCGGATTTCTTATGGCTTCTTCCCACATGCTAAGCATGTTGTCTGCTATATGTTGTATGGAATTGCTCATTGTCAATTAAGTTTAATGATTGAACCCGTAACGGCTGTTGTACCTGATGAATCAACTGTGGTTGAAGTGCCACCTGAAATCATAGCACTACCTTCAGCAGTAGCGGTTACATCAGTGCCATTAATATTATATTCATTGGCAGCAGTACTGTCTATGCTATCTGCCTGCTGTGATATATTATTTGCCGCATTTTCTGATATATTATTTTGTGCATTGGAGGTAATGTTACCGTCACAGTCCAATATTATCATAGTTTCTCCAACGCATAATTTAATACTTTTGGAAGCTGAAACGACTATATTCCCGTCTCCGTCTGCGCTATAGCTATTCCCGGATTTATCTTTCATCGTAACACTGCCTTTATCATCATCAATGGTAATAGTACATCCGCTTCTAGTGGTCAGACTTTTTTTCTTGTTTCCACTGCCACCACCTGTGCCTGTAATTCCATTGAACAGACTTCCAAACACGAAAGGTCTGTTGGGATCACCATAACGGAAACCCACAAGCACAATATCGTCTTTTTCTGGAATAAAAACTAATCCACGGTTTTTGGAAACGGCATCACTACTTCCGGCATCAGGGGTCATGACACGTATCCATGAGGTCTTCATGTTTCCAGATTGCCAGTTCATCTTTACCTGCACGCGCCCTTGCCCTTTGGGGTCTTCATTGTCTATTACCACCGCCTGTTGTGTTTGAGCCACTGGTAGAGGAACATTAGGAACAGGAAGACAATTAACAGAAGAACTTACAGCCGAAAATTGATTGCGGTAATTATTACCAGATTCAATAGTATGTGTTATTTCTGTTACAAAATATGAACCTAAAAGTTTCTCTACACACTCTGATTTATAGACATGAATAGAGGTTTGTATAGATACCACACTTCCTAAATCAATGCAAGTGTTATCAGTCTCACAATTAATATAATGAGATGCAGCACTATCACTCTGTTGTTTCCTTTGTAAATAGTATTTTAACTCACTCGCATTGGTTATTCTCATTTCTGAATATTGAACAGAAGGGGATTTAAACATTTTCATTGACGAACCAAAAACTGATTGTCCTAAAGAGTTAAGACCTTGTGGTACATTCGAACTAGTACTATCATACATTTGAGCTACCTTTGAATTATATGATTGCACTTTTAATGGTCGTGCTATAGCCTGAATATTCATATCCATGCTGAAAATATCGCGATTATAAGTCAATGGTATTGCAGAAGGTAATTGGGGCTTTCCAAACACTAATTGGCGTCCATCATAATAGAACCATTCATGATACTGTCGTGCCAAGCGGCGAAGGAAGTCAAAATCACTTTCCATGTATTGGGATTCGTACTCTATAGGATCTTTATATTCGGGATTTACTAACACACTTAATCCTACTTTATCACAAATTTCTTTCACAATATCAGCCAGTGTCTTATTCAACCATGAAGCACAATGCAAATCTGATTCAAGTAAGAAAGTCATGGAATAACCAGAAGCAATGAGGCATCCATAATTACCACTATTTCGTTTGAGAGATACTTGTGTTACAATTCCTATAAATTGCTTATTTCCGAAATTTATTTCCACTTTTTCTCCTACCCAGTCTTTACTGCGCTCTAGTGTGTGGGTATCATATAATTCACCAGTCTCTATATCAAGAACCAGTTCAAAATAGTGATGGTCGTTTATTATCTGTTTTAATAAGACCTTTTGATATGAGGAGAGTAGCCCCCCAGCTATACTTACGATTATATTCTTCTGTTCCAGCATGGCAATAAATATTTTATAATAATAGTTTTATTGGGGGGGGAAGAAAGAGAAGAAAATAAAACCATTTTCCCAAAGTTAAAGAATAAGAATAATAAAGCCAAATATTATAGATGTTTTTTAGATTATCATGCTTAAAAACATAAGAGAATGCTTCCTATACAAAAATATCTCTTCATAATAAAAACATATTTTATTATTGCAAATTTGTTTCTATTTTGTTACTTATAGAAAGTATTATTAAATATAATTCATTGATTTATATGTATCTATAAAATAATAAAAGGTATAAGCCTAATATCTGGCGGTCGTCCGCATCAATAACTCCATTGCCGTCAAGGTCTTCAAACATCACATCACCAGCCACAGCACCATTGGCCTGCATGTACTCGGTGTCTTCTTCCTGTACAATACCGATGTTCTTGTAACCATAAATAGCGCCTAAAGATTTGCCCAAGAACAACGAGTTACTGATATCATCATTTCCGTCACCATAAAGTTCTTTCAGCTTGTTGCGGTTGATATAATACATCAGACTGGAAGTCCACTTGAAGTCTTTCGTCTGAATGTTGGTCGTGCTGAGGTTGATTTCAATACCCCAGTTGTTCACCTGCCCCATCGTGGCGTACATGCTGGTCAATCCGTTAATCATTACAGGGATGCTGCGGCTGAATATCTGATTGGTAGTCCGTGATACATAACCGTCGAAATCCAAATGAATGCGATTGTCAAACATGCCCAGTTCAAAACCGTAGTTGAAAGACTCCGTCTCTTCCCAGCCCAGGTCTTCATTACCCATGGCGCTGATCCGTTGTCCCCAGCTGACTTCCGAAGTGTTGCCGAAAGGATAACTGTAACCGCCGGACTGTCCCAGCACGATGCGGGACAAAGTCTGGTAGGGAGACAGGCTCTGATTACCATTGATACCCCATGACGCTTTCAGTTTCAAATAATTAATGGCTTTTACTTTCTCCATGAAATCCTCATTGCTTACGGTCCAGGCCAGACCTACGGCGGGGAAAGTACCCCATTTGTGATTGGCGCCAAACACAGACGAACCGTCACGACGTACAGATACATTAATATGATAGGTATCATCGTAGTTATAGCTGGCACGCCCCAAATAACCGACATCGGTATGAAGCGTGTAGGACAAATTGTCAATCTGCTGTGTAGTGCCCAGGTTTAAGCCGTTGTAACTCAATTGGGTATTTCCCAAAGCGGCAAAGTCCGAGCCACTGAAACTGCGATAGTCATATTCATAAGAGTCACGCGTGTACACATAAGTCAAGTCGATGAAATGCTTGCCGAACTGACGGGTGTAGTTCAAGATGTTATCCCACACCCAAGAGGTGTTCTGTGTACGTGCGCTGTAACCGTTTGCCGAAGCCAAGAAACCTGCTACCGTAGCATCCGAGTAACGGTCATCGCCCACACCTTCCTGTACGTAGTAACCTTCGTGCGTAAAATAATCGCGCTCAATGTTCTCTACCGAATAGCTTCCGTTTATACGGAAAGTCAAGCCCTCAATCCACGGACACTTCAGTAACAAATGGCCTTTCAGCGTTGTAGTTGCGTAGGTGTCGTGATCGTCAATCGTACCACTCAATACATTCCACATGGGGTTCGTTCGATAGATACCTTCGTTTACAGGAAACTTCTCCGGGCCAGCGCCATCGGCACGCTCGGCACGGCCGTAAGGACTTAAACGGACTGCCTGATAAAGGTCGTAAACACTTGCGCCGGAGTAATTATTGTAAGCGTAGTTCATCTGGCCACCCACCTGCAACCAGTCGGTAATATCAGACTGGATGCGGCTCGTCAAAGCTATGCGGTTATAATCATCACCCTTCACGATACCTTGCTGATCCGTATAAGTAGCGGAAAGGAAATAATTAATTTTTTCATTAGCACCGGACACGGAAGCGGAATAGTTCTGCATCACCCCCGTACGTGTACTATAATCAAACCAGTCGATAGTGTTTCCATTCTGATAGTTCTCATACTCATACTCACGCATCCAGGTAGGGTCAGCGTCTTCAGCCAAACCGTTCAGCAGGTTCACCTTCCTTACGTAATCCTCCGGACTCAGCACATCGGGTTTCGAAGTAGCGCCGGAGAAAGCCCACGAAGCATTGAAGTTGATAACCGGTTTACCCATTTTTCCTTTTTTGGTGGTAATCATGATAACACCGTTAGCCGCTTGCGAACCGTATGCGGCCAACGAAGTGGCATCTTTCAATACGCTCATGCTCTCAATGGTGGCGGGGTCGATGTCACGGAAACTTCCCATAAAAATCACACCATCTATTACAATGAGTGGGTCGGAACCACCGTTAACCGATTTCTGGCCACGCACCTGCAACGAAGGAGCCTGGCCGGCGCCCTGCTGTTGGGACACCGTAATACCGGTAGTGGTACCGCGCAACAAATCCATTGCGTTCGAAGAAGGCATCAAAGCCAAAGGAGTCTCGGCCGCTTTTACAGTAGAAACAGAACCGGTAAAGTTTTTCCGTTTCGTCGTACCATAACCTACAACAACGACCTCTTCCAACGTCTCACTGTCCTCTTCCAGTGTCACAGTCAAGGAAGTGCGGCCATTCAACAAAATTTCCTGCGTTTTATAGCCTACATAACGAACCACAATGGTTGCATTATCCGGCACTGTCAAGGTAAAATTACCGTCAATGTCCGTAATCGTACCCACTGACGGATTAGCTTTGTCCACAATATTGGCTCCGATTACCGGTCCAAACGCATCGTTAACCACACCTTTCACCGTAATTTGATTTTGCGCATTCACCAAGGATACATTTAGAAAACAGGCAATGCACAGAAGCATGGCATACAACACCTTTCTTCTTTCGTAGAAAAGAATCTTCCTTTTTTTCATTGTATTGCGATTTTAATTTTCCCACACCGACGGCGTTAATTTAGTGCGTACTTAACTCTGTCGGCAGGCTTTTAATACTCCATATAATTAACACATCCAATACGGTCAGCGCACTAATTTTGCCATTGTTCCAGACAAACAGACCGTTTTCTTATCATAGCATAGTCCTAAGTAAGCAAGAATAAGTCAGTGCGAGCATTGAGCCACAACAACAATATCAGTCAGCCCATTAGCGGAACAGTACAAAAACCATTACAAACTTTACATACTTTAACGAACGACATATAGAAATTGCACATACACTGATTTAAACTTTATGATTTACGGGTTTTAAATCTAAAAAAGTATTTCAATATCTACCCCCCCCCCGTTAACTTTTATTAATATACAACATCTTCACAAACGGATTAGTTAACAAAAATTACACAACTGTTTATAATTATTACGCTATAAAATGACTTAAATACGCAAAAGTGTGACACAGCCAAAGGAAATCAATAGTCCGTTTATGCTTAAAAATGGTTCATGGACTATTTTTAAACATAAAACGGAACAATATTCAACAAACGGGGAAAAATAACAAGCGGGTATAAGGAAGAATTTAGCCAAGTAACCTTATACAAGCGCCATAAATGGGAAGAAAGCTCTCATAAAAGACGAATTTTGTGCTGAATAATACAAATTATGTGCAAAACACGCATTATACAGTAAAAACAAAAACAGCCCACGAATGTAGAAAAATGTTCCATCCATCATCATATGAACCGGAAGTGTGTGAAAGGAAGAGAACCACAGTGAAGGATGTGTGAAACAGTTGTGAAAGATACATTTTTCACAATATCAGACTAATTATCAACAAGTTAAAAGATGCGTGAAGGCGTGAAAGCAGATTTTTGAAAACCATATTCCAATGCGTTAATAGAGAAATCTAACCAAAAGCCCATAAAACTGAGATGACAGTGAAACATAAATGGCACAAATCATTAGCAGTAACCGAAGCATATATGCAGAAACGCCCTGTTTGTAAAATAAAATCCATAGTATTTTTTAGGGTAAAACATACTATGAACAGTCCCGAATCATAGTATGTTTTGCCTTAAATCATACTATGATTCGGGACTGTTCATCTTGCCTTTTCCCACACAGAAGCCCTACTATTCCAATTCCCGCGCAATCGCTTCCTTTATTAAAGCCTCCATGACCTCATAACCGGCAGGCGTGGGATGTACACCGTCTTTTGTATAAGCAGGATTGAGCGCCTTGTCATCTCCAAAGACCAACTTCCCGTAGTAATCCACATAAGGAATGCCATGCTGTCCGGCATAAAGAGCAATACGGGCATTCAGTTTCGCAATTTTGAAAGCCGCATCTTTAATGGCAGGATTCCAACCAAAAGAAGCGGCCGGCAACACAGATGTAAGAATAACCTTGATGTGATTGGCCTGCGCCAACTCTACCATTGACACGATATTGCCAAACGTATAGTCCTCATTATAGGGACCAATGTTCTCGGCAATATCGTTGGTACCGGCATTGATAACCACCAACTTCGGATGCAGCAGAATAACATCTTCACGGAAGCGCAACAGGAACTGGTAAGAAGTCTGCCCGCTTATACCACGCCCCACATACCCGTTGTCCGTAAAGAACTCCGGATGAAAACGAGCCCAGTTATCCGTAATGGAATTCCCCATAAATACCACTCTACGCGCCTGTTCACTCTGTCGTGCTACAGTCTGGTTGTCGTGAGCGTAACGGTTCAACCCGGGCCAATCACGTTGCTGTGCCTGCAAACCCATGCAACAAGACATGACCAACGAAAGAAATAAAAAATTGAAAAGTTTCATCATCCTAATCTTTTTAGCTTCATTATACTTTGCGCGGTGTATATTTGCGCAATTGTCATTCCGGACATCGTGAAGAATCCCGAATGCATCTACGTGGATACCAGATTCTTCGCGTCGCTTAGGATGACATCACCAAATACACATAACGCACGAAATATGATCACTTCTCTGACGGACTTTTATAGTTATCCGGTTCCCGTAGAAAGACTTCCCTTATCCGCTCTCTATCGAACTTTGGGGTACGGTCGTAGTTATAAATACCGTTCTGTTCCTGCTCCACATCAGTCAACTGCGTATAACAATAGCCGGCAATGTGAGGATAAGAAAGAATGACATCGGTGATTTCCTTCAGACGGGCGTAAAACTCTTCCAACGTTTCAGGCCCGTCTCCATACCCCCACGAATTGGCCGCGAACTGCTTGCCTTGCACCCATTTGATGCCTCCATATTCGTCGACAAAATAAGGTTGTCCGCTATAAAGCACTTCCATCGTCGTGCTCTTCTGTGGCAAGGTTCCATTCTTCGGCTCCAACCGTTTCACCATCTCCGTCGCACTCTGCGCATAATGATGCACACTCCAAAGGTCTGTCATGACATGATAATTCCCGCTGGCATCATTAACCGGACGATAATCCAAGGCATGAGACAAACGATAAGCGTCTTTAACCAGCCTGTCGTGAATACGGGCCTGTTCGTCATTGGACGGACGGTCCCACGTTTCATTGAATGGTGTCCATGCTATAATGGAAGGATGGTTACGGTCGCGCGTCAGGATTTCACCCCATTCTGCCAGGAAATTGCGCGCAGCCTCCTCACTACTTGTATTTACGCCCCAACTGGCAGATTCGCCCCATGTAAGATAGCCTAACCGGTCCGCCCAATAATGGAAACGTTCCTCAAAAACTTTCTGATGCAGACGTGCACCATTGAAACCGGCATCCATACTGAGTTCAATGTCACGCTTTAAGTCCGCATCTGAAGGAGCCGTCCAAACACCATCCGGATAAAAACCTTGGTCGAGCACAAAACGGAGATAATAAGGCTTGTTATTCAAAAACAACCTGTTTCCTTCCACATGCACCTTACGCATACCGGCGTAAGATTTCACCCGGTCAATCAGTTTTCCGTCTTTATCCCTCACGTCCAATTCGATGTCATACAAGAATGGAGATTCGGGCGACCATGCTTTCAGTTTCTTTATAGGCAGCGTCATGGTCAACGGAGTAGCGGCCCGCCGTATCAACCGACTTACGACTTTTGAACCATCTTTAACCAAAGCCTCCACCTGCATTCCTTCTTCCAAGGCATAGAATTCCGGACAAATAATGAAACACGACTGGTCGAACTCAGGCGTAATCCTTGCGCTTTTCAATCCACACCGACTGACAGCTTCCATCCAAACCGTTTGCCAAATGCCGGTAGTACGCGTATATTCACATCCTTGCGAATAGTAATTGCCACTTTGTTTTCCTTTTGCCTGCATGCCGCTACGCTGGTCATCTTCCACATAGACCACTAAATGATGTTCAACACCCGCACGGACAAAATCCGTTATGTCTACTGCAAAAGAGGAACTGCCTCCCCAATGCCGCCCGACCCGTTTTCCATCCAGATAGATTACCGAATAATAATCCACTGCACCAAAATGCAAGATAACCCGTTTCCCATTCCAGTCTTGAGGCACCCGGACTGTCCGATGATACCACATAGCAGGAATAAAATCCGTATAATTCACCCCAGACAACTTGCTCTCCGGACAAAAAGGCACTATAATGGAATTATCAAACCCTTTACTCTCATACAGTTTGCGATTCATTCCCGACTTACCGAAATCGAACTCGTATGTCCATTCCCCATTCAAATTCCGCCAATCGGCCCGTTCAAACTGAGGACGGGGATATTCCGGTCGTGGAAGCGTTCCATCGGCCCAACTGCTCTGCAAACAGCACAACAGCCCAACTATGAAAAAAACCGTTTTCATATCTTTATACTTATTTCGTTTTATCTGACAAATATGCATTATAAATCTGACGTAAGACATCCACACGCTTTGTTTCACCTAATCGTACATTCAACTTATTGGCCGACAAAGCGTTCCATAAATCCAGGTCATCCCTTGAAACCGGCTCCTCCAAACGGGCTTCCCATCCGGACAAATATCCTTTCAGACCCAGATACTGAACCATTGCAAAGTCCGGACTATCCGGAGTAAGGTCGGTATAATAAATCAAAGTTGCCTTTTCCTTCACCAATGCAGCCTGCAACGCTGCAATATCCACATTGCGCACTTTGCATTTGTCATCAATGGCCAACGATGCAGCCACACCTGCCGCTTGCCCCAAAGCCATCCAACAAGGTTCCATACGCAAGGTTGAAAAACCCACATGAGAGCCCGAAACGGGTACCGGCAATAAGAGGTTGTCCACATTGGGCGGCAAAATGACACCATAAGGCACGGTATAAGGACGGGTAGGATAACTGATAAATCCATCCAAATGTACCCTACCCTGCTCCCGCTTACGTGCAGCGTGTGAATCGAGTGCATAATGACTTGCCGTAATACTGTTCCTGTGCAGAGGAGGACGCTTGCCCGGAGCTACCGGAAGCGCATCAGTCGCCGTAAAGAAATAAACGCCCTCAAAACGACGTCCCTCACGCACATAGACTTGGCGGGGAAAATAGCCGTTATCCTTATACTCGCCCTTCGATAATCCCCATTTCAAGACTTCTTCTCTGAAATGAACAGGCAACATGGAATCATGTTGAGCAAACCAAAACAAGCCCAACGTATAATCGCGCAAGCGTTTTGCGAAACGGTCACGCCACTCCCAAGACGAAGTGGGCCACGGCCAGTTTTCTTCCGGCAAATCGGTAGAAAGGAAAGCTCCATGCTGGTTGTTGGCATCGGTCTTCCGATTGGGCAATGCCGTAAGCGACACCAACTTCATAATACCCCAACTATCGCCCGGAATGGCCGTTTTACCTCCGGAAGCTATCCGTTTCCTGTTTTCCTGCAACATCTCGTCAGTCACTTCCCGCATTTCCTTCCAAGTATTACGGCCTGTCCACACATCTTCTATCAACGACACATAGTCTTCGCGGTTGTAACTTGCGGGTTTCTCTATATTCACCCGTTGTGCAGGATCATCCGTCAGGCAGACCCGATAATTATATGCCTGTACAGCATTATCGGCCTCACCCGTACTTCCAGCAGCCGGAAGACTTTTCCAATACTCATACGTACGACCGGCACCCGGTTCGTTGAATTCATCTTTACTTTCGCGTCCCACACGGAAAGGCACACCGGCCGCCGCACCTAAATCGCCTTCATAAGTGGCATCAATAAAAATCCGACCTTGATATACTTCTGTTTCACCAGTCACGCGATTTAAAATACGGATATACTCTATGCGGTCATCCTTCATACATATATTTTCGGACTCAGCATCAAACTGACGCATGGTCAACACAGTAACCTTGTCTGCACATTCCGCCAGCATTTCTCCATAAACTAATGACGCCACTGAAGGTTCAAAATGAAATCCATCACTACAAGTCTTGACTTGAGGTGAGTTTTCACCATACTTGTCTACATAGTATGCCAAAACGCGCGAAGTAAATTCCGCAAACAACCCCGTCGTCGCTCCACGTGTGGCAATGTCAGTCGCACCTAATCCATTAGCCGGTAACCCTCCAATGTGCGAGCTACGTTCCAATATGACGGACGTTTTTCCTTGACGAGCCGAAGCTATGGCCGCCATGATGCCTCCCGGATTGCCACCTACAATTACAATGTCATATGTCTTTGCCTCTTCAGGCCAAGCGGATACGCTCACCAGCAAGACAGCCAGTAATGAACACAAGATGTTTTTCGCCATATCTATCCGAACTATTTATTCATTGACCAATCTACGTTCCGCCTTATCCCAATCAAGCAACAGTTTTTTACCGGACTTCTCAATCTCCAACCGAGTAGCATTGAAACGCGTTTTGCAATAAGGATTGTCATATCTGTACTCCCAGCGCAAAGGTTTCTCATCGCCCTGCACAAACAACGGGACATCCCATCCAAACGACATCACACCTTCTGACGGTGAATGGTAAACGACATTCAGCCCCTCAACCTTGACAAATGCGTTTCGGATTGCCTCGATAAAATTCGCAAAGCTACCCCACTGCTCTTTACTTCCGACCTCACAAATCCAAACGTTCTGACGACCTGGTGCAAAGACATCGCATAAAACGCCTCTAAAGTCTGATTTCAACTGCGGAATATGGTGCGAATATAACGCCACATATCCCTCTTCCTTACGCCCGAATATCCATGAACCGGACAAATGTATCTCATCGAATTCTGATACAGGAAAATACGCATGGGTAAAATCCGGTTTCTTATCGTCAGGAGTATTATATACACACACGACCACACGACCCGACTGAGCCGCCCGCGGCAAAACCTCATTACCCGACCAATAATTGGGCGAGAAACGCAGGTTGTTGCCTCCGGGACAATTCGTATAAACCAACGCTTTGTTCCCCAAAGTCGCCTGCCAGATATGTTGCTGATAACCTGGAGCTCCCTTACGATAATCCAATGCACAACTCAACATATAATCAGCCGTACGGAACGTCTCTACATTAGCCTCAGAAAGGGCAAAGCGGTCAAGGTGATTATGAATGACCTTTCCAAATTCGGCTTTCTCTTTATCATAGATACGGATATAATCGTCATAGTTACGATAAGGCCAAACATCATATTTCTCCGAAATCTGTTTGGACATCCGGATAGCCAACGGATGGATAAACTCCTGCATGCCCCAAAAAAGATGACAATCCAACTCCTTGTCATACGAAAGGCCATACTGGGGAGCGTCCTCAACATTGATGCTGACCCGCTGACGGTTCAGGAAAGGAGTCTGATAATCCGTCGCAATGTCGCAAATGACCTGCGGGCAACGATATGAGCTGGTTGCCAAAGCCACCGGAGCTATCACCTCATCACGGTCGTACGTACCAACCCCAAACACCAATTTAGTTAATGGTGCCGTATTGTGCGCTCCCATAATCAGCGAATGGGCATAAGTACGCCCACTGGAAGAGCCCATAAATCCTTCATAGTTGTTGAGAGCCACATCAAACATCAGCAAGTCCAGCACCATGCCGGCTTTGACACGAATAGCCTCATCCTCCGCAAAGTCATATAAATTGGCCAGCAACAATGTCTCCACTTCATAATACGTAGACATCCATTCGCTAAAACCAAAACGGAAGCGATAATCCAACCATCTCAACAGCCGTTCTTTAGCGTGAGCCATATGCCAACGTCCGTTTTTCCCATTGGTGAACTTTGCTTTCTTATACAGCTGTCCTGCCAGCAGTTCCGCCGTATGATACAATGCCTGGTGATTTTCCGTATGGTAACAGCGATAAGTCGTGTCACGACGACCGTCGTCCCACCAATATTTAAAGTCGAGCACACAGTTCTCCATCACTGCCCTTAGCTCATCGGGCAAGAAAGCCCGCTCCTTATCCAGATACATCATGCGAAGCAAACCATTCAGCGTAAAATCATTACAATCATGATTGGAACGAATAACAGCTATCACATCGCGCATGTTGTCCAGTTCCAATGAACGCCCGGAAGCCGCCCGCGCCGCCTGCCGGAACACGCCGTAAAGCCCGGTTTCCACTCCATTTTCCGAGTAATAATCCAAGAATTGAATCCTGCGTTCCTCGTATGTCCCACGAGGAGAAGTCCAATATTCATCAGATTGACGGGCCTGTAAAGGCCCTAATAACAACAAACAGACAGTCAAAAGGATGTATTGTTTCATATTGTAAACAAATTTACAGGTTTATCATATTCATTATTCCTTAATCATAATATCCTTTCCAGTCGTATGGGAAAGGAATGGATTGGTAGTATTTCAAATCATGAGCAGGGGGTTGGCATCCCTCCGGAAGCGGACGTTGCGAATACTGTTGGAAAAACAAGACACATCCGTCGCGCCACCACATCGCCTCCCGTTCCTGATACTCCAGCAACGAAGCGACTTGATTATAACGTTCCAAGTCGATTTTTCCTTCCAATGAATGCCAAATGTTCTTCATCTGTCCCACTTCAGCCACACCTTTATAATAATGCGACACAAGCTCGTCCCACAATGTTTTCCCCGAAGCCAAACGATAGTCCCACGGCAACCGATGAAACCATAGCAGATAACTTTCCGGGCAGGTACGAAGACTGTTAAACCGATCGCATACAGGTGTGTGGTATTGTCCTGTTGCGCCACTGCCACCATCCGTACGATCTACTCCGATGCTGTCTGTTGTTACTTTATGGTAATCGAACGCTGTCCATACCGGGTCATCATGCCAAGGTTCCGGACCGTTGTGCGTAGCATAATTCATAATGTGGTTCAAACCTAACGGCATGGTATAGTTGACATACGTCTCGCGCGACATTGCCATCAGTTTCAAAATGGGATTTAAGACTTCCTGTGTATTGGAGAAGGTCATCCTCACCCATTCTTCCGCTATCGTCATAGCACACATGTCCGGATTCCACGCCAACCGCCCGAAAGCATACCAATTGGCTTGTCCAAACAGATGCCCAGTCCAATTCAAATCCGTTCCCACATTCGGAACCCCAGCAATGGCTGATATGCCATGCGTACGCTGATAGTCTTGAAGAACTTTTGAAACTGTACTTCCCTGCCCGCAAGCATACGTATCGGACTGAAGGGTTTCTTCATACAATGTCCCCAAATAAACCAGATGGCCGGCGTGTCCCAAGTTTTCCTGCGTAATTTGAAATTCCAAAGCCAACGGCGTCCGTGGCATACCGCCAAACAATGGATGGAAAGGCTCACGCGGCTGGAAATCTATCGGACCATTCTTGGGTTGCACAAACACATTTTTCCGGAATTGACCGTCCAATGGTTTAAACTCATTATACCCCGTTACCACACGATCGACATGACGCTCGTTCTGATAAACAAATGCCCGCCAAAAGACGACACCACCATACGGTTCCAATGCTTCGCCCAACATATTGGCTCCATCCGCATGGGTACAACCATAATCCTGCGGTCCCGGTTGCCCTTCTGAATTGGCTTTTACCAAGAAGCCGCCAAAATCCGGAATAATGGAATAAATTTCCTCAACCTTTTCTTTCCACCAAGCACGTACACGAGAGTCTTTGGGATTAGCTGTGTCCAACCCTCCAAGTTCCTTCGGCGCGCTAAATTTGGCTGTAAGATATACACGTATGCCATAAGGGCGAAACGCATCCGCCAATCCTGACGCCTTAACTAGCCAATCCCTACGCAGACTCTTTGCCTGAGCATTGACATTGTTCAACACGATTCCATTAATGCCGATTGAAGCGTTAGCACGGGCATAATCCGTGTAACGAGTCTCTTTATAAAAAGGTAATCGTTCCCAATTCCAAAGGCTGTAACCGGCATAACCACGCTCCACGGTTCCATCCAGGTTATCCCAATGATTAAGCATGCGATATTTCAGTTTCGGATTCTCCACGACACACAAATCATCCAAGGATTGACGAGTCTGCATCAACCGCAAGTAATGAAATACACCATACAATAATCCCCTATCCGTCAGAGCCGTAACAACAACCCGCTGTTTTCCGTTCAACCGGCCACTCCAAATCAAATATCCTTCTTCATTTAATGCACGTACCTTTTCACCGAACGGAATATCGCCAGAAGGGAAAAGCACATGGCTTACGCCAATCCATAACGTACCGCCATCAGGTGCAGAAGTTTCCGCCGGCAACTTGCCCAGCAGCCCCTCCATACCTCGGAATAATTCCGCCTTAGCGGCACTTGCCTGCTCGGAAGTTGTCTTCGGGAAATAACACACGGCATTCAACTTCCGGTAATTGTCAAGCAAAGACATATCGTCTACCAGCCTGTAACGCAACCACAGCTCATAACCGCTTTCAGCAGCCATGTTTCCCAACAGACACCCCAAGAATATTAGACAGATGATACTTCGTTTCATAATTATGTCGCACTTATTCTATCACACCGGCCCAACCACCGTTACGTACCAAGTTCAAAGTCAACTTTGTGGAACGACCGACCTCGATTTCTTTCTTCTTATAATCCATGGCTTGCCTATCCGCATTGATACCATCTTCGAAATAAGTAAGGTGCCGGTTTTCCCCTTCCGGAAGGAAGTCTAAATTAAGTTCCAATGAACGTCCTTTGTCATTCGTAATTGCACCGATGTACCATTTGTCCCCGCTACGACGGGCAATCAATACATACTCGCCCACCTTGGCATCAAGCACTTTTGTTTCGTCCCAAACGACCGGCACGCTGGAAATAAACTCCGTACACGGACGTTCGCGATAGTAATAAACAGGATTATCCGCCAACATCTGAAGTCCGCTTTCGAACACAACAAACAACGCCATCTGATAAGCACGAGTACCCGAACCCATGGCATTGGCACGTGTAGAGCGGTTATCCTCAGGCTGAGCGGAGAACATGGAACCAGGAGTAAAGTCCATTGGTCCAACCGCATTGCGCATAAAGGGCAGATAGATGCTGTTGGAAGGTTTACAATTGCCGCCTTGTTCCATACCTAACACGCCTTCATAAGACAACACATTGGGATACCGGCGTTCCAGGCCGGCCGGTTTGAACGAACCATGAAAATCAACAAACAATTTATACTTGGCTGCTTCCTTGGCAACCCGTTCGTAATAATTCACCATCCATTGGTCACTACGGTCCATGAAATCAATCTTCACGCCCGCAATGCCCCAATCGGCAAACGTCTTAAACAAGTCAAAATGGTATTCTACCGTCAGCCAAGTCAACCACAACACAATTCTCACATTCCGCTCCTTCCCGTATTTAATCAGTTCTTTGAGATCAATCGTTGGATTAGGAGTGAAAGGGTCACGGGTACTCTTTGCCCACCCTTCATCCATAATGATATAAGGAATGCCAAATGTCGACGCAAAATCTATATAATATTTATATGAGTCCATATTATAACCCGAACGGAAGTCCACACCATACAGGCGTGCATCGTGCCACCATTCCCAACTGACCTGACCGGGCTTTACCCAACTGAAATCCTCCAACTCACAAGGAGAAGACAGGTTATAGACCATTTCATTAGACACAATTTCACGATCATCATCCGTAATGACGAAAAAACGCCAAGGCAAAGTCCTCGTCCCGGATGTTTTGGCCATGTAATCGGCCTCTTTCAAAATCTTCAGACTACGGTCACCATCCTCACCAAACTCCAGCGGATATTTTGGAAATAAGGAACACATGCCATTGTCACCTGTACTTTTCAAGAACATGCAAGGATAGTCACGCAAATCAGCTTCTGAAATCAAAATCTTGTAATCGTCCTCCGTCTCCAACAGAACCGGCAGATAGCTCATACGATCCGTATCTTTATAGTCGCGCGTATGAACATGTGTATAAGGATACTCATAGGAGGTCTTAAAATTTTGCGGTTGTGACAGATGCGCAAGGCAATTACCGGGGAAATGTATCGCAAAGTCCTCGTCCATCACCTCTATCTCTCCTTTTTTGTCAAGCACGAAACGATAAGCCACCCCTGTATCGAACACACGAAAGTCCACGGCATAATTTCCGGCAAAACTCATGCGCAGGGTGTTACAATGATTTCTTACAAAAGCATTTTTCAATGGTATTTCCCGCTTCACAGTCTCATCTATCACCCCGCGTTTCACACGCCTCAGCTTCGGATTTACGCCCAGCACTTCATCCGAAAGTGTCAAAGCCAATGAGCAATTCTGCAAAATCAAATCATCACCCGCATAAATGGAATAATAAATCTTATCGCTTACTTCAATAGTTACTTTCAAGTTTCCGTCAGGAGACTGTACACTGACCGATTTTGCCGCCGCATGACCCGAAATCAGCCATACAAGCGCAGCGGCTAATGCCAAAATAATCTTATTCATACCTATACCCTATTTACTAAATGAACCCTATTCTTCCAAAAAAGCCGTTACACACCACAATATCGGTGCTTGTCCATGCATGTTACCGGGTAAAGTACGCCGGTTTAAATAGAACTGCCGGTCATTAGTTTTATTCGTACCTTCACAAACGCCTGCAATATCGCCTTTCTCGTCTATCTGTTCCACCAAGGCAATCCAAGCCTTACGTGCCGCAGGCGCATAAACCGCAGCATCCAGCCATCCTTTCTTAACGCCCTTAATCATGGCGTAAGCGAACATGGCCGAACCGGAAGTCTCGCTCCAACTGGTCGTGTCATCCACCAATTGTCCCCACAAGCCATCCGCCTTCTGACAACGCAGCAACGTCTCCATCATTTTACGATAAGAAGCCAAAATCCGCTGACGATCCGGATTGTCAGCGGGCAGACACCCCAACAATTCCGTCATACCGGCAGCCATCCAGCCATTACCCCTCGCCCAAAAGAAAGGAACATCGGGCGCATGATAAAACAATCCGTTGGGACGCTGTATTTTATCCAAGTAGACTACCATCTCATGAGCAGCACGGTCTATGTACTTACGTTCTTTTGAGACGAGGTAAGCCTGCGACTGGATGGCAGTAATCATGAACATATCATCTATCCAATAACGGGTTTGCCAGGAAAGTCCCGCATCAAGCAACGCCTGATATTCGGCCTGGCGCTTCGTTTTATAAGGCATTTCCCACTGCGCATCGGCATACCACATTCCCATGTGCCAATAAATCTCCTTCCCGGTCTGCGCATACAACTGTAAAGGAATGACGCCGAATACCGTGTGGTCCACATGATCCGGCAGAGGCTGCAAACGGCGTTCGGGGCCAAAGATGGGCAAGAAACGGACCTCCAATTGACGCAACAGTTCCTTATTTCCTGTAACATCCGCATAGCGCAATGCCCCAAACCAGGCACAAGTCTCCGGATAAGTAATTTCATTAGGAGGCGCAGGGTTAGCGTCAAAATTGGGATGTGGAACTTCTACAAAACGTTTGCTCACCAGCTGCCCCACCTCCGCAGGCGAAGTTCCTTGAGGCCAATTCCGAAAATCTTCTTGAGCAGACAAAAACGCCGGCATACAAGCCAGGCACGCACCTATTAATATTTTACGCATCATCATCTTATTTTTTATAGGTTATGCTATTCAACAAATCCAATTTTCCATCATCTATCAGCTTGAGTATCAGCTCGCCAAACAACGTATTTTGCCAAGCGAACCAAGCACGTGTAAATTTTTCCGCATCATTCTTGTGAAAAGACTCATGCATAAATCCCGTACCCGCATCTGTAGCCATCAGCATCTCCACGCATGTCTTGATTTCAACATCATCCTGACTGGTAAAGGCCTTCATCATAATGCTCATAGGCCATATCATGTCATAGCCGACGTGTGGTCCGCCTATACCTTCACCTGCCGCTCCATGAAAGAAATACGGGTTATCCTCACTCCACACAAACCGGCGCGTATTCTGATAAACCGTGTCGTTTATATCAACATCTCCCAAATAAGCCATTCCTAACAGGCTGGGAACGTTGGCGTCATCCATAATCAACTGGTTACCAAAACCATCGACTTCAAATGCATAGATAGTACCATACCGGGGATGGTCATAAGTGGCATATTTCTTCAGCGCTTCGTCCACTTCGTTTGCCAACATGCGGCATTCATCCGCCAAGGCACTTTCCTTATTGACCGTTTCCAGAATTTCAGCAGCCTTGCGCAACGAAGTTACTGCAAAAAAATTAGCGGGAATCAAAAACTGGTAGGTAGCCGCATCATCCGAAGGACGGAAACTGGAAACAATCAGCCCAACCGGCTTCACCGGATGGCCATAGCCATTATTGGACATTGTGTCCAACTGGCGTTCCGTTTTCCGCATAAAGCGGTATGGTCCAGGTCCGTCTTTACGCTGCTGCTCCTTAAAGGTCTTTACGATATTGGTTATGGCCTGTATCCATTGTTCATTAAAGATAGAAGCATCGCCCGTCACTTTCCAATAATGATAAGCAAGACGCAAAGGATAGCACAATGAATCTATCTCATATTTCCGTTCATGCAACTCCGGTTTCATGTCCGTATCATCACTCATCCACGGACCGCCTGTAGCCCCATCATTGAAAGCGTTGGCATACGGATCTATATTGATGCATTTCCATTGCCGGAGAATGACACCTCGAAGCATTTTCTTCAACTGAGCATCCGAATTGGCAAACTGCACATAGGGCCACACTTGCGCTCCCGAATCACGCAGCCACATGGCGTGGATGTCACCGGTATAAACAAATGTATCGTCCTCGCCATCCAAAAGGCGATAGTGCACCGTAGTGTCCAA
This sequence comes from uncultured Bacteroides sp., assembly GCA_949289345.1. GTDB lineage: Bacteria > Bacteroidota > Bacteroidia > Bacteroidales > Bacteroidaceae > Bacteroides. The sequence continues at coordinate 28,373 of CASENS010000006.1, forward strand.
AGTGTTTGGAAAACAATTCTCAAACATCCATGCCAAATAAGGATTTGTCAGCATCTGCTTCACTTCCTGTATTTTTTTCTCAATGACATCCGAATGGAAAAGACGGTCTTGCACAGGTGGACGATTAGTGGTGTAGCGCCCGATGTTGTCACACGTCATAACAATCTCTTCGTCCGTATTCAAATGCACTCTTGGCATGTCAGCGCCTTGCGAAGCCAATGCATAAAGCAATCCACAGGCGCCAAATACAATTTTTCTACTCAGGAGTAACCTTTCCATAGTTTTTTCTATTTTATTTTTAAACTTGATAATCTGGCATACATTTCTATTAGGGCCGCTTGCGTCAACAGCCATTTGTGTTGCCCGTTTTCCGACCGGCACTCAACAAAGCTGTTATCCTCAAACAAACGATTTCCATTTGTATTATGCTCCCACATATAATCCAACGTCTCGATAAAAATTTCCAGATACTGAGGATCCTTATTGACAGCATAAGCTTCTTCAAAACCACGTAGCATAATGGAAACGAACCAGACGTTTCCATTCTTAATCCGTCGGAAAGGAAACCGCTCGTCCGGTCCTTCAAAAAAATAATCGCTGCACGCTTTAGACAATTTCTCCACAGCATCCGTATACTGCGGTTCGCCGGTCAGCTGATATAGCAAAGCCGCCGCCTGCAACATCTGCCCACTATTGTAGGCATACTTTGTCTTATCAATTGTACCATCCAACCTTATGTTGTCATAATAAAGATAATCATCCGTATCCTGCAGGATGTTTTTAGTCCAATGATACAAATCCTTACCTGCCTTCAAATAAATTTCATTACGGGTAGCACGATATAATTTCAAGGCCAGGACGGAAGCCGGAGCATTGGAACAGACGTTTTTGGATTTTTTCTTCTGTTCGCACCAGTAAATGCCACCCCCAAGCACGCTATCCCTACCACTTTCCAAGAATTCCCAAATCTGTTCCGCCTTATCCAGGTAGTTTTGTTTTCCAGTCAGCTCATAACTCTCCAAAAAATCGATTCCAAGCCAAATATTATCATCATAATAACGATCCGAATGACCGGCGTTTGCCAAGTAAGACTGGTAACACGGAGGAATGCGGGTTGTATCATAATAGCACTGAAGTCCGGGCAAAATCAGCTCGTCCAGCATTGCTTCATACCGTTGATTTCCGGTTGCACTCCATAAGGCGTTCACGGCGGAAAACAAGCCCGACGTAGGCCACAAGTATGCGACTTTGTCGCCCCGAATCGTATCGGCGTCATCAGCCAGGTAAGTCACTTTTTCATTATTTTTAGGGTAGGTTTCATTAAACAGACAGGCTGTTTCCGCTTTGTAATATTTTAATGTACTGTCCAACAACATTTCAGCATTGCCGACAAACTTTTCATGCAGGCAAGGACGATGACTGCACGAAGTATATCCAAGAATTAAAAGCAGCAGCACTGCTTCTATAAACAATCGGTGATTTTCCATGATACAACAAATTTAGCACCGGCAAATGTAACCAATAGTCTTCATTTTTATATTTCCGATTGTGCCAATAAAGTATTTGACAACAAAAAAAACGGTTTGAGAACAATGCCAGGAAACCGCCGAATGTGTTCTGCCTTGACAATTTTATATTCGCTAATGCCAAAAGGCATTTGCAATGCCTACACAACTGTGCCAGACGACATCCGCATAACCAAATGCGAAGTTGGCTGGCAGAAAGTCCTTCAAAACATATAAGGCCGGCATAAATCCTTTAAAAGGACAGACAAATCCTTATTAAAAGACTCAAGAGCACTTAACTATTTGCAGAAGTTCAATATTCCGAGGCAGGAAAGCACTTACATAAAAAGCCCTTCCGAAGATTTCGGAAGAGCCTTACACGTTACAGCGTATTCTGGTCAGAAACACGCAGACAACGATATCCGTTCTAAGTTTTATTTCCCCTCTTCCAGCGGTTTCAACCCCATCCTTGCCGCCCGCCGCAACATGAAAGCATATGCGGCATCGTGCTCATTAGGAATTTCTCCGTCCAGAATGGCATCCTTAATGGAACTTTTCAAAATGCCTATTTGAGGACAAGGAGGCAAGTTGAAAGCACGCATGATTTCCTCTCCGCTGACAGGCGGTTGGAAGTTACGGATGCGATCGCGTTCCTCCAAGTCTTTCAGTTTCTGACGAACCAACTGGAAATTGTCAAGAAAGCGTTTCTTACGTTCTGAGTTCTTCGAGGTAATATCAGCTTCACACAGCGTCATCAAGTCTTCGATATCGTCACCCGCCTCGAAAAGCAAGCGACGCACTGCGGAATCGGTCACTACATCATCAGCCATCACAATGGGGCGCATGTGAAGGCCAACCAGTTTCTGCACGTATTTCATCTTCTCGTTCATGGGCAGTTTCATACGGCGGAACAGAGTGGGTATCATCTTTTCACCTATATAGTTATGATTATGAAAAGTCCATCCAACCCGACAATCCCAACGTTTGGTAACAGGTTTCCCTATGTCATGCAACAATGCCGCCCAACGCAGCCACAGGTTATCAGTCACCCGACTAATATTATCCAACACTTCCAACGTATGATAAAAATTATCCTTATGCGAGCGCCCGTTGCGTGTCTCCACTCCCTGCAAGGCAGCCAATTCAGGAAAAATCAGTTCAAGCAACCCGGAGCGCTCCAAATCCACAAATCCCCGCGAAGGCATGGGTGACAAAATAATCTTGTTCAACTCATCGGCAATACGCTCGTTCGAAACAATGCCAATCCGCTCACGATTGCGATGCAAAGCCTCAAAAGTATCATCATCAATGTAAAACTTCAGCTGAGTAGCAAAACGGATGCAACGCATCATGCGCAAGGGGTCGTCGCTAAACGTAATATCAGGGTCGAGCGGAGTACGGATTGTACGTTCTTTCAAATCATCCAAGCCACCGAACGGGTCTACCAGCTCACCATAACGGGCACGATTAAGGCAGACCGCCAAAGCGTTAATGGTGAAATCACGTCTGTTCTGGTCATCTTCCAATGTGCCATCCTCAACGACAGGCTTACGTGAATCATGCGAATAAGACTCCTTACGGGCACCGACAAACTCTACCTCCCTATCGTGGAACTTCACTTGCGCCGTACCGAAATTGCGGAAAACCGAAAGATGTGCCCCACGTCCCAAACGTTTCCCCAAAGCCTCAGCCATACGTATGCCACTACCCACTACCACCACATCAATGTCTTTGGAAGGACGTTCCAAAAACAGGTCGCGTACGTAACCGCCCACCACATAGCACTCCAAGCCTAAATCATCGGCTACCTCGGAAATCAAGCCAAAGATTTTATCACTAAACCGTTGTTTCAACTCGTCTGCAGTCAGTTCTATCATATCAGTTTCTCTTTTAGCCGCCAAAAGTAATACAAAAAAGCGACAAACAAGTCAAATGCCGGATAGTTTGCACACTTTCGCCATCGTTTTACATCATTGGTTACCCACCCAAGTATTATTGGATACTTTGCCATTTATCCAACAATCTTTTGCCATTTATCCTTGGATAGTTTTACGACCTGGTTTCGATTTGCCCTCGAAATCCGGTTCCACTGATTTAACCATTCAAACAAAAAGGCGGCTCCACTTTTGTGTAACCGCCTAATTTCCAGCCCGCACGGGAAGAGAGGCTCGAACTCCCGACACTCGGTTTTGGAGACCGATGCTCTACCAACTGAGCTATTCCCGTATTTGCGGCTGCAAAGGTATAAGGAAAGTTTCAAATTCGCAAGGACATCGTCCTATTTTTTACGGAAATGCAAGCAGGCTGCAGCCACTTTCCAAATATTTCGCTATATTTGCCCTCACAACCAATCGAAGTAACGAACATGAAAAGATACAGCGTCTTATTTACATTAGTCTTGCTCCTAATTTCTTCTTTAAACGCCCAAGAACGGGAAGTGAAGTTGAAAATAGTGCAGACAAGCGATATACACGGCAATTATTATCCATATGATTTCATCCGCCAACGCCAAGCGGAAGGAAGTCTGTCACGCATATGCAGCTATGTAAACGAAGAACGCAAAACATACGGAGGACGTCTGATATTGCTGGACAATGGAGACATTCTGCAAGGACAACCTACCGCCTATTACTATAATTATATAGACACGGCATCGGTGCATCTCTGCGCCGAAATGCTGAACTATATGAAGTATGACGCCGGGAACATAGGTAACCATGACATAGAGACAGGGCGCAACGTGTTCGACCGCTGGGCAAAAGACTGTAAATTCCCCATACTGGGCGCCAACATCATAGAGACAGACACGGAGCAACCCCATTTCAAGCCCTACATCATTTTGGAACGCGAAGGAATAAGAATAGCTATAGTAGGCATGATAACTCCCGCCATACCAGCTTGGCTCCCCGAGGCACTTTGGCAAGGGCTACGCTTCGACGACATGGAGGAAACGGCACGCAAATGGATGGCAACCATACGCAAAGAAGAAAATCCCGACATCGTAATCGGCTTGTTCCACTCGGGAAAGAGACCTTATCGGCTCAACGGGAAATACAATGAAAACGCGTCGGCCGAAATAGCACGGAATGTCCCGGGATTTGATGCCGTGCTGATGGGACACGACCATGCCCTGGCTTGTGAAAAGATAACGGACACCGCAGACGGCAATCCGGTATGGATTGTCAACCCGGCCAACAACGGGCTCATGGTAAGCGAAGTGGAAATAAACGTCAAGCTAAATAACGGAACAGTAATAGAAAAGCGAGTAAAAAGCCAGTTAGTGTCAATGGAAAATTATGACGCCGATCCGGCCTTCATGGAGCAATTCGAGCCTCAACAAAGTAAAATCCGCCATTTTGTGTCACGCAAAATAGGCACGATAGACCAAACTATCTCTACCCGTCCCGCTTACTTCGGCCCCTCAGCTTTTGTCGACCTCATACACCAGCTACAATTAGAAATCAGCGGCGCCGACATTTCGCTGGCCGCGCCTTTGTCTTTCGACTCAGAAATACAAGCCGGCGACATTTGTGTCAGCGACATGTTCAACCTGTATAAGTACGAAAACATGCTCTATACCATGGAACTTTCCGGACGCGAAATCCGCAATGCGCTCGAAATGTCATACGCTTTGTGGACCAACCGGATGTCCTCCGCCTCGGACAATCTCCTTCTGCTACGTGAAAACCCACGACCGGGAGCGGAAGACCGGGCAAAGTTCGTAAACGCCAGCTACAACTTTGATTCAGCCGCCGGCATACGCTACACAGTTGACGTAACACAACCCGAAGGACATAAAGTACATATTGAAAGTATGGCTGATGGAACCCCTTTCGATGAAGGCAAAATGTACAAAGTGGCCGTAAACTCCTATCGGGGAAACGGAGGAGGAGAACTTTTGACTAAAGGCGCAGGCATTCCCCAAGAAGAATTGGAGAAGCGCATCCTTGCCTCAACGGACAAAGACTTGCGCTACTATCTGATGCAATATATCGAACAAAGAGGACGAATTACCCCCCGTGCGCTGAACCAATGGAAATTCATACCGGAAGAATGGACCCAGCCAGCCTCTCAACGTGACTACCAACTTTTATTTGGAGGATTATAAGACCCCCGCACGCACCCGGCTCAATGTTTCAGGCGTCATAAGCAAATAAGAAGCAATGTGCGAAAGCGGCGCACGCTTAATGACTTCCGGTTGAGTATTCATGAGGTTATTGTACCGTTCACGGGCTGTCTCAAAGCGCCAAGAATCAGCCTTTATCTGAGAAGTAATCAATGAATGTTCCAGCATCTTCCTATAAAACAGATTGAGTTCCCACGACACTTCAGTCTGAAGCATCAATTTGTCATAAGGCAACATGTATGCCGTACCATCCTCCAAAGCCTCAATCATCAAGCGGGTAGGTTCTTGTTTCAACAAACTCTCAATACACATCACGATACACCCTTCGTAAGAAAAGTGTTCGGTAATGTCCTTTCCATTCTTATAATAGAACTGGCGCACCATGCCCTTGCCAATAAAGGCGATATAATGACTGACCTGCCCTTCGGACAAAATCAATTCGCCTTTTTCAAAGTCACGTCTCTCCAAAAGCTGCTCAACCAGCTTTCTTCCCTCAAGGTTCATACGCGGATAACGGGAATTGACTGCAGCTGTTACGGTTTCTCTTAATAATGTATCCATTAAACCATTCTGTTTATAAATGCAATGCAAAGATAATGCAAATTGGGCGCAGAACAATCAAGACGGCATGAATTTGTTATGTCTGAATGCGACTTACCTTATGAGCAGAGATAAAAGAGCGGACAGAAGGGACATTTTTTCAGACTTATAATTTTGAACGATAGCCGTTTAAGTAAAGCGTGAAAAGAATGAGCAAAAAATTATAGTCAAAAGGTTTGCATAGTCCAAAACTTTCTTCTACCTTTGCAGCGCATTTGAAAAAATGCTGGTCACTAAGGAAGTTTGGGTGAGTGGCTGAAACCAGCAGTTTGCTAAACTGCCGTACGGGTTACCGTACCGGGGGTTCGAATCCCCCAGCTTCCGCAGAGTGCCGATTTGCACTCTTAGCTCAGTTGGTAGAGCAACTGACTCTTAATCAGTGGGTCCAGGGTTCGAATCCCTGAGGGTGTACAAATATGAAATGGTGGATTCGTCTAGCGGCTAGGACACATGCCTCTCACGCATGGAACACGAGTTCGATTCTCGTATCCACTACAAGTTTGAAACGGGCGGCTGCATGAAAAATCTGCGGTCGCCTTTTTTAATTGAATAGTAAAACCCAAATAACACATGTCATGGAATTCATAATTGATTTCATACTTCACATTGATCAATACATGATTAGCATCGTGCAGGAATACCACCTGTGGACGTATGCCATTTTATTTTTAATCATATTCTGCGAAACCGGTCTGGTAGTTACCCCTTTCCTGCCAGGAGACTCCCTTTTATTCGTGGCCGGTGCTATAGCCGCACAGCCAGACATGCCCCTGGAGGTCAATGTTCTGGTACTGATTGTATTTGCCGCTGCTGTATTGGGAGATTCATCCAACTATACGATAGGTCATTTTTTCGGTAAAAAACTATTCAGTAATCCCAATTCTAAAATATTTAAGCAAAGCTATTTGGATAAGACGCACGAATTCTATAAAAAATATGGTGGGAAAACCATCATTATCGCACGTTTTGTTCCCATTGTACGGACATTCGCTCCATTTGTCGCTGGTATGGGCAAAATGCACTACTACTATTTCATGCTCTACAATGTAACGGGCGGACTCCTTTGGGTGGCCTTGTTCTGCTATGCGGGTTATTTCTTCGGAGACCTGCCTTTCGTACAACAGAATTTGAAATTATTAGTGGTAGCCATTATCATCATATCTATACTACCAGCTATCATAGAAGTATTGCGTGTGAAAATAAAAAATGCAAAGAAGTAACATTCAAATCAGTAAACCTATATTCTTGAGGAGCAGTGGACTGGCTATCTAATCTGTTTGCCGAATCATCCGCCCTACAGGCAGTTGTGATACTCTCTCTAATCGCAGCCATCGGATTAGGATTAGGAAAGATACGTATATACGGCATTTCTTTGGGAGTAACATTCGTATTCTTCGCAGGTATTCTTGCCGGACATCTGGGACTAAAAATTGACCCACAGATGCTGAATTATGCGGAGAGTTTCGGGCTGGTCATATTCGTTTATGCCTTGGGACTGCAAGTGGGACCAGGTTTCTTCAGTTCCTTCCGTGAAGGAGGAATACGACTGAACATGTTAGGCATCGGAGTGGTAATTATCGGAACCGGAATGGCTGTATTGAGTAGCTGGTTTACGGGCATTTCCCTATCAGACATGGTAGGCATTCTGTGTGGAGCCACTACCAACACGCCCGCTTTAGGAGCCGCCCAACAAACATTGAAACAAATGGGAATGGAAACAAGCGCACCGGCTTTGGGATGTGCCGTCACTTATCCGTTGGGAGTGGTTGGCGTAATTTTGGCCATCCTCGTTATCCGTAAATTATGGGTCAAAGAAAAAGACTTGGAAATCCCGGAAAAAGAAAACGATAACAAAACCTATATCGGAGCTTTCCAAGTACACAATCCGGGTATCTACAACAAGAGTTTAAAAGAGATTGCTGAACTAAGCCATTCAAAATTCGTCATCTCCCGCCTATGGAGAAATGGAAAAGTCAGTATCCCGACTTCCGACACCATCCTTCAAGAAGGAGACCGCTTACTGGCCATTACAGCCGAAAAAGACGCCGCTTCCATGACCATATTATTTGGTGAACAGGAACATACGGACTGGAATAAAGACGATATAGACTGGAATGCCATAGACAGTAAGCTTATCTCGCAACGCATCGTTGTAACCCGTCCGGAACTTAACGGGAAAAAACTGGGTTCCCTTCACTTACGAAATCATTACGGAGTGAACATAACCCGCGTATACCGAAGCGGGGTACAGTTATTGGCCACAGCAGGACTTACATTACAATTGGGCGACCGCTTAACAATTGTCGGTGAAGCAGCATCGGTACACAATGTAGAAAAAGTATTGGGAAACGCCATAAAAAGCTTGAAAGAACCTAATCTGGTAGCAGTATTCATCGGCATCGTCCTCGGCTTAATGTTGGGAGCGATACCTATTCCCATACCAGGCATCAGCACACCTGTAAAACTAGGACTGGCAGGAGGCCCTATCATTGTAGGTATACTGATTGGAACTTTTGGTCCCCGCCTGCACATGATAACTTACACCACACGCAGCGCCAACCTCATGCTACGTGCCTTAGGCCTTTCTATGTATCTGGCCTGTTTGGGGCTGGATGCCGGCGCACATTTTTTTGAAACCGTAGTACGTCCCGAAGGAGTCCTTTGGATCGGAATAGGCTTTACATTGACCATAGTACCCGTATTGATTATAGGATTGATCGCACTCAAATGGATGAAGCTGGATTTTGGCTCGGTAACAGGCATGTTATGTGGAAGCATGGCCAACCCGATGGCTTTAAACTATGCCAATGACACAATTCCCGGTGACAATCCTTCTGTATCATACGCCACGGTTTACCCGCTTTGCATGTTCTTACGGGTAATCATAGCCCAACTGTTACTAATGTTCTTACTAGTCTGATTATTATTACTATTACATTGAAAGGAATAAAAAATTACTTTAAATTATAAGATTATGGGAAATATAACTCAAGAAAGCATTATTGAAGATTTACGTTACCTGCAATTGTTATCGCACAGCTTCCCGACAATCGCCGATGCCAGTACAGAAATCATCAATTTGGAAGCCATCTTGAACCTGCCCAAAGGGACTGAACATTTTCTGACCGACCTACACGGGGAATACGAAGCATTTCAACACGTATTGAAAAATGCTTCAGGCGCTGTGAAACGCAAAGTCAACGAAATTTTCGGCCACACTTTACGAGAAAGCGAAAAGAAAGAAATCTGCACACTCATTTATTATCCAGAAGAAAAACTCCGCCTCATCAAGGAAAACGAAAAGGATTTGGAGGACTGGTACCAGATAACGCTGAACCAACTGGTAAAAGTCTGTCAAAACGTATCGTCCAAATACACACGTTCCAAAGTCAGGAAAGCACTTCCGGAGGAATTCTCATACATCATCCAAGAACTCCTGCACGAATCGAGTATTGACCCCAATAAACAGGCATACATTAATGTAATCATCAGCACCATCATCTCTACCAAACGTGCCGATGACTTCATCATTGCCATGTGCAACTTGATACAACGGCTCACCATAGACTCACTGCACATCGTCGGAGACATATATGACCGAGGACCCGGCGCCCACATCATTATGGACACGCTTTGCGATTATCACAATTTCGACATCCAATGGGGCAACCACGATATCTTGTGGATGGGAGCTGCCTCGGGAAACGACGCCTGCATAGCCAATGTACTGCGTATGTCCATGCGATACGCCAACCTCGCCACACTTGAGGATGGCTATGGAATCAATCTCCTGCCATTGGCCACTTTTGCCATGGAAGTATACAAGAATGATCCCTGTAGCATCTTTACCCCCAAAGCAAGCCAAGACGGAAGATATAATGAAAAAACATTGCGGCTTATCGCCCAGATGCACAAAGCTATTACCATCATCCAGCTGAAACTGGAAGCCCAGATTATAGACCGACGTCCAGACTTCAGCATGAACAACCGCAAGCTACTACACCTCATTGATTTCGACCGGAATGTGTTTATTTATGAAGGGAAAGAATATGAACTTCGTGATACGCTCTTCCCGACCATTGACCCGTCCAATCCGTATAAGCTGACTGATGAAGAACAGGACTTAATGGATAAAATCCATGCATCCTTTATGAATAGTGAAAAACTGAAAAAACATATGCGGTGCCTGTTTACGTACGGAAGCATGTATCTGGTATGCAACAGCAATCTATTATACCATGCCTCAGTACCCCTAAACGAAGACGGAAGTTTCAAACACGTATGCATTGAAGGCAAAGAATATTGGGGAGAAAAGCTGTTGAAAAAAACCGACCAGCTTATCCGCACAGCCTATTTCGGTGAAGACGGAACGGAAGAGAAACAATTCGCCATGGATTACATGTGGTACCTTTGGTGCGGTCCAGACGCTCCATCGTTCGACAAAGACAAAATGGCAACATTTGAACGGTATTTCGTAGCAGACAAAGAACTCCAAAAAGAGACCAAAGGCTACTACTATACACTCCGGAACAATGTGGAAACATGTGACAACATACTCCGTGAATTCGGCATCGACCCCGCAACCCATGCACACATCATCAACGGACACGTCCCGGTGAAAACACTCAAAGGAGAAAAACCGGTGAAAGCAGGCGGCAAAATGCTGGTAATTGACGGTGGCTTCTCGAAAGCTTATCAACCGGAAACGGGAATTGCCGGCTACACTTTAGTGTACCACTCTCACGGATTGCAACTCGTTCAGCACGAACCGTTCCTAAGCCGTCAGAAAGCCATCGAAGAAGGCTTGGACATTAAGTCCACCACCTTTCTGGTAGAATTCAACTCCCAACGCATGATGGTGAAGGACACAGACAAGGGGCGCGAACTCCGTACCCAGATTGAGGACATGAAGAAACTGCTCCAAGCCTATCGGACCGGCCTAATAAAAGAACACGTATAACTGACGGATATCCACACAAATCCGCGACAGACTCCTCTACGTTCTATTACTCAGTTCCATCAAAGTATAGGCAAAATGAGGAATCATGTAGGATGATTGCAGGAATCATGTAGCATGATTGTAGGAATCATGTTACATGATTCTATACATCATCCTACATCAACGTAAGAAAGCGGTCAATATTTAAACAATACGATACCACCTTCTATGATAATGCCCTTATCATAATTTCCCCCTTGCGTATAATAGCGGTCCCAGCCATATCCGCCCGTCACGAACAAGCCCACACCATCCGCCAGCCTGTACTCCAGATTGATACGCCCTTGTAGCGAATAAAGCCGGGAAGGAAATCCGATGTGTCTGTTTTTGAATGTCTCGGTGTGCTGGTATCCTAAGTCCCCGCTTACAAACAAACGCTTATACAAGGGCAGTTCCATACCAGCACGATAGAACAAAGAACCGGAAAACTTATCCGAGAACTTCAGATAGGGCATACCGGCACCCAATATGGTATAAAACAAACGGTTCTTGAAACGTGCAGCAATATTCAGTTTCGCTGAGTTGCCGCCATAGACCATCATCTGCACACGAGTCTGTGGATTGGCGTTCACCAAGCCTAACTGAAAACCATCCAACTGCTCCTTATAATAATTGAACAAACCTATCTGCAAGCCCTTGACACGAGAGGCTATATTTATGGATGCCATCTGCAAGCCCTGCACCGTCCCACCTGTCACGTTTCCTAAGCCAGACAGTTGCATTCCTCGCATGTTACCAACCGTAATATTAGAGACACCGGCTATCTGTGCACCGGCCGCATCGCCTCCCACCGCATTCACCAACCCCGACAACGCACAGCCTCCAAAATTCAGTCCAGTTATGTTACTCATTCCGGACAGTTGTACTCCCTTTGTCTGATTGCCTGACAAATTCATTAACCCGCTTATGCTGCCCCCCTCGTTATCATCACCATTAATATTCACCAGACCGGCCATCTGCAAGCCACGTATCCGATTACCGTTTATGCCTACCAAACCCGAAGCAGATACACCCACCATATTATTCCCGTTCACATTGGTAATACCGGCAATCTGCAGTCCACACATACTCTGCCCCGTCAAATTCCACAAACCGGCCATTTGTAAACCGCATGCGTCATTTCTCACAATACTCCCCAATATATTAATCCCCACACCAGCCAGATTGTTCATGCCACTGAGCACACCTAAGTTGAGACAAACACTCCCTACTGTGTCATTCCGCCATGTAGAAACGTTTTTCCACAGAGACAAGTCTACCACTATCGGTTTTCGCTGATTAGAGATTTGAGCTGTATGTGACTGAACCGTTTGAGAAAAAGTTGTTCCCGCCATAGGCAGGAACAATAGCATATAGATGAGTTTCCACTTATTCATCATATTTTTCCAAGATTTTTTATATAAGCCATTATCCTTTCGCTTCTTGGTATAAGAAACGCTTAATTGATTTCTTAGGAGTCTTTTCAAACTCTTCCGGATAAATCTTCATTTTAGACACCTGACAGTAGGCGGGAAGTTCCGTGTTCAGTGCCACTCGGTTTTCTTCCATAATACGCTCTAAATCTTCATTCTTCAGTCCATGCGCAAAAGCATCATCAAAATCTGGATAAATCAATCCCACAAGTTTATCATTTTGCTGCACAACAATGCTCTCCGCCACATAAGGCATATTATTCAGTTTGTCTTCAATCTCTTCCGGATAAATATTCTGCCCGTTAGGACCAAGCAACATATTCTTACTCCGCCCTTTGATAGTCACGTTTCCTTCACGGTCCATCAATGCCAAATCCCCCGTATGTAGCCATCCGGATGGTTCAAGAACATCCCGGGTAGCTTCCGGATTCTTATAATAACCTAACATGACATTCGGTCCCCGGCAAATAATTTCTCCGGGAATTGTCTCCGGATCGGCGGAAAGTATCTTCACCTCCATACGAGGAGCAGCTTTTCCGCAAGAACCGAACTTAAACCGGCGCCAATCCTCATAACAAATGATAGGACCGCATTCTGTCATACCATACCCTACCGTATAAGGGAAGTCAATCATCCGAAGGAATTGTTCCACCTCCCGATTGAAAGCCGCACCACCTACAATAACCGAACTGAAATTACCGCCAAAGGCCTGTATCACCTGTTCACGCACCGTAGCCTTAATCTTATCATTCACAAAAGGCACCTTCAACAACAGTTTCATGGTAGGAGTCTCTAACTTGGGCAATACACTCTTCTTTATGATTTTCTCAATGATAAGCGGAACAGCTATAACGATATGCGGACGAACCTCTGCAAACGCTTGGAAAATAATCTTCGGGCTTGGCATACGGGTCAGATAATAAATATGACACCCTACGGCAAACTCGTACAAGAATTCAAACGCTAATCCATACATGTGAGCCATAGGCAACATGGAAACCACCCTGTCACCGCATTTCAATGGCAATACTTCAAACGCAAATGCCGTATTAGACCATAAACTCCTATAAGGTAACATAACTCCTTTCGAATAACTGGTGGTACCCGATGTATAGTTAATGACAGCCAGTTCTTCAGGTTTATCCTTATGATAAGCGATGTGCTCCTTGCGGAAATTCTTCGGATACTTTTTCCCAAACAATTCGTTCAAATGCTCGCGCGCATAATCCACTTTTTCACTACGGGAAACTAGAATGGAAAAATCAGTCATCATAAAAATACCTTCAAGTAAAGGCATTGCGTTCTCATTCAAGTTCTCCCATGCCATATCACCTACGAACAGTAGTTTGGCCTCGGAATGATTTACTATGTTATGAATATTGTCCGCCTTGAACTCATGCAATATAGGCACTGCCACCGCACCATATGTAAGCGTAGCCAAGAAAGTAACGCCCCAATGCGAACTGTTCCGCCCGCAAACCGCTATTTTATCCCCTTTTTTAATGCCGCTCGCCTCAAAAATGATGTGCAGCTTTTCTATCTTACGAGCTACATCCTTATATTGTAAAGTCGCTCCTTTGTAATCAGTCAAAGCATCCAAATCCCAATTGTTTTTGATGCTGTTCTCTATGTATGCAATAAAACTCTGTTCCATATATATATGCACATTTTGGATGAATTTGTGCAAATATAAGGTTTTCTCTACACTATGCAAACTAAATTGATAAAAAAGAGTCCATTTTATTGGATTAAGCCCAATAACCCATCAGACAGACGGGCGCCTCCACTCCTTCACCAAATCACGCAAGAAGAGTATCCAGCAAGAACAACCTACCCCGGCCAAAAAAACAAACCCCACCAATATCAACATCTTACTGGGTTTAGCCGCCCTTAACGGAACCGTAGCCGGTTGCACAACTGTATACACAGGTGTTATCTCCTGTACCTTCGCTTTTGCCATTTGTAGTTGCTGCGCCACTTGCGTATATACTTGATAAGTCAGATTCATCTCATTCTGCAAACGTTCCTGTTCCACCATGACACTCCTGCGAATAATGTTCTGATTGGAATCTACAAAGTCGGCATATTCCTGTTGGGCTTTCTCATAATCCGCCTTAGCTTCTTTATAAAGCTGCTCGGTAAAAGCCAAATCATGACGCGCTTTGTTGGTACGATAATCCGTTATGTAGTTTTGAAGATTATGCATCACCGTATCAGTAACCGTAGCGGAAATCAAGGGGTCTTGCATCAGAACGGTCAATGTCGTAACACCCGACTTCTTGTCCACCGACACCGTAATACGCCCTTTGATGGCTCCCACAATGCCGTCTTCTGCTTCCGTCAGACTAATGGTGCCACCTTCTTCTCCTCCATTTCCGCCACTTTCCTCATTCTCGTCATCTTTAAACAGGGACATGACCCATCCTATCGCTTTAAAAGGTAGAGAGGTCACCGTGCCCCACCAAGGACTCCGTTGATGCTTCTCCATATAATTATATAAGGTAGTATCTATCTTGCTATCCTGGCTCTTAACCCGTACATTGAATAAATCAAGCATAAAAGGTGTAGAACTGACAATATCCGGATACAATTCCGGCGACAAGGCATCCTCACCAGAAGCGTTTCTCAGATTAATACCCGCCATGGCCGCCAACGCTCCCATACTGCTGTTCGACCGGCTACTGATCTCCGGAGCCAAAGTCACCGTAGTGGAGTATTCCTTAGGGATGCTGAACGCCACCACCAAAGCCACCACCACGGCCACTCCGCACACTTTCAGTATCAAACGGCGCTCAGACCATAGTTTTTGCGCCAACTCTATCAAATCTATTTCCTGTTCAGCCTCTTTCTTCGAAGGTATATCTTGTTTCTTTTCTTCAGCCATAATTCCATTACTTGAAAAGATTAACCAATGTAGCAATCATTGTAGCCAATGACGCCGTAGACGTGCCCAAGCCGATAATTTCCGTAGGACTCATCCGCTTCTTCGGGTCTTTAGCCGGCACAATAATCTCGCAACCCGGTTCAATGGCTTTCGACCGACCGGATTTCAGACGAGATACGGTACCGTTCAGATAAACGACATAAGCTCTTCTTTTTCTCGCGCCGTTGCCGTAACCTCCGGCCTGGTTGATGTAATAGCTTAAGCTTTCCCCTTCCTTATAAAGAACTGTGTTGGGATACATCACCGCACCGTTGATTTTTACGGTACTTACATATTCCGGCACGTACAGAATGTCATTCTCGCGCAACACCATGTCGTACTCTGAACCCGGATTGGCAAGTGCTTTCTCCAAGTCGATACCTACTGTATAGCGGTCGGATAAATCAAGCTGACGGACTGTTACTGAATCGCTCAGATTAATCATGCGGGAGGTATTTTCCCTGCGACGACGCTCGTCAGCCGTCATAACGCGAACCAAACGTGCACCCTTCACGTATGCCGCCGGAGTTACTCCACCCGCTTTCGCCACAAGGTCACTCAAACGCTCGTTCTTTTTGGACAATGCGTAACTTCCACTAAAAAGCACTTCACCGGAAATCGTGACATTACGTTGCTGATAATAGGCCGGACTACGACGGATATAGACTTCGTCAAACGGCATCAAGTGGAAATCATCACTTTCGTCACCTACCAGAAGCCCGTCCTTCAAGTCAAAGGAGAAACTTTCACCGACTGACTCCGCAAACGCTTCGCTCCGAGGTGATTTCACACGGCGTGCCACCTCAACCTGCACCGTAGCAGCCGCTTCGAGCAAGCCACCCGCCTGGATAACCAAATCCTCCACCGTCATGTCCTCCGAATAAAGGAAAGTTCCCGGATTTGCCACTTCACCATGAATGGCCACCGTCTGTTCCTCGCGAAGGTCGTGGATACTCGGTATATAGAGGACGTCATTCTTTTGCAAAGGTATATCCGCAGCGGTGCCGTTCAAAATGCCCTTCACATCTACCTGAAGCATTTCATGAGTCAGATCCTCATGTTCCCTATCCAAGATGGCACGATTTAGGAATGCGTCACCCAACAAGCCTTCCGCTTTCCGTATCAATGATTTTACGGTATTCACTTCGCCATCCAACTGATACAAGCCCGGACGATACACCGCACCACGAATTTCAATACGGTTCGAAAAACGGTCCAACACCGCATCTACAGTCACCACATCACCATCATCCATCTCAAATACCGCAAAATCCTTTTCATCGACGTTGAACACTTCACGCTCGCGCCCGGTTTTCCGCACTATACGAACCGCTTTCTTATATGCGTCGCCGGTAAAGTCTCCGGCATATTCCAGCAAGTCACTGACCGACTCCGTCTTTTTCATCTCATAGAACATGGGGCGCTTAATCTTGCCCAATATCTGGACTAAAGAAATATAAGGGCTTACCAAGATGACATCACCGTCCTGCAAACGGATGTCATCCTCTATCTGTCCTTTCATTATATAACTGTATATATCCAGGTCAGCAATGACATTTTCATCCCGCACCACCCGGATGCTGCGCATGCTACCGATGCTGTTTACCCCACCGGCCCGATACAGGGCGTGGAACACGGAAGCGAACGCGGACAACGTATAAGTGCCCGGCGTCACGACTTCGCCCATCACATTGACCTGAATGGTACGTATCTGTCCCAGCGTAAGGTTCACATGAGTAGTAGGAGCGTCTCCGGACACTCCGGAATAGATTTTCGAGAACTCCTGCTTCAAATATTCATTCGCCTCACGAACCGTCTTCCCACTTAAATAAACAGGTCCCAACGTGGTTACCCGAATGCAACCTTCCGGGGTTATGACCTGCCGGATAGTAGTTTCGGACGCGCCCCACACATCTATAATCACCTCATCACCTGGACCCAACTGATAATTGGCAGGTGTAGCGGCATTGATATTCGGTTCAAACGTCAATAGGTTATTGGTAAAGATATTGTGACCGAAAATCTCCCATTTGTCACTGTCCGAAGTAGACTGGAAACTCAAATTCCGGTTCACCTCCTCCAATTCCGCTAACTGTTCCTGATCTTGAGTCAGTACTTGTCCCTGCCCCTGCATCTGTGCCTGCCCTTGAGTTTGCGCCTGTCCTCCATTTTGTAATTGCTCTTGAGCCTGCGCTCTTTCCCGTATGACATTATTTCCGACCGCAGCCCCATCCGTTGCGGCAACGCCTTGACGCTGCCCCTGCTGCCCGTTTTCATATTTCATCCGGATACGCTCCACCTGTTCTTTGGTGACACCACGGCGCATCAGCTCGGTAGTAATCTCCTGCTGACTTTTCCCTGTCTTTTGGGCATCTTTTACATATTGAACAACCTGATCGTCCGTCATCTGCTGGGCATAAACCGCACCGCATATTAACGAAAAGAAGAATAATAATGTCAGTAATCTGCGCATATCAAAAAAACGTATATAGTTAAGTTTATCAATTGAGTGCGCAAATTTAATACATTATTTTCAGATATTTGTCCTTTATCATTTTTTAGTTTTTCTCATTTGAAAAGAAATCTACAAAACGACATAAAGATTGTAATCATATAGCGGAGCATCAATCATACAATATATTATTATATTATTTATTCAAGAACCTACCCCTCTATCGAACACTGAACTTACATGCCCGAAACACCATTTAAATGTCCAAAAGACCTAAAAACAGCCTTAAATGACAGATTTCGACCTTCCAATAGAGCCATTTTAATCGATTTAACTATCCCATAGTATTATATTTTACATTATCTTTGTACGCAGAATTTTAAAAAGTACTATGCCATGAACAAATTAATCTCTATCGCCATCGCCACCCTGTTGTGCCTCGCCACATTAAGCGCACAAACGCAGACCAATGTCGGCAGGCGTACCTTTGAAGCCGGAAAGGGCACCTTCCTATTGGATGGTAAACCTTTCGTAGTAAAAGCAGCCGAGCTGCATTATCCGCGCATCCCCCAGCCCTACTGGGACCAACGTATCAAGCTGTGCAAAGCGTTGGGCATGAACACCATCTGCCTTTACGTCTTTTGGAATGCACACGAGTCCCAACCCGGAGTATACAACTTCACCGGGCAGAATGACTTGGCTGCCTTCTGCCGTCTGTGCCAAGACAACGGCATGTATGTCATCCTGCGCCCCGGTCCCTATGTTTGCGCCGAATGGGAAATGGGCGGCCTGCCTTGGTGGTTACTGAAGAAAAAAGACATCCGCCTGCGCGAGGACGACCCGTACTTCATCGAGCGTGTAGCTCTCTTCGAGAAAGCAGTAGCCGCCCAAGTGAAAGACCTCACCATACAGAACGGAGGCCCCATTCTAATGATTCAAGTGGAGAACGAATACGGGTCCTACGGGGAAAGCAAAAAGTATGTAAGCCAGATACGCGACATCGTTCGCAAAGAATATGGTCCGGACATTACCCTTTTCCAGTGTGACTGGGCTTCCAACTTCGAACTAAACGGCTTGCCCGATCTTGTATGGACAATGAATTTCGGCACGGGCGCCAACATCGACCAGCAATTTGCCCGACTCAAGGAATTGCGTCCGAACAGTCCGCTGATGTGCTCGGAGTTCTGGAGCGGATGGTTTGACAAGTGGGGAGCCAACCATGAGACCCGTCCTGCCGAGGACATGATAGCCGGCATTGACGAAATGCTTTCTAAAGGCATTTCCTTCAGCCTCTACATGACCCACGGAGGAACGAACTGGAGCCATTGGGCAGGAGCCAACTCGCCAGGCTTCGCACCGGACGTGACGTCCTACGATTATGACGCCCCCATCAGCGAATCGGGTCAAACCACGCCCAAATACTTTGCTCTGCGCAAGACACTGGCCAAGTACATGGACGGAGAAAAGCAGGCACGCATCCCCAAGCTTATCAAACCCATCGCCATCAAGGAATTCCAACTGACCGAAATGGCGCCGCTCTTCACCAATTTACCCCAGGCCAAGAAAGATATGGACATACGTACGATGGAGGAATACGACCAAGGCTTCGGCAGCATCCTCTACCGTACCACCCTGCCCCAGATAAAGACTTCGGCCCAACTTACCGTAAACGAGGCGCACGATTATGCGCAAATCTTCGTAGATGGAACCTATATAGGCAAGCTGGACCGCCGCAATGGAGAGAAACAACTCACACTGCCCGCCTGCCCTAAAGGTGCCCAGCTAGACATCTTGGTAGAGGCCATGGGACGCATCAACTTTGGACGTGCCATCAAAGACTTCAAGGGTATCACGGAGAAAGTAGAGTTGACCATGGACATTGACGGATATCCTTTCGTATACAATATGAAGAATTGGGAAGTGTTCAATCTGGAAGACACATACGAATTCTACCAAGGCATGAACTTCCAACCTATTAAAAATCTGAAGGACGAGAAAGGTCAGCGCATACCGGGCTGCTACCGAGGCACGTTCCAGGTGAAGAAGCCCAGTGACACGTTCCTTAACTTTGAAACGTGGGGTAAAGGCCTGGTTTATGTTAACGGCCACGGATTGGGACGCATTTGGGAAATAGGGCCTCAACAGACCCTTTATGTACCGGGATGCTGGTTGAAGAAAGGAGAGAACGAAATATTGGTGTTCGACATCATCGGCCCTAAGGAAGCCAAATCCGAAGGTCTGACCGAACCTCTGCTCGACCAATTGCTTGTAAGCAAACCCCTAACTCACCGCAATGAAGGAGAAAACCTCGACCTCAGTGCCGAAAAACCCGTAAAGGCCGGTAGTTTTAACCCCGGCAATGGATGGCAGGAAGTGAAGTTTGACAAACCCGTAAACGGACGTTACGTATGCATTGAAGCCCTTAACGCTCAAGACGGCAAAGACTTGGCCTGCATTGCCGAGATGTACCTGTTGGATGCCAACGGAGAACGCCTCTCGCGCGAGCCATGGATTGTAAAGTATGCCGATAGCGAAGACGTAGCCCATGTAAACCGCTCGGCCGACAAGACCTTCGACCTGCAAGAGTCGACCTATTGGAGTACCGAAAAAGGCAAACAATACCCACATGCGGTGGTTATCGACCTAGGCGCTGTACATACGCTAAGCGCTTTCCAATACCTACCCCGCATGGAAAGTGAAGTACCGGGCGGCATCAAGGATTTCAAGATTTACGTGAAAACAGAGCCGTTCAGCTATTAATTTAATGGAAACTGTCATAACAAAGTGCTGATTTAAGTCAGCACTTTGTTATTCATAGCATAACGATTCCAGTTAGGAACGAGGACCGGAAATTATCGGAAGCCCCTCTTCACCGAAAGAAATCGGAAGCCAAAGATATCCTGAATACATCAGGCTTTCCGGTTTCCATAGATCGCCCATAAAAAGAAGCCGATTACCGGGTAAGGCAAGCACATAAGTGCTTTGCCCGCCAAAAGTCCTATCAGCTCCTTCGCCCACAAAAGGTGTAGGATGCTGTTTCCAAGGTCCCCAAATAGATGGTGCAGAGAACAACCGGGCTTCATTAGGCGCCCAACCTGTACAACCGGAACATATCATCCAATACACACCTTCACGCTTGAATATGGCAGGAGCTTCATTATGTCCGCCGGGAAACAAACGAATATATCGTCCCGAGTGTTTTTGATAATCATCAGTCAACTCTGCAATCTGCAAAGTCAGATTTTCTTCGGACGAATAAATATGATATGCCTTGCCATCATCATCCACATACAAAGTCATGTCGCGTGACATCTGCCCTCCGGCTAAATCCCGATGCACAAACAGACCGCATTCCACAGCTTTCCTCCATTCGGGCGTCCACCATTTCTGATATTGAGCAGTATCCAGTTTCGCTTCGCGCTCTTCCTGTGTCATGTTCTCAGGATAAATTCCCGGATTAACACGTCCCGAATGCAAAAAACGGTAAGGTCCTGTAGGAGTATCACTGATAGCGACTCCAGCACGGGCTGCGGCATAGCCTTGACCTTTCAGCTCCAAATGAAACCACATCACAAATTTTCCGGTTTTTGCATTGTAAACCACCTTCGGACGTTCCATGATGCACCCCTTTTCTATCTCGCTACCTGGTTCTGAAGACACGGACAAAGCCACACCCTCATACTTCCAATCACAAAGGTTTTCCGAAGAATAGCAGTTTACACCCACCTCGGTGACAAATCCCTTGTCCGGACGATGTTCACCAAACCAATAATACTTACCTTCGTATGACAGTATTCCTCCGCCGTGCGCATTGATATACTCACCCGAAATATCTTTCCACTCGGTAGGAAGAACAAGTCCCACAGTCGTCCCTTCCTGTCTTCCTTTGCATGAGGCCAACAAAAGAGATCCAAACAACAGCATTAAAATAAACCTTTTCATTCGACTTGTATTTATAAAGATTACGATTAAACGCTACAAATATAGCGAAAATGAGCCAATTCGAGAATTCAGTTGTGAATTATTGATTGATATAGCAACAAACTTACACCAGTGGCCTGGCCACCATTGGTTACCCGTCCAAGTATTATTGGATACTTTGTCATTTATATAAGGATACTCCGCCGGTTATCCTTGGATACTTTCGCAACCGGATTTCCGGACTGTCTCCCCCTAAAATGGCCAAAGAATACTAAAACGCGGAATTCCAAGATTTTTCATCTTAGAACCCCGCGCTAAAAAACGAGATATCAAAGTATTTATTCCCAGGTCACTTATTCCAATCTACGCGCACCGTCACTGATTACCACGTCATAAATTTTCGGACTTCTGCCGAACTTCTTTTTGAATTCCTCCTTGGCTGTTTCAATGAAAGTCGAGTAAAGTTCGTCTTTCACTAAGTTGATAGTGCAGCCACCAAATCCGCCACCCATCACGCGTGAGCCTGTCACACCACAATCAAACGCAATATCATTCAAGAAATCCAGTTCCTCGCAACTTACTTCGTATAGTTTGCTCATGCCATGATGTGTTTCGTACATTTTCTGACCGACCGTCTCATAATCGCCTTTCTCCAATGCATCACAAACATCAAGCACACGTTGAATTTCCTCAATCACGTATTCGGCACGCTTATAATCTTCTTCAGATACTTCAGCCTTTACTTCCTGCAGCATTTCCATTGTGCAGTCACGCAAGAATTCCACATGAGGATGTCTGGCCTGTATGGCAGCCACTACGGCCTCACAACTTTGACGGCGTTTATTGTATGCAGACGAAGCCAACTCATGCTTAACCACCGAATCGACCAGCACCAATCTGTAACCTACCGGTTCAAAAGGATAATACTGGTATTCTAATGAACGGCAATCCAAACGAATCAGTTTGCCTTTCTTTCCGAATACGGAAGCGAACTGGTCCATAATACCGCAGTTTACGCCACAATAATTATGTTCTGTAGCCTGACCGACCTTGGCCAGTTCGAACTTATCAATCTTGTTGTCGCCGAACAAGTCGTTCAGCGCATAGGCGTAAGTACTTTCCAAAGCTGCGGAAGAAGACATACCGGCTCCCAGAGGCACATCACCGGCAAATGCCGTATTGAATCCCTGCACGTCAACACCGCGTTTAATCATTTCACGACATACACCGAAGATATATCTTGCCCAGCTGGCACGAGGAGCGTCTTCTTCGTTCAACCCGAATTCTACATAGTCTTTCAAGTCAATCGAATAAGCCTTGACTGTTTTTGTCCCGTTAGGCTTGATTTCCGCTATCATACCTTTGTCTATTGCGCCAGGGAATACAAAACCACCATTGTAGTCAGTATGTTCTCCAATCAGGTTTATGCGTCCCGGAGAAGCATAAACAGCTCCCGTAGTTCCATCAAAATGTTTAATGAAACGACTTCTTACGTGTTCAATATCCATGATACTTATAATTTAATAGGTGAATAACTTAAATTACCTTTATTACTTTATTTCCTAAATCTTATGTCATCAATCAACGGGGATGTCCTTATTGACATTCTTGCAACCGACAAGCCCGTAGAACAACAGGTAGGCAAGCGCAATAATAATCACCCAATAACTATTCATAAATCCGGCAACGTCAGCCAACCATCCTTGGATAAGAGGAAGGATGCCGCCACCGCATACCAATACCATAAACAGGCCGGAAGCAGCAGCCAGATATTTACCAAGACCTTCTACCGCCAAATTGAAAATACCGCCCCACATGATAGACGTACACAAACCTACCAAAACCAGATACATGGCGTTAATAGGCACCTCAGCCATGCCAAATGACAAACCGCCAGTCGGGCTCTGCTGCAACACCGGTAAATTAACCAGCGTACCGGTAGAAGAAAAGATTGCCAGCAACACCAACACAAGCCCTACACCGGATGTAACTATCATCATAACACGACTCGACACTCTGGCTCCCAAAGAAGCACCTGTAAGACGACCGACCAACATCAACAGCCAATAGGTGCCAACAACGAAACCCGATATGGTGGAAGCAATGCCTGCACCTCCTTTAGCTACAGACTCGGTCAAGAACAGGTTCAACGTACCCGGCACACCTACTTCAACGCCTACATATACAAATATGGCAATGGCACCCAATACAAAGTGACGAAACTTGAGCGCACCTTTCATCAGCGTACTGATAGGTTCAGTACTCTTAGCCGTGCTTGGTTCGGGAATGTGTACAAACAACAGGACAAAGAATGCAAATGCAAACACCGCCATAGCCGTATACATTACGGGGAATATTTGTGATATAGTAGCCTTTTCTATCGAACCGGCAATCAAGATACCCACGAACATCGGTGTAATGGTAGCCATGATAGAGTTGAAAGAACCACCAACCTGAATAAGCTGATTTCCCTTATTACCTTCACCGCCCAATTTGTTCAACATCGGGTTGACAACGCTATTGAGCAAACACATGGAAAAGCCGGAAATGAACGCACCAATCAGATAGACACCAAATGCAGCCGAAGGACTGGCATGACCGGATAGATATTGGACGCCCACACCGATAAAGCCGACAGCTACGGCAATCAGTGCTGTTTTCTTGTAGCCCACACGCGTCAGCAAAATACCACTGGGAATACCCATTACAGCGTATGCGATAAAGTTACCCAGATTTCCCAACATGCCAAGCGCATTGGAAACGGAAAACTGATTTTTCAACACAATTCCCATCGGTGCCGCAAGATTGGTGACGAACGCAATCATACCGAACAGGAAAATCATGGTTATGATGGCAATGATATTACCATTTTGTTTTTGTTGTGACATGGTTTTATTTAATCTAAAATTAATGAGTTGGTTAATAATCTTTCTGTTTTCACTCAGCTACGCCGAATTTATAAATCGTCACTTGCTGATACTCGTCATCCGGAAGCAATACAGCCGACGGGAAATGAGGCTTATTGGGTGTATCGGGGAAACACTGGGCTTCAAAGCATACCGCACTTCGGGCAGGGAATGTAGCGCCATGCGCACCAGTAAAGCCACCCAACCAGTTTCCTGTATAAAGCTGCACACCGTTCTCTGTCGTATATACTTCCATGGTTCGTCCACTTCCCGGATCGGCACATGTGGCCGCCAAAGTCAGTTCGCCAGCTTCGGTCTTATTCAAGACATAGCAATGGTCATATCCCGCACCATTAATAAGTTGCTGGAATTTATCATTGATGCGTTCACCAATGGCATGTGGTGTACGGAAATCCATAGGCGTACCTTCAACTTTCAGAATCTCGCCAGTAGGAATGGAAACTTCATCAATGGGAATATAATAATCAGCGTTGATAGTCATGATTTGGTCGAGAACCGTCGGAGTAGGATTGGCGATACCAGCCAGATTGAAAAAACCGTGATTAGTGAGGTTCACTACCGTAGCTTTGTCCGTAGTAGCCCGGTATTCGATAGTCAGCGCATTGTCATCTTCCGCCAGCCGATAAGACATCTTCACTTTCAAATTACCGGGAAATCCTTCCTCTCCATCTTCCGATATATAACGGAACTTCACGGTAGATTCATCCGGTTGTATGGCATCCCACACCCGTGTATGGAAGCCTGTAGGGCCACCGTGCAAAGAATTTGGACCATTGTTGATAGCCAACTGATGCTCTTCCCCGTAAAGAGTAAAATGCCCTTTGGCTATCCGGTTCCCATAGCGTCCGATTGTCGTGTTCAAGAACGGCTCCGGACTGTTTATCACATGGTCAATCGTGTCATGCCCTAAAATGACATTAGCATACTGCCCTTTCTTATCAGGAACCATAATGGACAGGATAGCGCAACCATAATTCGTTACCGCCACTTCCATTCCTAACTTGTTTTTCAAGATAAACAAATCTGTTTTCTTCTGATTTATCGTTTTTTGGAAATCCTCCCTTTTCAACCCGGACAGATTTCCCTCGGTTGTAATAGAACTAGTCATATCATGGTATGTATTAAATTTCTTGCAAATAAACAGAAATTCTTTTGTTCTCCCAAAGAATAACTGAGTTTTTTTGTATGTTTGCGCTTGCAATTTTAAAAATAAAAATTAAAAAAGAATGTATCCTTTAAAATTTGAGCCTATCCTGAAGCAAACCCTTTGGGGAGGTGACAAGATTATCCCTTTTAAACATTTGAACGCCACACTGGACCATGTGGGCGAAAGTTGGGAGGTTTCCGCCGTAGAAGGAAGTGAATCAGTAGTGGCCAACGGCATGGATAAAGGCCGCACATTGCCCGAAATGGTACGTCATTATCGGGAAGAGTTAGTGGGAGAAGCCAATTATGCCCGCTTCGGAAACAAGTTCCCATTACTGATAAAGTTCATCGACGCCAAGCAAGATCTCTCCATCCAGGTGCATCCGGATGACGAACTGGCACGTAAACGCCACAACAGTTTCGGAAAGAATGAAATGTGGTACGTTATATCGGCCGACAAAGGTGCACGGCTTATCTCGGGGTTTTCCCGGCAAATCACTCCGCGTGAATATAAGGAACGAATACACGACGGAACTTTTGCCGAAGTACTCAAATCGACAGACATTGCCGCAGGTGATGTGTTTTATGTACCAGCCGGACGAGTGCACGGCATCGGAGCCGGTGCGTTTGTGGCAGAAATACAACAGACATCCGATATCACATACCGCATCTTCGACTACAACCGCAAAGATGCTAACGGACATGCTCGCGAGCTACATACCACCCAAGCCATAGATGCAATAAACTTCTCCGACGTACAAGATGACTTCCGTACACATTACGAAGCGGAAGTAAACGAACCGGTAGAAATTGTGGCAACCCCCTATTTCACCACATCCATCTACGACATGACTGAAGAAATAACCTGCGATTACTCGGAACTGGATTCTTTCGTTATCTTCATCTGCGTAGAAGGTGCTTGCCGCATGGTAGACAACGAAGGAAATGAAATCAAACTGCAAGCGGGAGAAACCGTTTTGTTACCAGCCACAACCCAGGCCTTAAGCATCATCCCACAAGAGAAAGTAAAATTGCTGGAAACATACGCATAACAATAGCAGTACCTTTGGAGGACTACAGTCATTTTGTTGCGAAAGAGCTGTAGTCCTTCCCAAAAGTACTGAGTAAAAACCACTTCCCGCCTTCGTCCCTCTTAAAAACGTTCCAGTCAAGCACAAGCAAATCTGCCAAAATGTCACTAAAACATCTTGAAAATCAGACATTTTGTCCACATTAATACTGCGGCAAATGTTTTGCATTCCGTCTTGTGTATTCATTAAAAGAATAATAAGAAAGGAGAACAAACATATGAACTTTAACAACTTTACTATTAAAGCGCAAGAAGCGGTGCAAGAGGCTGTGAACCTGGTGCAAGCCAAGGGACAGCAGACTATTGAACCCGTGCACTTGCTGGCCGGAGTGATGAAGGTGGGTGAAAACGTCACCAACTTCATCTTCCAAAAGTTGGGCATGAACGCCCAGCAAGTATCGCTTGTGCTCGACAAGCAGATAGAGTCGTTACCCAAGGTGTCGGGAGGCGAACCTTACCTGAGCCGTGAGGCAAACGAAGTGTTGCAGAAAGCTGTGAGCTACTCCAAGGAGTTGGGCGATGAGTTCGTTTCGCTGGAACCTGTGCTCTTAGCATTGCTTACCGTAAAAAGCACGGCTGGCAATATCCTGAAAGACGCGGGCATGACGGAGAAAGAACTTCGTGCCGCCATACAGGAGTTGCGTCAAGGCTCAAAAGTGACTTCCCAATCGAGCGAGGACAACTACCAGGCGTTGGAAAAATACGCCATCAACCTGAATGAGGCTGCCCGTAGCGGTAAGTTGGATCCGGTCATCGGCCGTGACGAGGAGATACGTCGAGTGCTCCAGATACTGAGCCGACGGACTAAAAACAACCCTATCTTGATAGGTGAACCGGGTACGGGTAAGACGGCTATTGTCGAAGGATTGGCGCATCGTATCCT
The DNA here is from genome assembly GCA_949289345.1 of uncultured Bacteroides sp. Lineage (GTDB taxonomy): Bacteria > Bacteroidota > Bacteroidia > Bacteroidales > Bacteroidaceae > Bacteroides. The sequence goes on from CASENS010000006.1 coordinate 56,357, forward strand.
TCGCGGAGACGTGCCCGAAAATTTGAAGAACAAACAAGTGTATTCACTGGACATGGGCGCATTGGTGGCCGGTGCCAAGTATAAAGGTGAGTTTGAGGAACGTCTGAAGGCAGTCATCAACGAGGTGAAGAAGTCGGAAGGCAACATTATCCTTTTCATTGATGAAATCCATACGCTGGTAGGTGCCGGCAAGGGTGAAGGAGCCATGGATGCCGCCAATATTTTGAAGCCTGCCCTAGCGCGTGGCGAGTTACGCAGCATCGGTGCCACAACCTTGGATGAATATCAGAAGTATTTCGAAAAGGACAAAGCTTTGGAACGCCGTTTCCAGATAGTTATGGTGAATGAGCCGGACACGTTGAGCACTATCTCCATCCTGCGTGGATTGAAAGAGCGTTATGAAAACCATCACCATGTACGTATCAAAGACGATGCCATCATTGCCGCTGTAGAGTTGAGCAACCGGTACATCACCGACCGTTTCTTGCCTGACAAGGCCATCGACTTGATGGACGAAGCTGCCGCCAAACTTCGTATGGAGATAGACTCCGTGCCGGAAGAGTTGGATGAGATTTCGCGTAAAATCAAACAGTTAGAAATTGAGCGCGAGGCTATCAAGCGGGAGGACGACCAAACCAAGTTGGAGCAGATTGGCAAGGAACTGGCCGAACTGAAGGAACAGGAAAGTTCGTACAAAGCCAAATGGCAAAGTGAAAAGACTTTGGTGAACAAGATTCAACAGAACAAAGTAGAAATAGAGAATCTGAAGTTTGAGGCGGACAAAGCCGAACGCGAAGGTGACTATGGCAAGGTGGCCGAGATACGTTACGGTAAGTTGCAGGCCTTGAATAAGGAAATTGAGGAGACACAGCAGAAGCTTCATCAGTTACAAGGTGACAAGGCCATGATCAAGGAGGAAGTGGATGCCGAGGACATAGCCGATGTGGTATCGCGTTGGACGGGGATACCGGTCAGCAAGATGTTACAAAGCGAACGCGAGAAACTGCTTCATCTGGAAGACGAGCTTCACAAACGTGTCATTGGCCAGGACGAGGCCATTACGGCCGTAGCCGATGCCGTGCGCCGGAGCCGTGCAGGCTTGCAAGATCCCAAGCGTCCTATAGGTTCGTTCCTCTTTCTGGGTACGACCGGTGTCGGTAAGACGGAGTTAGCCAAAGCCTTGGCGGAGTTTTTGTTCGATGACGAGACCATGATGACGCGTATTGACATGAGTGAGTATCAGGAGAAGCATACCGTATCGCGTCTGATAGGAGCGCCTCCCGGATACGTAGGTTACGATGAAGGTGGCCAATTGACCGAAGCCGTGCGCCGGAAACCTTACTCGGTAGTCTTGTTTGATGAGATAGAGAAGGCACATCCCGATGTGTTCAACATTCTGTTGCAGGTGTTGGATGACGGGCGTCTGACCGACAACAAAGGACGTACGGTGAACTTCAAGAACACCATCATCATCATGACCAGCAACATGGGAAGCTCCTACATCCAAAGTCAGATGGAAAAGATGAACGAAGCCAACAAAGCGAGCATCATCGAGGAGACCAAGGCGGAAGTGATGAACATGCTGAAGAAGACCATCCGGCCAGAGTTCCTGAACCGTATCGACGAGACCATCATGTTCTTGCCGTTGGGTGAAAAGGAAATCAAGCAGATTGTCAACCTGCAAATCGGCAACGTACAGAAGATGTTGGCAGAGAATGGTATCACGCTGAACCTGACCAACGCCGCTATAGACTTCCTGGCCCGTGTAGGTTACGATCCTGAGTTCGGTGCCCGTCCTGTAAAGCGTGCCATCCAACATTACATGTTGAACGACTTGTCCAAGAAACTTTTGGGACAAGAAGTTAATCGGGAAGCACCGATTGTGGTAGATGTCAATGCCGCCGGTGACGGATTGGCTTTCCACAACTGACAGTGAGTCTTTCAAAACAATTATTATTAAAGAGAGGATATATGTAAAAAACGGAGAAAAGCATCTTTCCCATTTTGACATATACCCTCTCTCTTTGCTTTACCACTATTATTTCCGTGTGCCAAGTACACTTCACTGAATATCAGAAACTATCCATCTATAATGTACAGGAAAGTACATGAACTGATAAATTATCATCTACACATTTCTCAGATGAATCACAAAAAGTTCCCTTGAGAATCATTCGCACCTCATAGAGTCTGCCGGCCGGATATGCATAATGAAGTAAGAAGGCCCTAACAACATCAGTATGGAAACCAACAACGTACCGGCATTAAGCAAAAGAAAAAGCCACACGTTGAAAGATACCGGAACTGTATCCATGTAGTAAGTAGAAGGATCCAATTTGAAAAGTCCTCCGTAACGCTGTATGAAATAGAAAGCCAAGCCAATGGCATTACCCCACAGCATTCCCTTGCCGATAAGAAACACCGATAACCAAAGGAACAAATGGCGGATGGTACGATTATTGGCTCCCAACGACTTCAGCACTCCAATCATGGAAGTACGTTCAATGATGATAATAAGCAGACCGGAAATCATTGTAAAACCCGCCACCCCCGTCATCAACACCAGTATCACCCAGATATTGACATCCAAAATACCCAGCCAGGCAAAAATAGCCGGATTGAGTTGCTCAATGTTGCGAACACATAAATTCGAGTGGCCAGTTGTTCCATCGTCTAACCCTTCTCTCAATTCGTCACCAATACGCCAAGTAACTTCCTCCAAAAAAGCATAGTCGTGCAAAGTTAGTTCCAAGCCGCCGCATTGGTTCCCTTTCCACTGATTCAAACGGTTCACAGTGCACAAGTCAGTTATCAGAAACAGGTTGTCATAGTCAGTGAAATCAGTACGGTAAATACCAACTATCCTCAAACGACGTGCCCGTATATTGTCTTGAAAGAAGTAAGTATCAATCTTGTCACCCAACTTCAGCCTCAGTTTATCGGCCAACGTACACGATATAACCACCTCACCGGACGACACCGAGTCGCTGAACACGGGCAATCTGCCCTCTAACAAATGTACTTGTAAAAAGCCAGTGTCATATTCCGGCCCTAGTCCTTTCAACAAAATGCCTTGAAAATCGTCAGTCGTCTTTATCATCCCGGCCTTAGTAGAGTAACGCTGCACATGAGACACATCAGCGTCTGTCGCAAGCAAACGCCACAGGACACTGTCAGCCTCGATGGGAAGCGACTCGTACAAACTTGTCGCACTCAGATTACTGACCTGCAAATGAGAAGCGAACCCCGTAATCTTATCACGCACCTCGTTCTTAAATCCTACAATGACAGTTACAGACACAATCATCACCGCCAGTCCGATAGCAATGCCCAGCATGGCTATCACTACGGCCGGACGGGACACTTGTTCCTTAGTGACATCGGCATTCCGGTAAATACGACGAGCTATAAACAGCGCAAGACTCATAAGCGCTTACACCTCCGTTCTTCCAGGATAAGCTTCCAACGCCTTTTGAAGAACAAACAGAGCACGGGTCAAATCCTCCTTCTTCAACACATATGCAATGCGCACCTCGTTTCGTCCCGCACCTGGCGTAGTGTAGAAACCGGATGCAGGAGCCATAAACACCGTTTGCCCCTCGTACTGAAAATTGGACAGACACCAAGCACAGAACTTGTCGGAATCATCCACTGGCAGACGTGCCACGGTATAAAACGCCCCCATAGGAATAGGCGAGTACACACCTGGTATACGGTTCAACCCGTCAATGAGGCATTTGCGTCGTTCCACGTATTCGTCGTATGTGTCACGCAAATAATCAACAGGAGCGTCGAGCGAAGCTTCAGCAGCAATCTGACCTATCAGTGGAGGACTGAGACGCGCCTGACAGAACTTCATCACGGCATCGCGTATTTGCTTGTTTTTCGTTATCAACGCTCCGATACGGATACCACACTCCGAGTAACGTTTAGACACAGAGTCTATGAGCACGACATTCTGTTCAATTCCCTCCAAATGACAAGCCGAAATGTAAGGAGAACCTGTGTAAATAAACTCACGATATACTTCGTCCGAAAACAGGAACAAATCGTACTTTTTCACCAGGTCACGTATCTGGTTCATTTCGCGACGGGTGTACAGATATCCCGTGGGATTATTGGGATTGCAGATAAGAATGGCTCGAGTACGCTCATTTATCAGTTCCTCGAATTTTTCCACTTTAGGCAATGAGAAGCCCTCTTCAATGGTAGTAGCAATGGTACGTATCACGGCACCCGCAGCCACGGCGAAAGCCATGTAGTTAGCGTAAGCGGGTTCAGGAACAATGATTTCATCGCCTGGGTTCAGACAAGCCAAGAAAGCGAACAGTACGGCTTCGCTACCACCTGCAGTGATGATGATATCATCCGCCGTTAGATGGATGTTATACTTCTCATAGTAACCTGTCAGTTTCTCCCGGTAGCTACGATATCCCGCACTGGGACTGTATTCCAAGACCTTACGGTCGATGTTGCGTATGGCGTCCAGCGCCACTTGTGGCGTCGGCAAATCGGGCTGACCTATGTTCAAATGAAACACTTTCACGCCCCTTTGCTTGGCTTCGTCAGCCAGGGGAGCCAGTTTGCGGATAGGCGATGCCGGCATTTCTGTGGCTCGGATGGATATTTCTGGCATGAGTTTTTCTTTTTTCTTCTATTAAACAAACTTGATTTTGACGAGCAAAAGTAGCACAATTATTTCAAAAGTTAGGCTTCCAAGAACATAAAAACTTTAAAATCCTTATTGAAGTTAAAAAAACGATGGAATTAGAAAATAATCTTTTTATCTTTGAATAAAATCTTGAAAGCAATGCCATGACAACTATCAATCTAATTACATTCGCCTCACACCTGCACAAGCAGTCAACTATCTACAGTTCGCACGAAGTAATACTGACCGAACTGGAAAAATATTTCAGCCTTAATTTCGTAGACTATACCGAAATGGTTCATTTGCCACCGGATGACTTCAGTCTCGTATTCATTGCCAGCGGTGGTGTGGAACGCATGGTCATGCAACATTTCGAACAATTGCCCCGCCCTACTGTAATGCTTGCCGACGGCATGCAAAACTCCTTGGCCGCCGCACTGGAAATTTCATCTTGGCTGCGAGGCCGGGGTATGAAAAGCGAAATACTGCATGGTGAACTGACCGAAGTAGTGAAGCGCATTTTCGTACTATACAACAACTTCAAAGCACAACAACGGCTCAGCGGCTCACGTATAGGTGTCATAGGCTCCCCTGCATCATGGCTCATAGCCAGCAATGCGGACTATCTGCTGACCAGACGACGCTGGGGAGTGGAATATACGGACATTTCCGCCGAACGGGTTGCAGACATTTATGCAAGCATAGGAGATGATGAAGTCGGTGAAGACTGCGTAACATTAGCCGCCAAAGCCTTAGCCTGCCGCGAAAGCCAACCCGAAGACTTAATACGTTCCATGCGCCTGTACCGCGCGTTGAAGCGAATAGCTAAGGAAGAAAAGCTGACTGCATTGACCGTGAATTGCGCACACTTGGCCGAATTAACGAACGGCATAACCGGCTGTCTGGCTTTAGCCTTGCTAAATGATGACGGACTTACGGCAGGATGTGAAGGTGACCTACAGACAATTTTCACCATGTTAGCCGTACATTCACTAACTGGCAAAGAAACATTCATGGCCAACCCTTCGATGATAAACACACGTACCAACGAACTGGTGCTGAGCCACTGCACCATAGGCCTCCGACAGACCGAACAGTTCATTCTTCGAAGCCACTTCGAGACACAACAAAGCATCGGTATACAAGGCATACTGCCCGGAGGCGACGTTACCCTCGTGAAATGCGGGAGCGAAGCCTTAGACGAATACTACCTCGCAACAGGGACACTGACAGAAAACACGAATTATATCAATATGTGCCGCACACAGGCACGCATTCGCTTAAACTCGCCTGTCGACTATTTCCTACGCACCCCCTTGAGCAACCATCACGTCATGTTACAAGGCAACTACGCTACAGTAATTGACGAATTCTTCCGCGAGAATGGATGCAAAAGAGTGGAATAAAGCCCTCTCACTCTATCTTGAAACCCTTCCGGACATATTGCCCCGCACAAGTTCCAGTACCTCTTCCGCCGAAACTTGATTGAAATCACCGTACACGGTGTTTTTCAACGCTGAAGCAGCGAGGGCAAACTGTAATGCACGACTGGACTCATCAGGCCAAGTTCGCAATCCATAAATCATCCCACCTACAAAGGCATCACCCGCCCCCACACGATCCACCTCGTTGGCAATGTCGTAGATACCCGTATGGAGAAAACTGTCACCAGAAAGCAGGACAGCAGCCAACAGGTTATGATTGGATGACAGACTGTGACGCAACTCCAGGAATACGTGCTTACACCGGGGCACCATTGAAGACACACGGCGGGTGAAAGCCTCAAAACGAGGCAAGTCGGCGACAAAGGACACATCATGCACACTGTCAGCCCGGAAACCAACCGGCTCCACCCCCAGAATCTCCCGATACTCCGGCTCGGCTCCAAACAACACATCACTGTACTGTACCAAAGGCATCATCACCTCAGCAGCCGTACATCCATAATTCCAGAGTTTACTACGATAGTTCAAATCGCATGAAATAGTCAACCCCATCCGATCGGCCGCCTGCAGAGCTTCACGGCAGACTTCGGCCCCATCGTACGACAAAGCCGCTGCAATACCTGACCAATGGAACCAATCAGCACCTCTAAACACCCGTTCCCAGTCCACCATACCCGGACGTAGCGTAGCGAAAGCACTCCCCTCACGATCATACACCACGTTGCTATTACGCATGGCAGCTCCACGTTCCATAAAATACAGTCCCATGCGATTTCCACCATATACAATGTGATCCGTACCCACACCCTGTCCCCTCAGAACGGATACGCAGGAACGGCCCAAAGCATTATCTGGCAATCGGGTGACAAACTCTACGGGCATTCCCAAACCAGCCAACTCTACAGCCACATTCGCCTCGCTTCCGCCAAAAGTGGCTATGTACTCGTCCGCCTGCACGAAACGTTGGAAACCTTTTGTAGTGAGCCTCATCATCACTTCTCCGAAAGCCACCACTTTCTTCTCATTCATCATTATTCCCTCCAAGTTTAATAACCATATTTTTTATTTAATCACTCCCGCACGTTGGAAATACTTTTCGAAAAACAAGAGCTGATAATCAATAGCGTTGTTCCAATAGACAGCTTTATGTCCGCCAGGACGGGTAATGAAATCATGGTCTATACCCCGTGCCAAAAGGCGCTGATGCAACGTTTTGTTCACCTCCAGAAAGAAGTCTTCCTCACCACAATCAATGATAAGAGCCAACGAACCTTGGTCCAGCATACCGATCTGATTGATGACAGTGTGTTCATCCCAACGTTTCTTATTTGAGGCATATTCGCCCAGCTGCTCTTTCATCAACCAATTCTGCGGGAAAGGACGTATGTCCACCCCCCCACTGGTACTTCCAGCCGCTCCAAATATGTCCTGATGGCGTATGGCATTCCACAAAGCGCCATGCCCCCCCATGCTATAACCAGTAACGGCTCGTCCTTCCCGTCGGGGTACAGTGGCATAATGAGCGTCCGTATAAGCTACTAATTCATTGGAGACAAAGGTTTCGTAACGCATATCAGCATGCAGAGGGCTGTCCCAGTACCAACTGTTCTCTCCATCGGGACAAACGAATATCATGCCTTTGTCATCCGCAATCTGTGGCAGATTGGGCTTGATTCTTATCCACGCCTTGTAATTGTCACTGTAACCATGCAACAAATATACTACAGGACATGATTGAGAACCCTGTCCCAAAGCCACGTCGGGCACTATATAAAGAACCCGTACTGTTTTGTCCATCGCATTACTATGCACTTGTACAGTGTCCACGCGCGCAGCCTTTGCGCAAAGAGCCGCCAACATCAGCAGCAAGGCTCCGAAAATTTTGAATGTTCTCATCTTTCGTATTGTTTTTATGATACAAATCAAATGACAATTTAATGTGCCAAAAGTAAATGATAACTGGACTTTCCTCCTCTCGGAGGGAAAGAACTTTGCTAATACCAACATAAACTCCGAGCCGTCCGGAAACCGGGTCGTAAAAGTATCCAAGGATAACCGGCGAAGTATCGTTGGATAAACGACAAAGTATCCAATAATACTTGGACAGATAACCAATGATGGTCAGGCCGCTGACGTAAGTTATAGTTATATATAATCATCCACAACCGGATTTTCGAACCGACTCATTTTGGATATCACTTATCGCGTCACCCAATTCAGGTCATGTGGCTTTGTTGCACGAGGGTCATAGTACATACCTTCGCGAGTAGGCAGTTTCAAGACGTAGGTGCGTCCGCTACGGTTTTGCAAGAAAGTGGAACGCAGCCAAGGGTTGAAATCCTTCAGTTGGGCATAAGTAATGCCTTTTCGTTTGGCGTAGGAAGCCAAGTCCGCTATCCCGGAGGTCACAGTATCCGTAGTACAAGCGATAGACGGATAAAGTTGATCACTCCGAAGAATGAAGCCGTAACGTCGCGGGTCACTGAGGACGGCTTTGGCGGCAAGCAGTCGGAACATGTAGCGCGAGGTCTCTTCCACCAGCCAAAGGTCGGCGGCATGAGTTGCCATCTGTTTCTGTAGTTGCGAACTGATGCGCGCCTGTCCGGCGTTGTAGGCGGCTGCCACACTGAGCCAGTTTCCATAGCGTTCATACGAGTCGTGCAGATAACGGCAGGCTGCACGAGTAGCCTTCTCCACATGGTAGCGTTCATCTATGTTCTGATTTACCTCCAATCCGTATTGCCGTCCGGTGCTTTGCATGAATTGCCACATACCGGCGGCCCCAGCAGGTGACTTTGCAAGATGGTTCAACCCGCTTTCGATAACGGCCAGATACTTAAAGTCATCAGGGATACCGCACTCTTTTAATATCGGTTCAATGATAGGGAAATAGCGGTTGGCACGTTTTATAGACAACATTGTGGTGGAGTGCATATAGGTGAACGAAAGCAATTCACGATCCATACGTTCGCGGTAGTCGTAGCGGTCGAAGCGAATGGTTTGCCCGGCAAAAGAAATTTCCTGAGGGACAGTAGGCGAAGCCGTCAGATGCGACACGTCGTTGCGTACGGAGTCTTGTTGGGAATCGAAGCGGGCATTCCCGAATAGAAAAGGCAAAGAAATGCCCACGCACAAGGTGAATGCGGTAGTCAATACCGGATGAATAAAATTCTTGTTCATATTTATAATGAGGTATAATATGTAATTATATGTATGAATAAGCCGATTTGGACGGATATTCATCGATTTATATCACGTTTTCCTTATCAATTTGGCGCAAATATAGATAAATCCGCCCTAAGTATGGGATTTTTTTTTGTAATTTGTCGGGAAAGTACGATATTTGCTATCATTTTTTAATTTAGCAAGTATAGGATATGGAAAAAGTAGTGGTTAATTCGTACGAGGATTTTGAAAAGTTGGTAGGCCAACGCATTGGTGTATCGGACTATGTGCAGATACCGCAAGAACGCATCAATCAGTTTGCTGACGCAACGCTGGATCACCAATGGATACATGTGGACACTGAACGTGCCAAAACGGAAAGTCCCTTTAAGAGCACCATTGTCCACGGCTATCTGACGCTGTCAATGCTGCCTTACCTGTGGAACCAAATTATCGAAGTAAACAACTTGAAAATGATGATAAACTACGGTATTGAGAAGATGCGTTTCGGACAGGCTGTATTATCGGGACAACGTATCCGTCTGGTGGCGGACATGGTGTCGTTAGTAAACCTGCGTGGCACAGCCAAGGCCGAAATAAAGTTTGCCATTGAAATTGAGGGGGAAAGGAAAAAAGCACTGGAAGGCGTGGCCGTGTTCCTGTATTATTTCAACAACTGACCCTTCCCGTCAGAAAGGGCAGGGAGCACAGAATTGAAGCATCCGCCCCGTAACTGGATGCACCAGTTCCAGCCGCTCGGCATGCAAGTAGAGCCGATCGGCTTTTTTCTTTCCATAAAGCCGGTCACCCACGATAGGACAGCTCAATCCATCGGGATGTGCGGCATGTACACGCAACTGATGTGTGCGTCCCGTCAGCGGTTGAAAAGCAATACGGGTTACACCATCCATACGTTGCAACACTTCGTAACGTGTCACAGCTTCCTTGCCCCGCATGTAGTCCACTTCCTGTCGCGGTCGGTCATGTGGCGCGGACGCAAGTGGCAGTCTGATTTCACCACAGTCAGTAGTCACAGTACCATCCAGTAAGGCAATGTAGCGCTTTCCTACAGCACGTGTTTCAAACATGGCCTGTAGTTTCTTGTGGACTTCTTTTGATTTAGCTATCAGCATCAATCCGGACGTATCCATGTCCAACCGATGCACCACCAACGGGCCATCCACGTGAGACAGACATTCCCGCATGCGGCTTTGTACGGAGTCAATGTTCTGTTCCCGTCCGGGAACAGAGAGCATGCCTGCAGGTTTATCCACCACAATCAACCACATATCTTCATAAACTACAGGTAACTCCCGTCGCGAAGCCTGGCGCGAACGCATTTCGGAATGAGCCTCTTCCACCTCTAAACCTTGAAGCATGTAACCTAAAATTGGGACGCATTTGCTTCGGCAGGCAGGATAATAATGGCCATCATGTCTAATTTCATTTTTAGGCGACTGACCACACCAGAATTCAGCCATACAAAGGGGCTTCCATTTATGCAAATAGGCTTGCTGCAGCAGCTTTGGGGCAGCACACTCGCCCGCTCCAGCAGGTGGAGTATGCTGAGGTGTACCGGCAAAAATCTCGCAAAGATCTTTTCTTTCCCCCCGCGCGTTCAGCATGCGGTAATGCCAGAAGAGACGCATCTGTAAAGCTGCAGAACGACGTTTACGCTCAGTTTTCAGCCGACCGATTTCTTCCATATAGCGCAGTTGAACATTGTAGACATCGGCCAGTCGTGTCATCCATCGTTTCTCGGTACGTTTGTATTCCGCCTTTTGGAATTGACTTTCACGTACCAAAGCGGCTTTTTCGTCGGAGGTAAGTCCCCCAGCCTGACGCAAGGCTTGCCTGTGCGCCTTAGCCACCTTCATTTCTTCATGCATACGGGCCAGTACGTCTTTGCTCTCTTGTTGTAAAGCCTGTACTTCGGTTTGAGCTTGAAGGTAATTCTCATCCTCCTCCAGTATCCGGATGCGGGCGTTAATTTCGGAAATGTTTTTTTCCTCCGACTTGAAAAAGCATCTCGGCTGCAACAAGTCGTAAACGGGCGGCACGAAGTAAGGCAAGCGGTTAGTGCCGTTCAACAAGCCGGAAAATGCGGCGAGAAATCCTAACCGTCCCTCACATGTACGCACCACCAGTACACCAAACATCTTTCCCTTATCCAACTCTTCCTTCCACTCCACCTGTTCCGACAGATAACGCCGTACTTCTTCCGCCGCCAAGAGGCAGAGAGGATGAGGCTCATAATCAAATGGATTGGTAAACTTATCCGGTAGCATAATGTTTTCAACGGAAGCGGAGAAGGAATGCAACATTCCTTCTCCATTCATAGTATCCGCGCTTCCGGCAACCGATGAGCGCACACGTTTCTTATTCTTCAACCACGCCGCCTTGCGAGCCTCATAATCCTCGCGCCTACGTTCCAGATAATTATCAGCCATAATCAGAGTCGTTCTTTAAAAATGAGATGACAAAGATACGCAAATTATCATTCATTCGCCACCACCGAACCATAACTTCACACGACAACCTTCATCTCCCTTATTTACCTTCACGGAAGACGGCTCTCCATTCATGCCTTGCGAATTGACAGCCGGAATTTCCAGTAGGAATGAAAGGTCACCAGACGGATATTGCTTTACCGAAAGTCCTCGATCCTCCCGGTCGTGAGGCTCTTCCGGAGTGAACACACGCAGGTAAAGCCCCTCAGTCTCAGTACAAACGATCAGAGGCGTACGGTCTGACAACAACGTGACCCAGTACAGGTCACCATGATAGCCTTTGAACTCCGGGTAGACCACAGGCATGTAGTACTCACCCGTAACAGTGTTGTTGTACGTTTTCTGCCAGATGCCCAAGCGAGTACCCTGCATACGATTTTTCCATACCCGATAAGGTCCTTTCCCTAACCAGCGCATACCCTTTACCTCCGCTTCGGGATACAAGAAAGTAAAACCTAGATTGTATACGTGCTTGTCATAAAAATCACCACGCCGGTTCATCACCACCGCATCCATACCCAACCAGCCGGAAGGTGTCATACGCCATACGATGGAATCTACTCCTCCACTGTATTTCACTGCATAAACAGCCGTATCTCCCTGCATACGGACTGCCGAAGACTGCACTTTCGCTTTCATACCTACCGGAAGCGGTCCGCCGGAAAGAGGAATTGCACGTCCGTTCCACGAGAATGTACGCAACATACCGTCTTCACGACCGAACGTAGCCCATACGTCCCCCGCTTTCAGCGTCACGCTATCTTCGGACAATCGATAGGTAGCCGGTTGAATGACCGGACGATTGGTCGCGGCATAATATTCCAGAGGTGTACGAATGGGAAACGTCCATGTACAAAGTGTATCACCCATTGCACCGTAGGCTTCCAACTCCAGCACATCTCCCTCACGGAATGCTGAAGGAAGGTCAAAGCGTGCCGTACCTGTCTCGCCCGGTTCCAAATCTGGTAACACGACATCGCCTTCAGCCATAAGGACCGACGATTCTGACAGAAATGGCAAACGACACACACGCCACTTCATACGACTTTCATTCAGATTACTGAACAGGAAGGCGTTTGTTACACGGAAACGGCCATCGAAAGACCCTGTCACCCGCAAAGGTTCCACCTGTATGGGCGACCACACGTCACGTACCGTATAGAAACTACCTTCAGGCTGACGATCGGCACTGACAATGCCATCAGGTGCATTCGGACCGTAAGTATCCAATTTACCGGTATCCGTACGGTGTAACGCTTCGTCCACATAAGCCCACAGAAATCCTCCGGCAAAAAGAGGGTTTGCACAATATTTTTTCCATAAGCCTTCCAGCCCGGCACCTAGTCCGCGATCGTAAAGTCCATGCAGAAATTCAGTCATCATAAACACCTTTCGGCCCTGCTGCATACGATATACATTATCCACTCCAGTAGGGTAATGACGTGTGTCCAATCCGTCAAAATCCGCCCACGGATGAATGACATGGCGACACTGTGGATCATAATCGACAAAACGACGGTCCACGCTAGTATTCCACCCTCCTTCATTACCGTTGCCCCAAAGAAAGATGCAAGGATGGTTCACATCACGGGTTATCATCTCCGGCAACAAACGAGCTGCCACTGCGTCACTATAGCCGTTCTGCCAACCGCAAAGTTCGTATACATACAACAGTCCCAACGAGTCACACAAATGCAAGAAACGTTTGTCAGGCGGATAATGGGAACGAACGGCGTTCATGTTCATCCGTTTAATGAGCAATGCATCCTTTAAGTCAAGAGCAGGAGTCAGTGTACGTCCCGTTTCCGAATCAAAACAATGACGATTTATACCTTTCACCAAGAGTTTTGTCCCATTGAGATAGATACCATCCTCCGGACGGAAATCCACAGTGCGGAAACCAATGCGGTCGGATGTCTCGTGCAACGTTCCTCCGTCCTTATCCAACAGGCGAAGAGTCAAACAATAAAGATTGGGATGTTCCGGATCCCATGTTTTAATACCCCTCCAGCGAGTCGTAAAAGACTGTTTTTCTTCCTTCGACAACTCAAACGTCTGTTTCCCCAACGGCATTTGTGAGCCTACAGGTGTCAATATCATTTCCAGACGCAAATCCTTTTTCATTCCCACCAGACAGACATCCGTACATAACGTACCGTCCATTCGTGCATCCACAGCAAAATATTCGATATGCGTCCGCGGTTTAGCCTCAAGATACACCGGACGGTAGATACCACCGAAAAGCCACCAGTCCGCCCGTCGTTCTGCGGCATTAACCGACGCATCAGCCGACTGCTTATGCACGATTACTTCCAACATGTTCTCCTCACCGTACTTCAATCGATCCGTAATGTCGTACGAGAAACGGTAAAAAGCCCCTTGATGCACAGGACCCGCCAGAAAACCGTTCACCTTCACCTCCGCATCGGTCATCACACCTTCAAAGACAATGCAAACCTTTTTATCACGCCACTCCTGCGGAACGCTGAAATTATGACGATAGACACCATACTCATCATGGAAATCATGCTCACGATAGGCATCATAAGGTTTATAATTGTCACGTTCTTTATAAATGTAGTAACGGCCATAAGTGTAGCCACCAAAACCTTGCTGCTCCCAACATGAGGGAACTTCGATTTTGCTCCACTTGCCGGAGTTCATGCCTGCCGAACACCAGAAGTCCCACGTCTCTGTGTTCTCCGCATCAGTACCCGACAAGTAACGCACTTCGGTCTGTTGCGCCTTCGCACAGCAAAGGCACAAACTGACTAATAATAAACAAACGTAATGTTTCATAACTTAATTATACAAATAAATACATGAATTTATGTATGTAAACTCATTTCTCATCCGCATCTGAAAAATTCAGCGACACACAGCCTGATAAATTGTCATCTCTCTACCGGAAATACATAGAAATTACGCTTCGGATTGAAATCCAGCATCCATTGGTCTACCACGACATGTGCATCAAGTGCCGTAATGGTCAGCGTGTGACGTCCGGCTCCCAGCATATGGAACGTTTCCTTCACAGCTTGGCCACGCAACACGTTCTTTTTCCATACATCCGTGCGACCAATCTCACGGAACGAAACTACACGAGGCGTTTCACCATCTATACTCACACTGAAACGGATATCGCCCTTGTCATTCGGTTGTGTAGGAATAACGGCTGTGCGCAAGACAGTTTCTCCCTCCCAAGAGCAATCAAACTCATAGGTCAGTACCCCACCTTTGGGTAATGCTACAGCATTCATGCTGTGACCCAACGACTGTATGACAGTGGCTCCCTGCGTAGCTTTTGCATAGTCACAGGCATTCTTAGCCAGACATCGGTCTGTCTTAATCAGATGTTCACCTAATGGGCGGGATGTTTTGTCTGCATATTGTTCTATTTCTCTCTCCGTCAGCCCTATTGGCAACGTTGGCGGGAAGAACACATACAAATCGCGCGGGTTGTAACACATGGAGTGACGCCAACGCCCGCCAGCCATGCAGTTATTGTAGTAATCTGTCAATGTACGTATCTCTTGATATGCCTTCCAACTGTTAGCACAGGCCCGAAGCATCGCTTCATCACGTTTCCAAAGCGTTTCATCGCATTGTCCCATAGCGTACGAGCGCGCTCGCTGGGCTTCCAGCATTTTGACACTCATGGCCGATGCCGCTAATACCTGATATTTGACGTGCGAATAGAAAGCATCACGCAGACGAGGCTCAATAAACGGTTCCACGGCTTCCACCGTTTGCTTAACAGCCTCAAAATCTTCCAGATAGAGGTCCAATTCACCTCCAAAAGCTGTTAGGCTGAACTCAGTATCAATGACCTGCGAACGTCCGCGCGGATAACGTTTCTTATCCAATTCTACCTGTGTCCACCCCATGAACTCGGACTTGCGAATTGTGCACAGTCTATAGTACTCCAGCATGGCAGGCAGCAGTTTCTTGCCTGCCTTCTCTCCGAATTCCCTGCAAAGCCAACGTTCCAAGTGAGCGTTTATCGTAGAAGGTGTCACGCAGTCTATGTTCCAAGCCAAGTCAAGAAACAGTTCTAAATCGTATGCGGCAGTTTTTAAGTCGTGCACGTTGACAATCCAAATCCGACGCGCATAATGGTCGTAAGTCTGCTTCATCTCGTTGTAAATCAGTCCAGGTTGCGTAGTACATAGCCACATGTAATCGTGCGGACGTCCCCAGTAACTCAAGTGATAATATACACCTGCCCCACCACTACGTTGTTGCTGGATGGAGTCGCTCAAGCGTGTCATGTAGCCGTAATTGTCGTCACACCACATCAATGTCACGTCATCCGGTACTTGCAATCCATTCTCCATAATCTCCAATACTTCCTTATAGGGAACAAAACTTTGAGGAATACTTTTCACATCCTTGTCCACATACTTGGCAAGCAGACGGCGTTGGTCGTCAATGACCTGTTGCAAAGCCCGGGTCTTCTCTTCCAAAGTCTTCACGCCTTCCATGGAGCCGTCGTGTATGCCCCGCATACCAATAGTATAAATGTTTTCATACGGAGCGGCCTCTCTCAGACGTTCCACCCAATAGGCTTGCACGGAGTCCCGGTTTGTCATGTAGTTGTAATCGCCTCTCCGCTCCACATCCCATTCGCCTACATTGTTGCGCATCAACGGTTCGCAGTGTGATGTTCCGATGACTATTCCACATGAGTCCGCCACTTCCTTAGCACCAGGTACAAAGTAGAAAGGTGTTGTGATGCCATGCATACCTGGCCAAATCATATTCGCACGCAAGCGGAGCAACAGCTTAAAGATTTCTTTATACGTCCGGGATCCTATGCGGCCTTTGATGGGATTGGGTTCAAAAGTCTTCCAACTCCAAGGTTGCAGGCTCCAGTCCTCATCATTAAGAAAAATACCACGGTATTCCACCGAGGGACTCTGTAACGTACAGTAATTATCATCAAGCGTCAAACGTTTTTTCCGCTCCGGTACGACATCGCTCCACCATACCCAAGGAGAGACGCCAGCCAAACGAGACATTTCCAAAACAGCGTATGCCGTTCCACGTCCATCGCTCCCCACCGCATACAGCTGGCAGCGGCCACCATTGTTTCCTACCATCAGACAAAAGCCGTCACGCTTTGTACTCAGCTCCGCAACAGGAACACCCGCCCGCTCCAATTCACGTTTCAAACTTTTATTAGCCTTATCCAATTGGACTATCCGGATAGCGGACTGTTCAGCGGGAACCGCTTGCGGACGCAAACCAGTAACTTGCGCCAAGTCATCGGCAAACATTTCAAGAGCAACATGCACCACTGGCGATACATTCCGTTGCTGAAGATGATAGTTCACAGCATCTCTACCGTTGTACCACACAAATTCACCTGCCTGCACTGCACGGAAGCCAACTAACGCGAGAAGAAGAAATAAACAACGTATATCCATCATATTATGTACAATATAAAATAATCATTCCGTGTATTAATGTAATTAATCCATTTATCATTTCACCAGTTTTAAAGGATAGACTTGCGTACAAATTTAATAAAAAAATCATATACTCATCAATATCCCGGATTCTGGTCTTCCGCTGTAAGCAGTTCATTTGCGTCAATAGCTGCTTGAGGAATAGGACGGAACAGTTTCTCACCAATAACTTGGGCAGCCCGGCCTCTGATTTGTGGATTATACAAATTGTTGTTTTGGTAACCGATAAAACTGATTTGCAGAACGGTACCTTCGGGCACATTGGACAGCACGAAATTGCCATCAATGTCCGTGATGCATCCGTTACCGCTACCTTTCGCAACAATGCTGGCGCCGATGATGGGTTCGCCATATGTGTCTTTCACTGTACCTCGCACGGCATTCATTTGTTGAACCACCTGCAATAAGGTAAACTCAGGATGTGCATGCGACTGCCACATGGGAAATGATGTGCATGCCATGACCATACATAATAGTCGGAAATTCTTTTTCAACCTGTTTTCCATTATTAAATAGTTTTAAGTCAGACAATAAGTTTAACGCTGACAAAACTATAAGAACGCAGGCTGAAAGGAGGGAAAGCATCTTCCGGACAGGTGGAATTATGTTCCACCCTCCTTTTCCGAACATAATTCCACCTCTCTTGAAGCAAAATTCTTCGCCTCTGATGGATATACACCAAACTCTTTTTTAAAACAGTTCGAGAAATATTTCGGATCATTAAAGCCCACTCTA
This sequence comes from uncultured Bacteroides sp., assembly GCA_949289345.1. Classification (GTDB taxonomy): domain Bacteria; phylum Bacteroidota; class Bacteroidia; order Bacteroidales; family Bacteroidaceae; genus Bacteroides. The sequence continues at coordinate 74,334 of CASENS010000006.1, forward strand.
TAGGCCAGGTCAGAAATACGGATAGCGGGATTCTCTTCAATCAACCGACGGGCAGCCTTCAGACGGACACTCCGGACAAAGCCGGTAGCATTCAGCCCGGTCAAGGCCTTTAGTCGGGTATGGAGTGTAGTGCGACTTGTACCGAGTTCTTCTACCAAGCAGGGAATGCCGAAATCGGAATCATCCAAATGATTGTTGACGCAATCTACAGCTCTCTGTAAAAACACTTCATCCGCATCCGTATATTCCGGAGCCACGATTTCAATGGCCGTATGCTTTTCATTCCTTTTCCTGCCCAGCTGCTTCAGCATCCGCTTATACAATTCCGGCAAAGACAAAAACAAAGCCAACCGACGGAGTCCATCCAAAATAAAACCGGAAGTGACAAGCGCACCTATAATATAAATAAGGTATGCCCATCCCGTAGCCCAGAAAGGCGGTTCCACCACAACGTCCAATGTATGTACATCGCTCCACTCACCATTTGCATTCGCAGCACGCAACTCGAAAGTATATGTACCCGACGGGATACGTGTATAATGAGCCGTACGCACCCCCGCATCCGTATAATGCCAGTCCTCTTCCAATCCCTTCAACCGATAAGCATACCGATTTTGCCGTGAATGGTTGTACGTCAGCATAGCAAACTGAAAACCGAAATTTGTATGATTGGCAGGAATCTGCAATGTAGAAGTAAAATCCGGCATATAGGGACTCATCCGTTCACGTTCTTCTTTCCCGTATTGCTCCCATGACAAGCCGTCTACCTGTATGTCCGTAATACGCGGCATCAAATTCACAGCCGTCTCCTCAACCGCCGCAGGATCGAACATAACGACCCCACGGCTACACCCGAAATACAAATTCCCGTCTTTGGAATAGGAAGCCCGTGGATTAAAGAAATTGTCGGGCAACCCATCTGCTACAGAAAACGTACGCACCCGTCCTTTTTTCTCCCCCGTAACGGTTAATCTTGCCAAGCCACAATTAGTTCCTAACCAAAGGTTTCCAAAGCCGTCTTCTTCGATACTCCCCACCATGTCGCCGGGTAAATTATACCGATGATGCACCGACTCAAAACAATCCGTGCGTGCATTATACAAGCATAATCCGCCACCCTCCGTACCAACCCATATTCGTCCGACACGGTCGATAAAGAAGCATAAAGGAAGATTGACCGGCAGCTTATAACTTTTACCGCGTAAATCATCGGGCATTTCCAGATTACCGCTCACATGAACAACCTCTCCCTCGCCGGTAGCCATCCAAAGTGAAGTATCATTTTCTATGACAAGATTGGTAATCTCGCCCGTAGGTATTCCTTTTGATTTCCAAGTATTTCCAAACACGCACTCCCTTCCGTCCCGATAGCGAACGCCTAACCCTTTGTAACTTCCTATCCACCAGTTTCCCTTACGGTCTTCACGAACGGCAAACACCAAATTGGACGGAATAAAACCACATCCTGCGTTTTTATACTGACGTACCATGTGCCCATCTTGGTACGCAATGAGTCCTTCGTCTTGTATCGCCAACAATACTTCGTTAGTCGAATGACTATAGACTATATCTCGTGGGCGACGGGCAGAAAAGAATGTACGCCTTTCCGCATCCCGCATGTACCCCACGCCTCGGTTTCCCCCAGTCCACAATCCACCGGTTCCGTCCACAAGCATCATGTTTACTTGACTCTCAGAACCTATAGTCTGAAATGTTTTAAGACGCATGTCGGCATAAAAGACTCCGGTTCCTTCACTGCCCAACCACATCAAGCCGTTCGTATCCCGCAAAACAGAAGTTATCTCACGAACCGGCAGTCTGTGTTCCGCAGCGTGTGCACCATTATAATTTATAAAATATCCCTCATTGTCAAGTGGCATAACACTCAATCCGCCACGTGTACCAATCCAGAGAGAAGCAGTCTGCAAATCCTCATGAACAGCCTGCACATAATCCGAAGCAAGCGAAGCAGATACCCCTGACTTATGTCTGAAATTCGTCACTTCCATTCCACGCAGGTCAGAAGTAAACCGGACCTTGAACAAACCATCCCCGTTGGTGCCAACCCACAACGTCCCGCGCGTATCACGAAACAGGCTCAAGACCGATTTCAAATCATCGTTCCGCCCATAACTTATAAATTCATTGTTCTCTACACGCAGTCTCAGCAAGCCCCTATTCCAGGTTCCTATCAGCACATCTCCATTTTCATCTTCCAGCAAAGCCTGTATATTCTCTCCCACAGGTATGTCGCCTTTACTGTTTCGAGCGGTCATCAGCACAAGCGAGTCCCCCGCTTCGTCATAATAAGCCACCCCTCGTATGCTGCCCAAATAAACCCGCCCCGTATGGGTTACCAGTATATTGTTCGTCCGTTGCTTACTGACACCTTCCAACGTCATCGCCCGGACATTTCCCGTACGTTTATCCATGACACAAGCACCTTCGTGCGTACCTATCCACAACTGACGGGAGGTATCCTCGGCCACACAAATCACATTGTTACTCGGCAAACGTCCCGGTGTATACAAATTCGACTTCAAAGTCCGGATGCCATACCCGTCATACCGAGACAAACCATATGCGGTAGCTATCCATATATAACCGTCCCGATCCTGATACACTTGCTTCACCACATTATTGGGCAAGCCTTCGGGAGTGGCGAACCGCTCAAAACAAATCCGGTCAAGACGGGCGTCCGCCTCCATCTCTTTAGGAAAGAAAAGCAGACACAACAAAACACCTATATATTTATACAACCTATTCATCACAGCACAACAAAAAGGAATACAAATATACGAAATATAGCGGACATTTCCCAATTTCCAAACTTAGCTGACTGCCATTGGTTATCCACCCAAGCATCATTGGATACTTTGCCGTTTATCCAACGATACTCCACCAGTTATCCTTGGTTACTTTTACAACCGGGCTTTCGGCCTGTTTCTGCACATAAATAGGACACCCCAAATGTACAATTACAAAAAAACGGGAAGCGAGCGCATCGCATTTCGACGCCCCCGCTTCCTTACTAAATTATTTTATGACTATGGCTTTATTTATTTATCACACAATCCCTTGTGCCATCATGGCTTTAGCCACCTTCATGAAACCTGCGACATTGGCACCCTTCACATAGTTAACGTAACCGTCAGGTTCCATACCATACTTCACGCAGTTTTCGTGGATATTCTCCATGATGTAATGCAATTTCTGGTCTACCTCTTCCGCACTCCATGACAAACGTTCGGAGTTCTGTGTCATTTCCAAACCTGATACGGACACGCCACCGGCATTGGCTGCCTTACCTGGAGCATACAATATCTTGGCATCCTGGAAGACGCGGATAGCTTCGGGAGTAGAAGGCATGTTAGCACCTTCGGATACGGCAATAACACCGTTTGCCACCAATTTACGCGCATCGTCACCATTGATTTCATTCTGCGTGGCCGAAGGCAATGCGATATCGGCTTTTTCTCCCCAAGGACGGGCTCCTTCTACATATTTCACTCCCGGATATTGCTCGGCATATTCACGAATACGGCCACGGTAGAGGTTCTTCAATTCCATGATGTAATCCAGTTTCTCGCGGTCAATTCCGTCCGGATCGTAAACATAGCCATCAGAATCCGACATAGTGAGTACTTTTCCGCCCAATTGCAACACTTTCTCCGCTGTATATTGAGCCACATTACCCGCACCAGAGATAAGGACGGTCTTGCCTTTGAGGTCCATGCCTTTTGTTTTCAACATTTCCATCAAGAAATAGACATTGCCGTAACCGGTAGCTTCAGGACGGATCAGCGAACCGCCAAATTCCTGTCCCTTACCTGTCAATACACCGGAGAACTCACGAGTCAGTTTCTTGTACATGCCGAACATGTAGCCCACTTCGCGTCCGCCTACACCGATGTCACCGGCAGGAACATCTATGTCCGGACCGATGTGGCGACCCAACTCCAACATGAAAGCCTGGCAGAAGCGCATAACTTCGGCGTTGCTCTTACCACGCGGAGAAAAGTCCGAACCACCTTTGCCACCACCCATAGGAAGTGTAGTCAATGAATTTTTGAACGTCTGCTCAAAGGCCAAGAATTTCAATATGCCCAAATTGACCGACGCATGGAAACGGATGCCTCCTTTATAAGGACCAATGGCATTGTTATGTTGCACACGGTAGCCCATATTGGTCTGTACATTGCCTTTGTCGTCTACCCATGTCACACGGAACTGATACACACGATCGGGGATACACAGGCGTTCAATCAAGTTTACCTTATCAAATTCAGGATGCTTGTTGTACTCCTCTTCAATAGTAGAGAGCACTTCCTCTACTGCCTGATGATACTCCGGTTCGTTAGGGAACCTTCTTTTCAAATCTTCTAATACCTTAGCTGCATTCATAATCTTTGTTTTTAGTTGTTGTTATTCACTTGCGGTTGCAAAAGTATATATAAAAATGATACAAACAAACATTTTTAAAAGAAAAAGCTGAATAAAACATCATTTTGTTGTTTTATTCAGCTTTTAATGGAAAAAAGTCACTGTCATTTCCGCTTTTTAAGGGATTGGATGACTGGAATGAAGACCAAAGCAGCCGATAACAGCAGCATAATGACGGTCATGCCATCAATCCGTTCACTATATACCAATATATAATAGCACAACAACACCCATAAGAGTGTGATACATACTATTTGTGACTTAGAAAGCGGTTTTCTCATTGTTCGGCTTTCTTTTTGTCAACTATCGCATCAATAACCGCCACAGCAGTTATGTTTACGATGTCGCGCACACTGCTTTCAAAGTCAGTGAAATGAATAGGCTTGTTCAGTCCCATCTGTATCGGCCCGATAAGCTCGGCGTCAGTATTCATGGCCTGCAGCAGTTTGTATCCTGAATTGGCAGAGCTTAAGTTGGGGAACACCAAGGTGTTGACGTCCTTACCCAGGAGACGGGTGAAAGGATACTTTTTGTCACGCATCTCACGGTTCATAGCGAAGTTCACCTGCATTTCGCCGTCAATGGCCAAATCAGGATAGTGCTGCTGCATATAGTCCACCGCCTCGTGCACTTTCACCGGACTACCTTCCGTATCGGTGCCGAAATTGCTGTAACTCAGCATAGCCATCACAGGTGTATGATTGAAGAAGCGTACTGTATGTTCCGTCAAGCGGGCTACGTCGATGAGCGTATTTGTGTCCGGATGACGATTGATAAGCGTGTCGGCCAGGAAGAAAGTCCCCTTCTTGGAGTTGAGGATGTGCATCGTGGCAAAGTGCTTATAAGCGGGCTGTATGCCAATGACCTCCTTGGCCACCTTGATGGTGTTGCTACTTGGTGTAAAGACCTGTAATGAAGGCGTCAGCCTCACCCGTCTCCACCATCATCATGCCGAAATAGTTGCGTTCGAACATCTTGTCGTTGGCTTCCTCGTAAGTGACACCTTCGCGGGCACGCTTTTCAGCCAGGATACGAGCATAGCGCTCGCGACGGGGAGCCTCATCCGGGTGGCGCAAATTGACAACCTCGATACCGTCCAGCGTCAGGTTGAGTTTCTTGGCCATCTTGGCGATAAGCTCGTCGTTACCAAGCAAAATGGGATGGCAGATACCTTCCGCCTTGGCTTCTGCCGCAGCCTTGAGCATCTTAGGATGGGTACCTTCCGCAAAGACCACACGCTGTGGATTACTGCGGGCTATCTCATAAAGCTGAGCGGTCAACTTGCTTTCGTACCCCATCAGTTCCAGCAGATGTTGCTTATAAGCGTCCCAGTCCTCAATAGGAGTACGCGCCACACCGCTCTCCATGGCAGCACGAGCCACGGCAGACGACACTTCAGTAATGAGGCGCGGGTCAACCGGTTTCGGGATAAAATAATCACGGCCAAAGGTCAAATCGTTCACATGATAAGCATTGTTCACCACATCGGGAACGGGCTGCTTTGCCAGGCCCGCTATAGCGCGCACGGCCGCTATCTTCATCTCTTCGTTAATGGCAGTGGCGTGAGTGTCCAACGCACCGCGGAAGATATAGGGGAAACCTATCACATTATTAATCTGGTTCGGATAGTCCGAACGGCCAGTGGCCATCAGCACATCCGGACGAGCGGCAGTGGCATCCTCGTAAGAGATTTCCGGAGTCGGGTTAGCCAAAGCAAAGACAATAGGATTGGGCGCCATACTACGCACCATGTCTTGCGACAGCACGTTTCCTTTGGAGAGGCCGAGGAACACATCGGCGCCTTGAATGGCTTCCTCCAGTGTATGGATGTCACGGTCGGTAGCGAAGTAACGCTTCTGTTCGTTCAGCCCCGCACGGTCCTTGCGGATAACGCCCTTACTATCCAGCATGACGATATTTTCCAACCGTGCGCCCAGCGAGATGTAAAGCTTCGTACATGACACGGCCGAGGCTCCCGCGCCGTTGACCACGATGCGCACATCCTCAATGCGCTTGCCTGCCACTTCGAGCGCATTCAACAGGCCTGCCGAGGAAATGATGGCCGTTCCATGCTGGTCGTCGTGCATCACAGGAATGTCAAGCTCTTCCTTCAGCCGGCGTTCTATTTCGAAACACTCGGGCGCCTTGATATCCTCCAGGTTGATGCCGCCAAAAGTAGGGGCAATGGCCTTGACCGCCTCCACGAACTTGTCCGGGTCTTTCTCGTTCACTTCTATGTCGAACACGTCAATGCCTGAGTATATTTTAAACAACAGTCCTTTGCCTTCCATCACCGGTTTGCCGGCCATGGCGCCAATGTCACCCAAGCCCAGCACGGCGGTTCCATTCGAGATAACGGCCACCAGATTTCCTTTTGCTGTGTACTTGTAAGCATCTTGAGGATTTTTCTCAATTTCAAGGCAAGGCTCGGCCACGCCGGGCGAATAGGCTAATGAGAGGTCGGTCTGTGTCGTGTAGGGTTTGGTGGGCACCACCTCGATTTTTCCCGGCTTGCCCATGGAGTGGTAGAGCAAGGCGGCTTCTTTTGTAATCTTTACCATAGTATATTTTATCTAATTAAGAAATTATCATTCGGACGCAAAATTAGGGATAATAGTTGAAATCCGTAACATTTTGAGCTTTCTTTTCATAAAATTTGTTATTTAGCCCAGCTGACAGAAGGCACATCTTCCACGCTCCTCACGCCTCCCAAATGAAGGGGGAATTATTCCCCCTTCAAAAGGAATTCGTCAATAGCCTTTATATAGGTGGCTTTGTCCGCGGCGCCGCTGAAAAGCCGAGGCATCCCGTCCGTCGGGACAAGCACGAAGAGCGGGATGCTCGTGGCGTTGAACAAGGCGGCCAGTTCCTTTTCCTTATCCACATTCACTTTGTAGATATAGATTTTTCCGGCGTATTCCCTGGCCAGTTCCTTCATGACGGGGGCTACACGCCGGCAAGGGCCACACCAGTCGGCATAGAGGTCAATGATGGCGGGACGGTCGCCTTTGTATGTCCATCCGGTGGCCTTGTCATCCGTATAGTCGAACACTTTTTCAATGAACATGGCCTTATCCATCACGATGACTTCTTGCGCCCGGGCAAACAGGCCGCCGATTGCGAAAAGCAGTATGAAGAGATATTTTTTCATGATCGCTCCGTATGTTTATAGTTTTATTCTACAATATCCAACTCGTCAATGATGTGCGAGGCTCCGGCATATTTTTCTATTATGAATAAGGTGTAGCGGATGTCCACACAAGCGGCACGCTGGGAAGAGGGACGAAAAGCTATGTCACCGGTCAGGCCCTCGTAATTACGGTCGAATGCCGTACCGATAAGTTCGCCGCGGGCATTGAACACAGGGCTTCCGGAGTTGCCTCCCGTGTTGTCCGTGTCTACAATGAAGCACACCGGCATGCGTCCGTCCTCCATGGCGTAACGTCCGTAGTCCTTATCACGCCAAAGTTGTTTCAGCTTATCCGGCACCACAAATTCCCAGTTGTCCGGGTCTTCCTTCTGCATGACGCCGTCCAACGTCGTAAAGCATTCGTTCACCACGCCATCCGCAGGACTGTAGGAAGCCACCTTTCCGTACGTAAGGCGCAAGGTGGAGTTGGCATCGGGATAGACAGGCTGCCCGCCGGCTTTGCGGAGGTCCGTCATGCCTTTCACCCAGGTTTTGTGGGCATTGTTGTAGTTACGGTTCACATCCAGTGTGGCGACAGCTGTCCGTAACAGGCCGTCGGTAATGGAATATTTAAAGAGGACCATCCAGTCGCCGCTTATCTTGTGGAGACTGGGCTTTCTGATGAACTTGTCAAAATTCTCCCGACTGCCGAAGATGGAATATTTAAAGCAAGCGTCAATAAAGGCGTCCGTATCGCCTTTGAAACGCCTGTCTATCACCTTAAAGATGCCGATGCGCTGTTCCTTCGGGATGTAACGGGCATACGTACGCAGCATTTCCTTGCCGACAAGTTTCTCCACCTCGGGATAAGGGACGGAAGCGAAATACTTCCCGGCAACCCGCTTCAGGCTGTCGGCCGCGGCACGGACGCGTTCCTTGTCCTTGCTCTTGAGGGCTGTGACCAAGGAGGCGGTGTTGGGTATGCGCATAAAGTCCAGCGCCGTAACCAACGCTTCCTGGATGGCCTGCTGATGGTAGAGGACAGGACGGCGTTTCTCCACAATGGCACGGATGCGGTCGAAAGCGGCCTGGAACGCCGTGTCGCCCGTTTCGCGCCCGTATTGCAACAAGGCTTCCTGTTGCATGCGCTTAGTGTCCAGCACATGGAGACGCACCAGCCCCTCGTTCATGCCTATCGCGTTTTTCCAATAATTGGCGCTGGAGGCGTATTTGCTGGCGTAGTGTATGCGCACGGCGTCGTTTTTCAGCATTTGTTCCATCAGCACCCGCTGTCGGGCGCCCCGCACATGCTGCCGCATGAAGTTGGTGGTCTGCATACGCTCCTCCACCTCATCGGAAGTCATGTAGCGCCAGTTACGCCCCGGAAATCCCATGACGAACGCGAAGTCGCCTTCCTTATAGCCTTGCAGGCTGATGTTGAGATGGCGTTTCACACGCAGAGGCATGTTTGTGGCCGAATATGCGGCGGGTTCCCCATCGGGAGCGGCGTAAATGCGGAACAAGGAAAAGTCACCCGTATGCCGGGGCCACATCCAGTTGTCAGTATCGGCCCCGAACTTGCCTATGCTCGAAGGGGGAGCACCCACCAGGCGGATGTCACTATAGGTTTTCTTTAAAAACGCATAGTATTTGTTGCCTCCGTAAAACGCTTTCAGTTCCAGCGAATATCCGGCCGTAAGGACTATGCCCTCCGAAAGGGCAAAACGCTCGGCCACAGTCTTCAAGTACTTAGGAGACAAATAGTTCGTCCCCTGAGGGTCCGGGTCCTTCTCCAGCTGCGCCAGCACGTAGGGCGTCACGTCCATGATACGGTCAATGAAAGTGACGGAAAGCCCCTTGCAAGGCAGTTCCTCCCGCCGGCTCATGGCCCAGAAGCCGTCAGTCAGGTAATCGTGTTCCACGCTGCTGTGCTGTTGGATTGAGCCATAGCCGCAATGGTGGTTGGTCAGCACCAAGCCTTCGGCCGAAATCACCTCGCCCGTACAGCCTCCCCCAAAGTGGACCACGGCGTCTTTCAGCGCAATGCCTTCGGGGTTGTATATTTCCTCTATGGGAATAAGCAGTCCCAATTCCCGCATGGCGACTTCGTTCTGCTGCTTGAGGTCGGTCAGCATCCACATGCCCTCATCGGCGCGGGCCGCAAGGAGGGACGAAGCCAGGAGGGCGGTTAAAAACAGTTTCTTCATATCGTTTATCTTTCCATTGTTTGACATGTCCGCAAAGATACACATTCCCTTAAAAACACAAAAGAAGAGCGCGGCAAAATGCGCCATCAACAAGCGCCTTCCCACGGCCCCCCCCAAAGGACGGACAGGCAAAAGCTTCGCAAAGCGCCCGCCTCCTCCAAACTTTTCAAGCCCGGAAACGGCCCTTCCGGGGAATGCGCCGGCAAAAACGACACCTCCCGACGGGGGGGAGCGGTGACAGTAAGTGACAGTGACAGTAGAAATCCGCATCTTACCCCCCCATCCGCCTTCCAAGAGGAGACAGGACGGATGAAGAAAATCCATTTTAATGGAATTGATGATTTATATAATAATAATATATATATGTTATATCAATATTATAAACCGAATAAATATATTCTAATATCAATAGATAATTATACACAATATTGATAGATATATTATACATATAAACCGCCATTGAAATTATGTTACAGGGCATCTCCGGAAAAGAAACGCTTCTCATGCAAAAACCTACTGTCACCTGTCACCAACTGTCACCACTGCGGAAGAAGCGGCGGGACTCCGCGCAGGCAAAATCCGGACATTAAGAAAGATTTCATATTCATTTTGCCGGATTTCCAATACTTTTTGCTACCTTTACGGTTTGTTGGAGGGATATGCCCCCGGCATGCCTCCCATCGCGTGACTTGAAAAAAAGAAAAAACAATATATAAAATGACTCACAAATGGAATTATCGACCCATTACACCCGAACAGGAAGAAGCAAGCCGAAAGCTGGCAAAAGGATTGGGCATCAGCCCGATACTGAGCCAATTACTTATCGAGCGCGGAATTACGACCGTGGCCTCCGCCCGGAAGTTCTTCCATCCGCAACTGCCCGACCTGCACGACCCGTTCCTTATGAAGGATATGGACGTGGCGGTGGCGCGCTTGAACCGGGCTATGGGAAAGAAAGAGCGTATTCTGATATACGGAGACTATGACGTAGACGGCACCACGGCAGTGTCGCTGGTCTACAAGTTTATTCAACAGTTCTATTCGAACATCGACTATTACATCCCCGACCGTTACAACGAAGGTTACGGGGTGTCTTTCAAAGGGGTGGACTATGCCGTAGAGACGGGAGTAAACCTGGTTATCGTACTGGATTGTGGCATCAAGGCCGTGGAAGAAGTGGCCTATGCCAAAGAACGGGGCATTGACTTCATCATCTGCGACCATCATGTGCCCGACGAGGTGATGCCGCCGGCCGTGGCCATCCTGAACGCCAAACGGCCGGACAACACCTATCCCTACGCCCACCTGTCGGGCTGCGGAGTAGGCTTTAAGTTCATGCAAGCCTTTGCCATGAGCAACGGCATTGAATTCCACCACCTCATCCCCCTGCTGGACCTGGTGGCCGTCAGCATCGCGTCGGACATTGTCCCCATCATGGGCGAAAACCGCATTCTGGCCTACCACGGACTGAAGCAAATCAACTCCAACCCCAGCGTGGGCCTGAAAGCCATCATTGACGTGTGCGGACTGACCGACAAAGAAATCAGCATCGGTGACATCGTATTCAAAATCGGCCCGCGCATCAACGCCTCGGGACGCATCCAGAACGGGAAGGAAGCCGTGGACCTGCTTACCGAGAAAGATTTCACCTCGGCGTTGGAAAAAGCCGGACAGATAAACCAATACAATGAAACGCGCAAGGACCTGGACAAAAGCATGACCGAAGAGGCCAACCACATTGTAGAAGGCTTGGAAGGACTGGCGGACCGACGCTCCATCGTGCTGTACAACGAGTCCTGGCACCGGGGAGTCATCGGCATCGTGGCCTCGCGTCTGACGGAAATCTATTACCGCCCGGCCGTGGTGCTGACACGCACCAACGACATGGCCACAGGTTCGGCACGCTCCGTCTCGGGCTTTGACGTCTACAAAGCCATTGAATACTGCCGTGACCTGCTGGAGAACTTCGGAGGGCACACATACGCGGCCGGCCTTTCCATGAAAGTGGAGAACGTGCCCGCCTTCGCCAAGCGCTTCGAAGAATTTGTAGCCCGGCACATCCTGCCCGAACAGACATGCGCCGTCATCGGCATCGACGCGGAGATTGACTTCAAGGACATCACCCCCAAGTTCTTCAACGACCTGAAGAAATTCAACCCCTTCGGCCCCAAGAACGAGAAGCCCGTCTTCTGCACACACCACGTATACGATTACGGCACAAGCAAAGTCGTAGGACGCGAGCAAGAACACATCAAGCTGGAGCTGGTGGACAACAAGTCAAGCAAAGTGATGAACGGCATCGCCTTCGGCCAAAGCTCGCAAGCGCGTTACATCAAGACAAAACGCGCCTTCGACATCTGCTACACCATCGAGGAGAACACCCACAAGCATGGCGAAGTCCAGCTCCAGATAGAAGACATCAAACCCTGCTGAAGAACGTGCCCGACTACGCATCCATACTGAAGCAATATTGGGGTTACGACTCCTTCCGGGGCATACAGGAAGACATCATCCGAAGCATCGGCCAAGGGCGTGACACCCTAGGGCTGATGCCTACGGGTGGCGGGAAGTCCGTCACGTTCCAAGTGCCCGCCTTAGCGCAAGACGGCTTATGCCTGGTCATCACACCACTCATCGCCCTGATGAAAGACCAAGTGCAGAACCTAAGGCAGAAAGGCATACGGGCATTGGCCATCCACTCAGGCATGTCGAAGCAAGACATACTCACCACACTGGAAAACGCCATCTTCGGGAACTACAAGTTTCTCTACATTTCCCCCGAGCGTCTGGCCACCGACATTTTCCGCATCAAGCTGGCCAAGATGAAAATCAGCATGATAACCGTGGACGAAAGCCATTGCATCTCACAATGGGGATATGACTTCCGCCCCGCCTACCTGAAGATAGCCGAAGTGCGCCACATGCTTCCAGGCGTCCCCGTCCTAGCCTTGACGGCCACCGCCACCCCGGAAGTGACAAAAGACATCCAGAAACGGCTGGAGTTCAAGGAAGAGAATGTATTCCGTATGAGTTTCGAACGCCCGAACTTAGCTTACGTAGTGCGCCGCACGGACAACAAGCCCAAAGAACTTCTGCACCTCCTCCACCGGATGCCCGGCAGCGCCATCATCTACGTGCGCAACCGCCGGCGTACAAAGGAAGTGACCGAATACCTGATAAGGGAAGGCATCACCGCAGACTTCTACCACGCAGGCTTGGACGATGCCACTAAAGACGTACGCCAACACCGGTGGCAAAAGGGAGAAAGACGTGTCATGGTGGCCACCAACGCATTCGGCATGGGCATCGACAAACCCGACGTACGCCTGGTAATACACCTCGACCTCCCCGACTCGCCCGAAGCCTATTTCCAAGAAGCCGGACGCGCCGGACGCGACGGACAGAAAGCCTATGCCATCATACTCTACGCCAAGTCAGACAAGGCCACGCTCCATAGGCGCATCCCCGACACGTTTCCGGAGAAAGACTATATATTAGATGTGTACGAGCACCTGCAGTATTATTACCAAATGGCCATGGGCGACGGGCAAGGATGCGTACGCGAGTTCGACATCGAAGACTTCTGCCGCAAGTTCAAGCACTTTCCCGTGCCTGTGGACAGCGCACTGAAAATCCTGACCCAAGCCGGCTATATCGAATACACCGACGAACAGGACAACGCCTCACGCCTGTCCTTCACCATCGGACGGGAAGAACTCTACAAACTACGGAATTTAGGCGAGCCTACCGACAGGCTTATACAAACCGCATTACGCTCGTACACAGGACTCTTCACAGATTATGCATTCATCAACGAAGACTCCCTTGCCATACGTACGGGGCTTACCCGCCAGCAAATATACGAAATGTTGATCCGACTCGACAAATCACACATAGTCAGCTACATCCCCCGTAAAAAGACCTCGTACATCATCTATACGCGCGAACGGATGGACACCGCCCAAATACGCATCAGCCCAGCCATTTACGAAGAACGGAAAGCCCGCTATGAACGACGCATACAGGCCATGGTGGATTATGTGGAAGAGGACAAGATCTGCCGCAGCCGCATACTATTGCGCTATTTCGGTGAAAAGAACGAACATGACTGCGGCCAATGCGACGCCTGTATCCGGCATGCGCACCAAGAACAGGACACCCCCCGCCTGCAACCTGAAGAAATCTGCCAAGCCTTAGCCGGCAATCCGCTTACCCCCGCCGAATTATGTGACAAGCTGAATGCGGATAAAGACCAGTTAAACAAAATGTTGCACCAATTGGCCAACGACAACCGCATAATTACCCAAGACGGGATGTTGCTAATTCGGAAATAATCATTATTTTTGCCCCATTATCAAAAAGAAGCATACAATTATGGGATTTTTCAAATCATTCTTCTCCGCGCGGCCCGCCAGTCCCGAAGAAGAACAACAAAAAAACAAGCAAAAGAATTTCGACATATTCAAATACGACGGCATGCGCGCCCAACGCATGGGACGGACCGACTACGCCATCAAATGCTTTACCGAAGCCCTGGCCCTGCAAGAGGACTTTGAGACGATGGGCTATCTGGTGCAGGCCTACATACAAACCAACCGTCCCGAAGAGGCACGTCCCCTATTGGAGCGCATGACCCGGCTGGAACCCGACCACCTTTCTACCTTTCTGCACCTGGCCAACGTCTGCTTCGTCCTGGAAGACTATCCGGCCATGGCCGAAGCCGCCCGCAAAGCCATAGCCATCGAGGAAGGAAACGCCATGGCCCACTTCCTGCTGGGCAAGGCCGACAACGGATCAGGCAACGGCCTGATGTGTATAGCCAACCTCACCAAAGCCATCGCCCTAAAAGAAGACTTCACCGAAGCCCGCCTACTACGCGCCGAAGCCCTGATGAAAATGCATCAATACAAAGAAGCGATGCAAGACATTGACGCCATTTTAGCGAACGATCGTGAGGACGAAAGTGCCTTGGTGCTCAGAGGACAGATACAGGAAGCCACCGGACACCCGGAAGAAGCCGAAGCCGACTTCCGAAAGGTAACGGAACTGAACCCCTTTAACGAACAAGCCTACCTCTGCCTGGGACAGCTGTACATGACCCAACAAAAAACGGCCGAAGCCATCGCCCTCTTTGACGAAGCCATCGAAATGAATCCGAACTTCACCAAAGCATACCACGAGCGTGGGCGGGCCAAACTGCTGAACGGCGACAAGGACGGAGCAACCGAAGATCTGAAAAAAGAGCTGGAATTAAATCCCAAAGAGGCAGAAGCCTTCAACGGAGAATACCATAACCAGCCGGGAGGAAGACAAACTGACATATTGGGACTATAAATCCACATTACCAAAGACAGCCTTCTATGAGTAAAGACAGAAACAATATCGCCATCCTCGGCGCCGGCCACATTGCCACCAAAATGGCCGCTACCCTTCAACGAATGAAGGATGTAAACTGCTATGCCATAGCCGCACGAGACTTGGCGCGCGCCGAGGCATTTGCCAAAGAATGGAATTTCAAACAAGCGTATGGCTCATACGAAGAACTGGCCTCCGACCCACAAGTCGACCTCGTCTACATAGCCACCCCGCACTCACACCACTACGAACAAGCACGCCTGTGCCTGCTCAACGGCAAGGCCGTACTCTGTGAAAAAGCCTTCACGGCCAACGCCCGCCAGGCTGAAGAATTGCTGCGGCTGTCCAAAGAACGCAATGTATTCATCACGGAAGCCATCTGGACACGCTACATGCCTTTCTCCACCACAATCCGCGAACTGGTTTCCGGTGGCGCCATCGGCCATCCCCACATGCTGACCGCCAACCTGGGCTACCCCATTGCCGACAAGGAACGCATCGCCAATCCCGAATTGTGTGGAGGTGCCCTGCTCGACCTCGGAGTCTATCCCATCAATTTCGCCCGCATGGTGTTCGGCACAGATATTGAAGACATCCAATCGCATTGCGTGAAAAACGACAAAGGCGTAGACATGCAGGAAAGCATTTTCTTCCGCTACGCCGACGGGAAAATAGCCGCCCTGCAAGCTACTGCCCTATGCGCTAATGACCGCCAAGGCATCATATCGGGCGACAAAGGCTATTTGGTTGTGGACAACGTCAACAACCCGCAACAAGCCGCCATCTATAATCCTGACCACCAATTGGTGAAGATGTATGACTGTCCGCCCCAAATCAGCGGCTATGAATACGAAGTGCAAGCCTGTCTTAACGCCTTGCGCAAAGGTACTATTGAATGTGCCGAAATGCCTCATAAAGAGACATTAGCGGTCATGCGGCTGCTAGACAAACTGCGCAAGGAATGGGGCGTGGCATATCCAGCGGACAAATGGTAGAAGGTATTTTATGCTTTGTGACACCCCCGGCCAAGTGCGGAAAAAATCCATCACTGCGAATGCATGATTGAAGATAAGTGCTAAAAAGCAGGCTATTTCTTCAAAAAGAAGTTTTTTTGCTTTCATAAACGAAAAAATCCCCCACATTTGTTGGCGTTTAAAAGAAAAGTATTACTTTTGCCCCGAAATTAAAAACAAAAAGAAACTTATGAAGTCATTTAACTTTGCATACTACTTCTTCTTTTACTTTTACTTTAGCCACAAAGTAGAGCGGGAGTTTGTATGTGTCAAGTGACAGTGACGCTTAAGAA
>CASENS010000007.1 GCA_949289345.1 uncultured Bacteroides sp.
ATGGCAGGCGTCCTTCCCCTTTGCTCCCGCACTTTGTCAAGTCTTTTCTTCCCTAATTCCCCTCCCAAACAAATTTGGGAAATTTGTATGTTACTTTGCACCTTGAAATCGACCTCAGACGTATGTGTAGCGTGGATTTTACCGAATACTGAAGATCGGTGTTTTACACCATATTATATATATACCCAAACGAGTAAGAAAGGAAAATCAAATTATTAACTAACAACTAAAAATTACGATTATGGAAATGGAAAAGTTTTATGTGGCTCCGGAGGTGGAAGTTCTGGAGGTAGAAGTGGAGAAAGGCTATAAGGCTTCGATACCCGGAACGGACGAGCCTGTAGAAATGTAATTTAAGAAACATTAAGTCTAATTGAATTTTATAAGAGAATGAAAACAAAGTACATTTTGACTTTATTGGCACTTCCCGCACTGTTCGCGGCTTGTGTCAATGATGATTTTGAGCAGGCGCAAAAACCTTCGAAGGTGGAAAGTGACTTGCTGGCAGGCCGCGCCACAGGAGAACTTGTCCTGACCGCGGAAAAGAATGCGCTTACCGGCGAGAATGCTGACACGCGCGTGGTGGGCGACATGGAAGACGCTGACGGAGCTATCAACTGGCTGTGGGAAAATGCAAATGATAAGATTGGCGCCGCAGTAGTGGACTATAGTAAGGACGGTGAGATTGTGAGTTTGGAGGATTATCCGGACAACTATGTTATCACGGACTATCCGTTCGCTCCCAATATCCAGGGACCAAGCTCAGCGGCCGACTTCTCTACTCCGACGGCTGTAGTGGAAGGTGCATACATGTTCTACAACCGCTACAAAGGTTTTAATACGGCTGAAAGACGTACTATCAATCACAGCATTGAACGCATCTTGAAAGTGAATGCGGGCAAGGAAGCCGGGCTGAAGCAAGTGGGTACGGCAGAAAACGGCGGACAGAACTTTTTCATTTCGCCTATCATCGACTTGGCTATAAAGGATAGAGAGGCTATCCAAAAGCCGATTTCGATGACCAGCGCTTACTCAGTGCTGCAGTTCCGCCTGCACTTGCGGTACGATTCTGAAGATAAAGGCAAGTATGTCGGCGAGAAGGGTTTCAGAGTAAACAAGGTTGTGTTGCAGACTTTGGGCAGCAGAGATGCATTCGACCAGAACTTGACACTGGATCCCGCAGCCATTGCAATAATCCAAAAGGACTTGGCTACTAACCCCGCATACGCAGGCTGGTTTGAGAAAAATGGCGCCATCAAGACTGACGGTGTATCTGACGAGCAGGTAAGCGCGGCTTTGGACTTGGTAAACGATGCCATCGCAGACCCGAATAATGAGATTGGTAGAAACGTAACGAAGAAAACAACCACAGACCTCGTTTATCAGCTTGAAAATCAATTCGCTTTCATGAGCGATAAAGACGTGATGGACCTGTTGGTCATCGTTCCTTCTGACGTTTACAACGAGGGAAAGTTGGCTAAGGGCGTGACTTACGAAGGCAAGTCAGAAGGTGTGTTCTTGGTAACGGTCTACACCAGCGAGGGTACTTACAACACAGTTGTTGAGGCTGAAGATAACCTGACAACCCGTACGCTGATGCGCGGAAAGAAGTACAACGTGGAAAGAACTATGGATTTGCGTAAGGGTCACACCAACGTAACTCTGTTCGAACAGGCCAAGGCTTTCAACATCGAGACAACTGAGGACTATAACTATACTATTGAGTACATCAAGGAACACTCACGCGACTATGGTGACGCTAACGAGTGGAGCGCACCGACACTGCAGTTCGTTGACGGTGTGAAGATTGATGTGGACGATGACCATTTCTTCCCCAACTTCCCGTTGGTATACAGCGGTAAGAACGTGACGCTGAACATCACGGGCGAAGCAAGCGCTTACGAACTCAACCCGACTACCGTTATCCTGGCTACCGATGAAAACCGTCCGACCATCAACGTCGAGAATGACGGTGCGAAGGTGACTTTCAAGGGTGACGTGAAAGAGGGCATCAAAGACTTCTACGGGAAAGAAGGAACAAAAGACGGTGAAGGATACACTTCCGCCTTCAAGCTGACTTCTAACTCCGCTATCGAGATCGCCGCCGGACAGACCGTGAACTTCGAATTGCTGAAAAGCAACAAGTCACTGACCATTGCCGATTCGGAAGCTGAGGCTCCTGCCAAGGTATTTGTAAAGGGGAACCCCGCTGTTACAGCCGGTACACTCTATGTAGGTAAGAACACGAGATTCGACTTGAACCAGGCTTTGAACAACACAGCGAACGCTACCGTTGCCGAAGGCGCCCAGCTGGTTCTCCCGACCTTGATGCATGGTGACGCCGACAATGACGAGGTGGTTATGGATATCCAAGGCACAGTAAACGTGGATGGTAGCCAAAAGGCTTCTGTAAACGACGCTGTTATCAATGTTTATGGCAAGATGACGTTTACCAAGACGGGTGGCAGAATGACCAACAATGGCAAGCTGACTGTTTACGGTAACGATGAGAACGAGATGAACGTAGGCACGCGTGCCGAATTTACCGGCTTTACGTTGGAGAACAACGGTACAATTAAAACGACCAAGTCGAGCGACCGCAAGGCTACTTACGGTGGTTACATCACGGTGGAAACCTTGAACAACAACGAAAACGGTGTAATCAACGACAATGGTGAAATGTGGGTGACTGAAACTTTGACGAACACCGGTATCATCTACTTGATGGAAGACCCGTACGCATTGCTGAACATCGAGGACGGTGAATCTACCGAGGACGGTAAGATTGTGCTGACTACTCCGGCTGAATATGAAATGAAGGATGGATACTATTCACGTGCCAACAGCCTGTCTGACGTAGAAGGAACTATTGAAGTGACTTTGGATCAGGCTACTTATGACAAGGTTCTGGCCAATGCTGACGACGCCACCTACGGCACTCAGGAACGTGCATGGGCAGTCATCAACCGTGTTATCTTGGACGGCGTTGAACTGAAGCTGAAGGCTGAAATGCAGGGTACAAACAAGGACATCATCTTGAAGAACGGCGCAACCGTCAACGCACAGGAAGCCTTGACACTGGCATCGCTGACTACCGAAGGCGCAGACAACGTGCTGAAAGCCGCAAAGGCTAATACAACGATTACCGTCGATGCTGCAGGTGAAGATAAGGGTGATGGCGTTGTGAACGTGGCTGAAGGTTCCGCACTGACCGTTGAAAAGGACGTGAACTTGGTTATCGGTTACGAGGCATTCGCTACAGACAACTATATGTTGAACGTGGCTGGTACGCTGATCAACAACGGTACCATTGACACCGAAGACGGTGAAGGTGGTTATACAGATACCTACAATGGTGTGAACAAACTCTCAGCCATCGTTAACGGTACACTGACTAATAATTGGAAGATTAGCAAGCCGGCTGAACCTATGTACAGCGGTGACAATTACGATGCTCTGATTGATTTGATTTCTACACTGTATGTGAATGGTGGTGAAAATAAAGACAAAATTATCGGCGGATTTGCAGGCGATGTGGATATTCGTATTGAGAAATGGGATACAGAGGATGGAAGCTTTGCTGCTGAAAATGAGTGGACCAATAGACAATTCCAAGAATTTGGTAAGGACAGATTGTATTCAGTCTTGACAGGAGAGTTGAAGAGTGCTAGTGGCTATTATTATCTAAGCGCATCAATTTCAGGAAGTTATGCCGCTCTTTATTTGGGCTATAATACTGAAGTTCCGCCGGTTGAATTCACAAATTATCTGAAAGGTCTGTCTAGAGAGGAGTTCGAAACAGCTTACAACGAGGCTGTAGAGAAAATTGCCACTCCCGTTCTGACTACCACTTGGCTCTACGTATACAAAAACAATGGTACTATTAACTTGAAGCCCGCTTATGAAAATGGTAATGAAGGTTGGGCTTACGGTGTGGTACTTGACAACAAGAATGGTATCATCAACGGTGAGTTCTCTAATAATAAGAGATAAGAAAAGAACATGTGACATCTGTCACGGAAAACGTTGAAGTAAATAAGGAGAAGAGGTTGGCTCGTGAAGAGCACAACCTCTTTTCTGTTTTTGACACTTTGTCCATCCCAATCACCGAGAAGCGCGTCTTTCCGACCGTTGTCCGCCCTGTGCGGAAACAAACGTTAAAAAATTAGCCTTACTTCCTCACCGTCAACGGGATACTCCGGATTTTAACACTTCAGCACCCGTCAATCCGCAAGGAAAACAGCCTTCCGGAACCGCCAAACAGACAGTCTGAGGTGCCGAAAAGGCCCTTTTAATTCCCAAAATGAGCCTTCCAGCAAAGGGAAAGCCCTGTTTTGCCAAGGAAACGGCAATCTTTCGCCGAAAAAGAAACTATGTTTTGCCGAAGAAGAAGCAATGTTCTTCCGTGGAAGAAGCA
Source organism: uncultured Bacteroides sp. (assembly GCA_949289345.1). Lineage (GTDB taxonomy): Bacteria > Bacteroidota > Bacteroidia > Bacteroidales > Bacteroidaceae > Bacteroides. Next base: position 4,418 of record CASENS010000007.1, read on the forward strand.
GTGTTTTGCCTCAAAAGGTCGTATGAAATGCGGCGGAGGCGTGTATTCCCGGGCGCGTTTCTTCCTGTTTTGACGGTTTTATGAAAACGAGAAGTAAGCGAAACCTGCAAAATAAAAGCATTCTGATAGGAGTTTTTCCGTTTAAGCATGCATGCAGGCTTTGGGGAAGCGGCAGGGACAATGGGGTAAACAGAAATTTAGATGACACACAGATGACACGGATAAAACAAGATGACCACAAATCTGTTCAATAAAGTATTGACGTAATCAACTCCCCTCCTCTTGGGAGGAGGAGAGTTCTTTTTGTTTTCCTTCTTCAGCTGTCATTCCCACAACTCCCCTCCTTCCGGAAGGTTGCTCTCCCCCGATAACGGGGGAGCAAGGAGGGGGTAGGTGCCCACCGGTTGGGGTGGTAGGACAAGAATGGTTCGGCCTATTTACATTATATATGAATAAGAGTCGCTTACGCGGCATGTTTCTCCTACCACCTCCCCCTACGGGTACTCCTCCTTCCCCGAAGGAGGAGAGCCGATGAAACTTGTTTTTCATTTCGACACACCTTCATGAAGCTGAAAAAACACTTAACTGTTGTGACGGGAAACGGTTAAGTGTTTCGGGTCTAACACTTAACTGTTTCCGGGATAACAGTTAAGTATTCCGGAGCGAATAGTTAAGTGTTATCATAAACTACAAAACACTGTAAATCAGACAGATGTTGCTCTTACGCCTTTAAAGGTGAGGCTCGGCCGCCTGTTTTTATACATTTGTTTGCATTGCACCTGGCAAAATGTTTCGGGATGTTAATCCGCCTTGTCAAATTATACTTTGCGCGGAATGAATTTGTGCATTTTACATTTTCTCAATGGTAGCAGAACTCCCCTCCTCCCGGGAGGAGGAGAGTCTTTTTGTTTTCCTTCTTCAGCTGTCATTCCCACAACTCCCCTCTTCCCGGGAGGAGGAGAGTTTTTTTGTTTTCCTTCTTCAGCCGCTTCTGTTTGCCTATTCTTAACTGACGGATTGGCATTTGCCGCCTGTACACATTTGTAGGATGAACCTTTTGGGGTCACGTCCGCCATAGGACGGATAGGCAAAAAAAGTCCCGCCCTTCCTTATGGGATTGGGAAGGGCGGGATTGGGACGTTGCGCCGGACAGTGCCGGGGCTTACTTATATTCCTGCCAGCTCTTTATCTGGATGTCTTCGGGCTTCATGTCGCAGAAGGCTTCGATGAAAGCGCCGGCCAGACGGGCGTTGGTTATCAGCGGAATGTTGTGGTCGATGGCCGCGCGGCGTATCTTGTAGCCGTTGGTCAGCTCGCGCTTGGTGTGGTTCTTCGGGATGTTGACAATGAGGTCGAACTTGTGTTCGGAGATCATCTTCATCACGTTGTTCGCGGCGTCGGGACGCTCGTCGGGCCAGAATACGGGAGTCGTTTCCACACCGTGGGCGTTGAGGAAAGCGGCGGTGCCTGCCGTGGCGTAAATCTTATACCCTTTGCCGTAGAGGATGCGGCTGCCGTCCAGCAGGTCCACTTTCGACTTCATGGCACCCGACGACAGCATCACGCCTTTCTCCTTGGACGGTATCTGGAAGCCCACGGCTATCATGGCGTTGAGCAGCGCCTCGTCGAAGTCGTCGCCCAGGCATCCTACCTCACCCGTGGACGACATGTCGACGCCCAATACGGGGTCGGCCTTGTGCAGGCGGGAGAAGGAGAACTGGCTGGCCTTGACGCCTATCCAGTCGATGTCGTAGGCCGACTTGTCGGGCTTGGTGTAGGGGGCGTCCAGCATGATGCGTGTGGCGGTCTCGATGAAGTTGCGCTTCAGCACCTTGCTGACGAACGGGAAGCTGCGCGAGGCGCGGAGGTTGCACTCGATGACCTTCACCTCGTTGTTGCGTGCCAGGAACTGGATGTTGAACGGTCCGGAAATGTTCAGTTCCCTGGCTATCTGGCGGCTGATGCGCTTGATGCGGCGTGCAGTGGCGAAGTAAATCTTCTGCGCGGGGAACACCAGCGTGGCGTCGCCGCTGTGCACGCCGGCAAACTCGATGTGCTCCGAGATGGCGTATTCCACAATCTCGCCGTTCTGCGCCACCGCGTCGAACTCAATCTCCTTCGTGTTCTGCAGGAACTGCGACACCACCACGGGGTATTCCTTCGACACGGATACCGCCATCTTGAGGTATTCCTCCAGTTCGTCCTCGTCGTAGCAGACATTCATGGCGGCGCCTGACAGCACGTAGCTGGGGCGCACCAGGACGGGATAGCCCACCTTGGCCACGAAGCCTTTCACGTCGTCCAGGCTGGTGAGTTCCTGCCAGGCGGGCTGGTCGATGCCGAGGAGGTCGAGCATGTGGCTGAACTTGTTGCGGTTCTCGGCGCGGTCGATGCTCACGGGCGACGTCCCCAGGATGGGCACCGCCTGCCGGTGGAGCTTCATGGCGAGGTTGTTCGGTATCTGTCCGCCTACGGAGACGATGACGCCGCGCGGCTGCTCCAGGTCGATGACGTCGAGCACCCGCTCAAAGGACAGCTCGTCGAAGTAGAGGCGGTCGCACATGTCGTAGTCGGTGGACACGGTCTCCGGGTTGTAGTTTATCATGATGGACTTGTAGCCAAGCTTGCGCGCCGTCTGGATGGCGTTCACCGAGCACCAGTCGAACTCCACGCTGGAGCCGATGCGGTAGGCGCCCGAACCCAGCACGACCACGGACTTCTCGTTCTTGTAGTAGTTCACGTCGTAACCCTCGGCGCCGTAGGTCATGTACAGGTAGTTGGTCAGTTCGGGATGCTCGCTCGCCACGGTGTTGATGCGTTTCACGGCGGGCACGATGCCCAGTTCCTTGCGGCGCGCGCGCACCAGCAGGTTTTCCTTCTCCATGGTCCCTTCGGGATGGAGCACGAAGCGGGCTATCTGGAAGTCGGAGAAGCCCAGCGCCTTGGCCCGGCGCAGCACGTCGGCGGGGATGTCTTCCAGCTTATTATATTGGGAAAGTACGGCCTTGTAGTCCACGATGTTCTTCAGCCGCTCCAGGAACCACGGGTCAATCTTGGTGAGTTCGTAAATGCGGCCGATGCTGTAGCCTTCCTCCAGCGCCTGGGCGATGGCGAAGACGCGCAAGTCGGTGGGGTGTGACAGCTCGTGGTCCAGGTCGTCGAAGTGCAGGCCTTCGTTGCCCACAAAGCCGTGCATGCCCTGGCCTATCATGCGCAGACCCTTCTGGATGATTTCCTCGAACGAACGGCCTATGGACATGATTTCGCCCACTGACTTCATGGACGAACCTATCTCGCGGCTCACGCCCACGAACTTCGTCAGGTCCCAGCGGGGTATCTTGCAGATGAGGTAATCCAGTTGCGGAGCCACGTAAGCGGAGTTGGGCGTACCCATCTCGCCGATTTCGTCCAGCGTGTAGCCCAAGGCTATCTTGGCTGCCACGAACGCCAGCGGGTAACCCGTAGCCTTCGACGCCAATGCCGACGAACGGCTGAGGCGGGCGTTCACCTCGATGACGCGGTAGTCGTTGGTCTCGGCGTTGAACGCGTACTGTATGTTGCACTCGCTCACGATGTTCAAGTGGCGCACGCACTTGCGCGAAAGTGCCTGCAACGTCTCCACTTGCTCCTCGCTGAGCGAACAGGTGGGAGCCACTACGATGCTCTCGCCCGTGTGGATGCCCAGCGGGTCGAAGTTCTCCATCGAAGCCACGGTGAAGCAATGGTCGTTGGCGTCGCGGATGACCTCGAACTCAATCTCCTTCCATCCCTTGAGCGACTCCTCCACCAATATCTGGCTGCTGAACGTGAAGGCGCTCTCCGCCAGGCGCAGGAAGGTTTCCTCGTCGGGACAGATGCCGCTGCCCTGTCCACCCAATGCGTAGGCCGAACGCACCATCACCGGATAACCGATTTCCTGGGCCGCCTTCAGTGCCTCGCGCATGTTCTCCACGGCGTGGCTCTTGGGCGTCTTCATGGGGATGGCGTCCAGCTGCTTTACGAACAGGTCGCGGTCCTCGGTGTTCATGATGGCTTCCACCGACGTGCCAAGCACCTGTACGCCATACTTCGCCAGCACTCCGTTGCGGTAGAGTTCCGTGCCGCAGTTCAGCGCCGTTTGTCCGCCAAATGCCAGCAGGATGCCGTCCGGACGTTCCTTCTCGATGATGCGCTCCACGAAATAAGGCGTCACCGGCAGGAAATACACCTGGTCGGCAATGCCTTCCGACGTCTGGATAGTGGCGATGTTGGGGTTCACCAGCACCGAACTGATGCCTTCTTCGCGCAGGGCTTTCAGTGCCTGCGACCCGGAGTAGTCGAACTCTCCGGCCTGTCCTATCTTAAGCGCTCCCGAGCCTAAGACCAGTACTTTCTTCAAATTGCTTTTCATACCGTTACTATATATGTTGTTGTAAGTCCACTCAATGTGTTTCCCTCCGTCCGGTCAAAAGAAATGCGTTCATCTCACAAGATAAACGCATTTACCACTAAAACGGGAAACTACAGGAAACGACTTGCCTTTCTCCTGTACGTGTGCAAAGAAACACTTTATTTGGGACATATGCAAATAATCCCTTCCTGTTTTTCAACACATCTTCCGGAAACGGCATACAAGCAACCGGAAGGAACAGGAGGAGCACGCTTGCGCGGGACAGGCGGGAAGCGACATCCCGACCGTTTCCCGCCTTTATTCTGATACGGCCAGAAAAGTTTTCTGATACGACCAGAAAGGCATTCTGATACTGCCAGAACAGCTTTCTGGTACGACCAGAATAACTTTCTGGAACCGCCGGGAAACAACCGGAATACTACTTTGTTGGCAGTCAGCGGGTTAACAGGTTCCTGTTACACAGATTGCGGGAAGGCTTCTGCCCTTAGGATTTCAGCTTCGAGCACCGTCACAATTCAAAAAAAAAGAGGGGCGCACCCCTCTTTCAAGTTGATGCGCCCGCTCTTTCCATACATTAGTTTTTACTGTTCACCGAAATTATCATTTGTGTCATTCCAAGTGTAGCTGCCATCACCCGCACTTGACCAAGTACCTTCGCCAGGTTCACTTGCAATGTCCGAGTAGAACTCGCCACCTACCAGCACTTCACCATTGTTTGTAATCGTGCCTGTACCGGTGCTACCATAAACTGCGAACGAGCTCAAAGCCGGAATTTGGAATACGGTTCCCGACGCAACGGTCAAGGACTCGGTCTGTACATGCGTACCGCGCAGCATATGACGTCCGCCGCCTTGAGCCGTGATGCTTGTGAATTTGCAATAAACAGGACTTGCAGAAGTGCCTCCGGTTGCACAAGTAACCGTCAAGTTTGTTGCGGCATCGATAACGATGCTTGCAGGCAACGCGTTCGGATTGTTGAACGTCACATTCATACCAATCTTCAGCGTGTTGTACTTGTCGCTCAATGCATTGAATGCAAAGTTGCCGTTTGTCAAGTCCGAACTCTTCATGGTGTAGCTCATCTGGCTTCCTGCTTCGCTTGTGTTCACCTGAGTCTCAGTGTCACGCTCTTCCAGCTCGATTTCCGCACCTGCCGCATTGGTTGTCACATAGGTCGTGGCACCGTCATGAGCCATGATATATCCGTAGTTTTCGATTTTACCATTGGTTTGGCTGTACATAGCGCCCACGTTGTCAATGTCACCCTTGTTTATAAAGTCGGCCTGTGCATAGATGTAAGAGTTGGTGGCGTCAGCGTTCTCGATGGTACCCGTGTAACCGTTCGTGACATTTTTTACCGCATTCTTTTTATTGTTAGTGAACTCACCCTTGATGTACAGGTCGTTGTTGTTCACGATCTTGCATTGGTTTTCAGAGCCGTCACTCAAGTTCAGTGTACCGTTGTTGGTCAGGACTGCCTGTGCGGTGTACATTACCGGACTACCGGTGCTTGCGATGGCGTAGTTCAGCACTTTGCCGGTCAGTGTGGCGTTGGCGTTTACAGTCAGCTCGTTGTAGTTTGTAACTGTAGTGAAGGTTACGACGCCATTTACGTTCACTGCACCGTTGTTCTCCACTTCAGCGATAGTAATGCCTCTTGAGCCTCCGTTCACGTTCAATGTACCTGTTTCGGCAACTTCCACGTTGTAGCTGTAAGTAACGGCGGCGTTGCTTGAGTTAGCCAGGCTTTGTTCGCCTTCCACTACGATAGGAGCGTTGCTTTGTGCATTCAGCAGGCTCAACGCGTCAGCCGGGATTCCAGCCGGGATAGTCAGCGTGTTATTTGTGGAAGTGTTAAACTTGAAACTGATGTTGGGATTGCCCTTGATGGCGTTGTACACAGTTTCCGTCAGTTCCACGTTACCCGTCAGATTGATAGTCAGGGTTTTCGGATCACCTATCAGCAAAGGATAAGTTCCGTTCGGATCCTCATACCAGCGGATGATGCTCTCCAACTGGCTGGTAGTAGCTACGGTAACAGAAGCAGGCTGCTCTACGTCCACATCAGCGAAGTTGATAGTGATGGCGTTGGCTCTTGAACCGTCACCCGAATAAATTTCTTCCAATACGCCCAGGTTGCTGTAAGTGATGCCGGTACCTTGAGCAGGGTCTTCCACATCGTCAAAATCCGACAAACCGTCGATTGTCACCAGACCTTTGTTCGTATATACCTGGATACTCAATTCACTTTCATCGATGACTGTCGGGGGAACCACCATCAAGCCTGTCACTTCCTTAGCGGGAACAAAGTTCAAAGACAGGAAATTGGAAGTCTCACTCGCTGTGAAAAACTTACCAAAATTCGAATAGAGCGGGCTTCTCAAAGACTCGTTCTCACCCAGTTCATACTCACCGTCAGCAATTTCAGCCACAGCGTCGTTGTAAGCCTGGAATACCTTAGCCAAATTAGAAGACGTTGACAAGGCTCCATCATAGCTGCTGTTACCGTTAATCGGATTATAGCTGTCGACTTTTCCGGTCGGTTTCAATGTCGCTTTTACTCTAAATTCACCGCTTCCTCCGGTCACAACCACGCGTTCAACTTCTGTACTTCCTGTGCCGGTGTAGTTGATGTTGAAACGCGGCTTGGCGAACACTTCCACCATTTGGGGAGTAGCCTGCTGGTCATCCACCGCAATGTCATCATAACCGATGAACATCTGGTTCTTTTTCCATGAATAAGTGTCGTCAGCCACCGGGCTTTCGGCTGTCTCGTCATAAGCGTACTGCTCAACGGGCACGCTCACCTCCAGTCCGGCACGGCTCTTCAGTTCCTCGTTGTACGGCATGTAGAAGAAGTAGTTACCTTCGCTCATCACGGCGTCGTTGTTCGTCCACCCCTGTGCGTAACCGTACTTATAGTTGGTGTTGATGTAGTCCACGATGTCGTACTTATCATCCCAATCTCCATCAGCTTGTGCGCTGTTATAAGTATCCATCAAGGCGGCTCCGATATAATCGTTGTCATCGAAAGTGAACCCTGCGGCGGAACTCCAATCCCAGCGGGTGGAGGGAGCTTCGGGGATGTTCAGCGAGATAACGCCCACTACGGGACGGTCATCATTCGGGCCTTGAACTTGGCTCACAAACTCATCTTCTTGCGAGCAAGCGGCAAAGACACCGGGCAAAGCCAGTGCCATCAGCAAATGTTTTGTTCTCATAATTTAATCTCAATTAATTGATTTATAATATAACATTTTTCTATTTTACGGTTCATCAATATCCGGCATTCCCGGATTCACATCACCATCCAGGCTCGCACCGAACCCTCTTTCCACAGCAACCTCCAGAACTTCCACCTCCGGAGCCACATAAAACTTTTCCATTTCCATAATCGTAATTTTTAGTTAGTTAATAATTTGATTTTCTTTTCTTACTCGTTTGGGTATATATAATATGGTGTAAAACACCTCTTGCTTGTATTGGGCTAAATGCTGCCTACACCTATCTCTGAGGCTGATTTCAGTGTGCAAAGTAACATACAAATTTCCCAAATAGGGGGCGGACAGGGAAAAGGGTTGACAAATGGGGGAACGGGCGGCAGGATGGGGCAATTATTTCCTGTTTCATTTGCATAAAACGTGGGGAGGCAGTACCTTTGCTTCCGTTATGGTTAAAGAAATATTTGCGTTGTTGCCTGATAAGGCTCGCCGGCGTAGTGTTTGGGTGGCATTGGCTGTGCTGGTGCGTGCCGTGTTGGACTTTGCGGGCGTGGCTGCGTTGATACCTTTGCTGCTGGCTGTGCTGAAGCCGGGTGGTTCACGGGGAGAGATGCTGCTGCTTTGTGGCGGTGTCATGGGTTTTGTTGTCTTGAAAAACGGATTGGTCGTGTTGCTGGCACGGGTGGAGAGCAGTTTCCAACTGGAGGTGTACCGTGACTTCAGCCGGCGTATGTTCGTCAATTACTATCGCCGGGGGCTGCTTTTCTTGAAGTCAAAGAGTAGTGTGCAGTTGGGGCATGAGGTGAATTATGTGTGCTACACGTTTTGCTTGGCGGTGCTGGCTCCGTTGTTCCGTATGGCGGGCGATGCGGTGTTGATTTTGTTCATGATGACTGCTTTGGTGGTGTGGGAGCCTATGGCCGGGTTGCTGCTTTGTGCCGCTTTTGTGCCGTTGTCTTTATTGTACAGTGTGGTGGTGCGCCGCCGTCTGCGTCTGTATGGACAGGAGGAATTGGAAGCACGTCGCAGGCAGAGCCGTACAGTGGTGGAAGCTTTCCGTGGTTATGCCGAACTGGAGATAGCGCAGGCGTTTGGCTCATCGCTAGCTTCGTTCGATCAAGGCATGCGGTCCATCGTGCACAGCCGTCAACGCATGGAACGTTATCATTTGTTTCCGCAATTCCTGTCCGAGGCGGCTATTGTGGTAGGCATCGGGCTTCTGATAGGAGTAGGTAAGGGCGATTTGGGCGTGGTGAGTGGCGTGTTTGCCGTCGCTGCTTTCCGCTTGATACCTGCCATGCGCAGCATCCTCAACAGCTGGGTGATGTTGCAAAACGCCTCGCATACGGTGCAGGTGGTGGCAGAGGGACTGAAAGAAACAGAGGAAGCCAAAGTGGAAGAAGAGCATCCTTTTTCTTTCGCGAAGCGCATCGAATTGCGAAACATAGGTTTTGCTTTTCCGGATGGCAGCCTTTTGTTCGAAGGTGTCAATCTGACCATCCATAGGGGAGAACGTATTGGCGTGCGTGGTGCCAGTGGTTCCGGCAAGTCCACTTTGTTCAATCTGCTGCTGGGCTTCTTGACGCCTACGGAGGGTGAAATTCTTGTGGACGGACGTCGGCTGACTCCTGCCAACCGCAGTGGATGGCATAAGCTGGTGGGGTATGTGCCGCAGGAAATCTTTATTGTGGAAGGTTCCTTGGCGGATAATGTGGCTTTGGGGCATGTGCAGCCCGACCGTACGCGTGTGATGCAGGTCTTGGAGCAAGTCAGCTTGAAAGAGTGGGCCGAGAACTTGCCTCAAGGGCTGGATACACCGTTGGGTGAATATGGGAGCCGTCTTTCCGGCGGGCAGAAACAGCGTATCGGTATTGCACGTGCGCTTTATAAAGAGGCGGAGGTGTTGTTCTTCGATGAGGCTACTTCAGCGTTGGACAATCGGACGGAGAGTGAGATTAACCGTGCTTTGGAGGAACTTTCCGAACGATGTCGTGAGCTGACACTGGTTGTGATAGCCCATAGGGAGTCATCGCTGCGGGTGTGTGACCGGGTGTTCGATTTGGAAACAAAGACATTTAAAGTCTGATATATGAAAACTTTTGCGTATATTTGCCGCAAATAATGTTGGCCTTTTCTTGATATGGTTGTATGCTGAATCGGGAAAAGAAGTGGTTGACTAAGAGTCGTGAGAATTGTTTTTATGGAACAGGATTACATGATAGCGGGCTTCCGCCTGCGCGTAGAAGGTGAGCCGTTGGTAACGGCTGTGGCCGGGATAGCCGGTTTCCGTGTGTTTGCTGTCGAAACGGCTGGTGAGGCGCACTTCCGTTTTGTGTATGTGCCTGAAGGTGCGCTCAGTATGGAAAGGCAGTTGTATCACACCGAGTTGGAACAGACACGTACCCGTTTCGGGCGTTATGCCTGCGGATACCTGTTCGAGTCTTCTTACTTGGACGGACCTTTGCTGAAAGTATGGATGGAGGACGGGAAGCGGGTGGCGTTCTTCAGTGGAAACCTGGAAGTAAATCTCCTGCGTTTCGGTTGCTGGATAGCCTTTGGAGTGCTGATCGCTCCGGAGAAAGCGGTAGCCATACACACCAGTACCATTGTCTATCGCGACAAGGCTGTGCTCTTTTTGGGTGAGAGCGGTACGGGTAAAAGCACTCACACACGTTTGTGGCGTGAGAACATCGAGGGTGCTGTGTTGTTGAACGATGACAGTCCTATTGTGCGCATCCACAACGGCCGCCCCTTCGTTTATGGTAGTCCTTGGAGTGGAAAGACTCCTTGCTACAAGACCGAGTGTTACGAACTGGTAGGCTGCGTGCGTTTGTCACAAGCCCCTTATAATGAGATGAAGAAACTTCGCGTAATGGAAGCGTATGGCGCTCTTCATCCTTCCTGTCCGCCCGATTTCGCATATGACGATTATCTGTACGATTGCATCAGTGCGGTGCTTAACGATGTGTTGACGTGTGTGCCAGTCTACCATCTGGCTTGTCTGCCCGACGCAGCCGCCGCTCGTTTGTCGTGCAAAACCATTTTTGGCGCATGAGAAAGTTGGTTGTTGGCAATGAGTTCCTTGCTGAAGCCGCCGAAGCGTTGCGACAGGGTAAGTCGGTCAAGGCACGCATTGATGGTTGGAGCATGTATCCTTTTATCCGAGGCGGAAAAGACCTGGTGGAGTTAGAGCCTTGCGATGCCGATAGTGAGCTGCCCGCCTGGTGTTGTCCGTTTTATTGTTGGGAAGGACATTATATGGTTCACCGTTACATTGGTCGTGATGGCGATTACTGCCTGATGTTGGGTGACGGCAATTTAGCGCGTGTGGAGCGGGTCAAGAGGAATGATGTGCTTGGCCTGTTACGTTACATCTACCGCTCCGACGGTTTTGTACAGGACTGTACTGATCCTCGTTGGCTTCGTTGGGGCGCTTTGTGGTACCGCTTGCGCCCCCTCCGTCGTTTCCTCTTGCCGGTTATGAAGCGTCTGCATTTGAGGTGACGCTGTATTTGACATTTACTAGTCATCTAATCTGATGAAAATTAGTTGAGGAACGTTTGGAAACAGAATTTGGCTGCATGATTGAAAGCACCTGTTTTTGTGATTGAAAAAACCTGTCATAAACTGACATGAAATTCGATTAGCATGATACATTCATCACATGATGCGTATGTTAAATAGTATGAATATAGGAAGCCTTTACGACATCTTTCGCCAATGTGAGGGAGGTGTCACGACAGATAGTCGTCATTGTCCGTCCCGTTCGTTGTTCGTGGCGTTGAAGGGCGATACGTTTGATGGAAACCGTTTTGCTGCCCGTGCTTTGGATGCAGGATGTGCTTATGCCGTGGTGGATGATTCCTCCGTAATACCTGCTGGCGACCCGCGCTACCTGCTTACGGACAATTGTCTGCTTACGTTACAAACTTTGGCACGGCATCATCGGCGGACATTGGGCACACGCATTTTGGGCATCACGGGTACCAATGGAAAGACAACGACCAAGGAACTGATAGCCACCGTGCTGAAACAACGCTACAAGCTGCTTTACACTGAAGGGAATTTGAACAATCACATTGGTGTGCCACTTACCTTGTTGCGTTTGAAGCCTGAGCATGAGGTGGCTGTGGTGGAGATGGGAGCCAGTCATCCGGGGGACATCAAGGAACTGGTGGACATTGTCGAACCGGATATGGGACTCATTACCAATGTGGGCAAGGCTCATTTGGAGGGCTTCGGTTCGTTCGAGGGGGTAATGCGCACCAAGGGTGAATTGTATGACTTTCTCCGCACCCGTCCACAAGCTTTTGTTTTTATGCATGCGGACAATCCTTATTTGCAAAAGATGGCGGAAGGCCTTCCCAGCGTGACTTACGGAAGTGGGGAGGAGGCGTCTGTTCAAGGACAAATGACTGGCTGTTCACCCTTTCTGAACTTTGTTTGGCGGAGGCAAGGGGAATCTTTAGCGCACACCGTGTCAACGCGCCTCATTGGCGGCTACAACCTGCCTAATGCGTTGGCTGCCGTAGCCGTAGGCAATTATTTCGAGGTAGATGCCGACTTGATAGACAAGGCTTTGTCCGAATACACTCCGCAAAACAACCGTTCGCAACTGAAGCGTACGGCGGATAATACCCTTATCATCGACGCTTACAATGCCAATCCTACCAGCATGATGGCCGCTCTTGCCAACTTCAAGCAGATGGAAGCGCCGCATAAGGCCGTTATCTTGGGGGATATGCGCGAGCTTGGGAAAGACAGTTTGGACGAACATCGCAAGATTGTGGATTATCTGCAAGCGTGCGGCTTCGAACAGGTCTTTCTTGTAGGCGACCAGTTTGGCGCCATCCCTTCGCCTTACGTCACTTATCCCGATGTGCGGGCTTTGATTGCCCACCTGCAGATGAGTAAGCCTGCAGGCATGACCCTCTTGATAAAAGGCTCCAATAGCATCCATTTGAATACGGTCGTGGATTATTTATAACTCTTTACCCACTTGCAGGTCAGCACATACCGGCCTGCAAGCGAGGCAAGCAGGGCGCCCGTGGCGTTAGCCGCAAAGTCCAGCCAATCACCTCCACGGTAGGTGGTGCAATATTCTTGCAACAGTTCTATCGCTCCGCTGAACAGGGTGGGGCAGAGCCATGCGCCTATCCAGGCGTGCCATAAAGGGGCATGTGTCTTCCGGTGTGCCCGTATAAACTCCAGCCACAGCATGCCCGACAAGCCGAAGTACATGCACACATGCACTACCTTGTCCATGCCCGGGATGGAGCCGATATCTGTTTGGGGCGGCTTGAAGAAAGACAAGTAAATAACCGCCAGGATGATGCAGATGGATATTGGATAAGTTTTGATATGGCGAATCATTGTTTTCTATTATTTTTCTATTTGTAGTGCAAAAGTAAGAAATATTTTCTATATTTGCGCCATTTCCTAACTATTCATAACAAAATGAAAGAGGAGGTAACTGTATGATAGCAAAAAATAATAGGGGGAATTTTGGTAGTAAGTTGGGTGTCATTCTTGCTTCAGCGGGTTCGGCGGTAGGCTTAGGCAATATCTGGCGTTTTCCTTACGAGGCGGGCGACCACGGAGGCGCTGCTTTTATACTTATTTATATAGGTTGTGTGCTGTTCTTCGGCATTCCCATCATGGTTGCTGAGTTTTCTATAGGAAGACACTCACACTCCAACACGGCACGGGCCTATCAGATATTGGCTCCGGGCACACCTTGGAGATGGGTTGGCCGTATGGGGGTGCTTGCCGGCTTCCTGATATTGGGCTATTATTCCGTGGTGGCGGGCTGGACGCTTGATTACATCGTACAGGCGGCGACCAACAGCTTTGCCGGACAGTCGGCCGATGGCTTTATCGCTGCGTTTAATGGTTTTGTGCAACATCCTTGGTTGCCTGCATTCTGGATGCTGGTATTCATGCTGATGACTCACTTTATTGTGGTAAAAGGTGTGGAGAAAGGCATTGAGAAATCCTCGAAAATCATGATGCCGATGCTGTTCATTATCTTGTTGGTGCTGGCGGGGTGTGCTATTTCTCTTCCCGGTTCGGGAAACGGTCTCAAGTTTCTTTTGAAGCCCGACTTCAGTAAACTGAATGCTGATGCTTTGTTGAGTGCCATGGGACAGACCTTCTTCTCGCTCAGCGTAGGTATGGGGTGCCTGTGCACGTATGCCTCCTATTTCCGCAAGGATGTTAATCTGCCCAAAACTGCGCTTAATGTAGGTCTCATTGATACGTCGGTGGCGGTGCTTTCGGGGCTTATCATTTTTCCTGCCGCATTCGCGGTTGGCATTCAGCCCGATGCAGGCCCCAGTTTGTTGTTTATTACCTTGCCCAATGTATTCCAACAGGCTTTTGGCGGCTTGCCTGGGCTGGCGATTATTTTGTCTGTTATGTTTTATGTCCTACTTGCCTTGGCCGCACTAACCTCTACCATCTCCCTGCATGAGGTTGTAACGGCTTATCTGCACGAAGAGTTTAACATGACGCGGCGTAAGGCGGCTGTTTGGGTGACTGTAGGTTGTTCTATCCTCGGTGTACTGAGCTCGCTTTCGCTCGGTTTGGGCAAGGACTTGACTGTATTTGGCATGACTTTGTTTGATTTCTTCGACTATCTGACGGCTAAAATCATGCTCCCCGTGGGTGGCCTTTTTATTGCCATTTTTACCGGTTGGTTTCTGGATAAGCGCATTGTGTGGGAAGAGGTGAGCAACAACGGCTCGCTGAAGCTGTGGATATACCGCTCGTGGCTGTTCTTGTTGAAGTTTGCTGCTCCTATAGGCATCGTGTTTATCTTTATCAATGAGCTGGGTCTGCTGAAATAATGCGCTTTATGCGAAGGTTCTTCCGTGCTTTCTTTTATTTTTCCCGTTCGGAGCGGAGGGGGCTTGTTGTTTGGCTGATACTTATTTTCCTGGTTATTCTGGTTAATGGGATTTATAGTGACAGACAGCATGGCATTTCTTTCACGGAGAAGGGACTTGAAGTTCAGGAGGAAGCGGTAGAGGAGTATCGGGCATTTGTCGCTTCTGTGCGGCGCAGGGAAGCAGAGGAAGAACAACGCTGGTCGCGCCCGTGGAATGGTTATTTGCAGGATAAGGTGGAGCCAGTCTTGGCACCGTTTAATCCCAATACTGTAGATTCGGTAACTTTCCGCCGGTTGGGTCTTCCCGGCTGGATGGCACGCAACATTCTGCGCTATAGAGAGAAGGGTGGCAAGTTCCGCCATCCGGAGGACTTCCGCAAGATTTATGGCTTGACCGAAGAGCTGTATCGTACCTTGGCTCCATACATCCGTATTACACAAGCGGATACGGTTCGGCCTCGTCCGTCTCTTTTCCTGGTAGATGTGCAGGCGGATAGCTTGTCTCGGCCAATTATTGAGAAATATGCCCCCGGCACTAAGGTGGATTTGAATCGTGCGGATACTGCTGAACTGAAGAAAATACCTGGCATAGGGAGCGGCATTGCCCGTCTTATCGTTGGCTATCGGCAACGCTTGGGCGGTTTCTGTCACATCGGGCAATTGAGAGAAATCAACCTGGATGATAGTAAACTTGACGAGTGGTTCGTCATAGATTCCTCCGCCCTTGTGCGTATTCCAGTCAATCGTGCGGGCGTCACTCGTTTAAGCCGCCATCCTTATATTAATTTCTACCAGGCCAAGGCGCTTGTAGAGTATCGCAAAAAGCATGGTCCGTTGAAGAACTTGAAACCTTTCAGACTCTACGAAGAGTTTACTCCAACAGACTTAGAGCGTATAGCTCGTTATCTTAGTTTTGAGTAAGAAGGATTAATTTGTTTGAACTATAGCTCCGTCCTCCAAATGGATGGTACGGTCGGTCAATGAGGCCAATGTCTCATCGTGGGTTACAATGACGAACGTTTGTCCAAGGCGGTCACGCAAGTCGAAGAAGAGTTGGTGAAGCTCCGCTTTGTTGTGGCTGTCCAGACTGCCCGATGGCTCGTCGGCCAGTACTACAGCGGGATGGTTGATGAGGGCACGCGCCACGGCCACCCGTTGTTTCTCTCCTCCGGAAAGCTCGTTAGGCTTATGCGAGGCACGGTCGGCAAGCCCTAATAGAGACAGCATGTTCAGGGACTCTATGCGTGCGTCAGTCTTGGCGTGTCCGGCAATTAAAGCTGGTATCATGACATTCTCTAATGCTGTAAATTCGGGCAGTAACTGATGAAATTGGAATACAAATCCGATTTGCCGGTTGCGGAAAGCGGAAAGTTCACGTTCCTTCATCCGGTTGGTCTGTACTCCGTCTATGCATACCGTGCCGCTATCCGGACGGTCCAGTGTGCCTATAATCTGAAGCAAGGTCGTCTTTCCCGCTCCGCTGGGTCCTACGATGCTTACTACTTCACCTTTCGCTATTTCCAAGCGGATGTCACGCAACACTTGCAAGTCACCAAAACTCTTATTAATCCCTTCTAATCGTATCACTTTTCTATTTACTAATTAGCTATTTACTATTTACAGCCTCCTGATGACGTATTCCGCCAAGTAGCAACCGAATACGGCGGGCATGTAGCTCACCGTGCCGCAGGTGGATTTTTTGTTCCGTTCGTCTTCCGTCAGTAATACCGCATGTGGGTCGGCCTGTTCGGTACTGAATACGACCGGCAGTTTGTGCCGGATACCCATTTTCTGTAGTCGTTTCCGTACCGCTTTGCTCAATCCACAATGGTACGTGTCCCAAATGTCGGCAAATCGTATCTGTGTGATGTCGCTTTTGGCACCCGCTCCCATACTTGAGATGATTTTGATATGCCGTTTTAGCGTTTCGGCTATCAGATGGCATTTAGGTGCCAGTGTGTCGATGGCATCTACCACAAAGTCGAAATGATGGGTATCCAGCAGTTCGGGGATTTGTTCGTCTTTTAAGTATACGGGTAACACGGTCAACTCGATTTCCGGATTGATATCCTTGAAACGGTCTGCCAGGACCTCTGCTTTGGGCTGCCCGATGGTGGAGTGTAAGGCTGGCAGTTGGCGGTTTAAGTTGGTAGGCTGTACAGTGTCGGCATCCACAAGGGTCAGATGTCCCACTCCGGCACGACACAGCATCTCTGCGGCGTATGCGCCCACACCGCCCAAGCCTACTACCAATACGTGGGAGCGGGTTATGCGTTCTGTTTTTTCATCGCCCAGCAGAAGGCGTGTACGTTGTTTCCAATCTTCCATTACGATTCTTTTTTAAACCATTTGTAGAACCAGCGGCCTACTTTTTCGTAGTGCTGGCTTTCATTGCTTCCTTGAGGATTGGAGAATGACACCACTTCCTGCGGGTCTCCTAACTGGTCGGGGTAAAGTACAATCAGGCTATTGTTTGTGAAATATTTGCCTAATTGTCCAGGCAGCTTTTCGAATGAGCTGTCATAAGAGATGGAACCGCGGCGAGCGCTGATAACCACCAGCAGGTGGTCATAGTTTACTTGCCCGGTCAGCAGCAATAAATCGCCCCAATCGTCCAGTCGGGAAAATTCGGTCAATGTGCTGCTATATTTCTTTCTAACCAATGCTTGCAGATAGTTTCCGGTGCGTTCGTTGGAGAAGAAATGCACCCGACATCCCAGCGTGCTGCCCATGCGGCAGAAGTGTTCCACCCACTTGTAAAATCCCGCTTCGTATTCCGCTTTGGGAGGAACGGCTATGATGATGCGACGCAGGGTATTGATGGGTATAAGGAAGCGGGCTACCATTACTTCGCGGTGAAGTCCTTTCAGCAGACTTTCGGTCAGCATTCCGAAGAACGAATCCACGATGTTCACCTTGTAGTGCAGACCGATGATGACGTCCGTCACGTTGTTTTCGCGGGCCGTATGCGTGATACCCGCCGCAATGTTCAGGTCGTACCGGCTGATGCAGCTCAATTGCACACCGGCTGAGGCTGTTATTTTAGCGGCCCGTTCCAAGTGGCGTTTGCCCTGTTGCTCCAACCGGTCGGAGGAGGTGTGGTCGTTAATGACGTTCAGCGCCACCAGGTTGTCCTTCTGCTTGGGGTCACGTATCACCAAGGCCAGGTTCATCAGGTAGTCGATGGTGGCCGGATTGGCGATGGGGATCAATATCTTTTCGGGCATGCGCGACCGGTCTTCCTCTTCGGGCACCGCTTCGTCCATCGCCATCCGCCGGGCAGCCCGTTCGGTGGTGAAGGAGCTTACGACGCACGTCACGAGTATGAGCAGCACCGTCCCGTTCAGCACGTCCTCATTCAGCAGTCGACTCCCGTCGGGCAGGATAATCTGATAGCCCACCAGCACCGCTGCCAGTGTGGCCGCCGCCTGCGCGTTGCTCAGGCCGAACATCAGCTCACGCTCCAGTACGGACATGCGGTATATCTTCTGCGTCAGCCACGAGGCTATCCATTTGCCCGCCAAGGCAACCACAATCATCACGCCCGCCACCTTCAGCGCATCGCCTCCCCCGAAGATGACATGCACGTCTATCAGCATCCCCACGCCTATCAGAAAGTAAGGGATGAAGAGCGCATTGCCCACAAACTCCAGGTGGCTCATCAGCGGCGACACATGCGGGATGAGTCTGTTCAGCAGCAATCCCACGAGGAAAGCGCCCAAGATGCCCTCCATGCCAATAAGCTCCATCAGCCCTGCACCGAGAAACACCAAAGCCAGCACAAAGATGTATTGCATCACCGCGTCATCGTAGCGCCGGAAGAACCAGCGCCCGATGCGGGGGATGGCGTACGTCAGCACTATGCCGAGGACAACAAACCGCACGATGAGCCATAACCAGAACAACCCTCCGGTCTCTCCCTTGAATACCCCGCTGATGACCGCCAATACGAGCAATGTCAGTGTGTCCGTCACGGCCGTACCTCCCACAGCGATGCTCACGCTGCGTTGGCGCGAGATGCCGTAGCGTATCACGATGGGGTAGGCCACCAGCGTATGCGAGGCATACATACTGGCCAGTAGCACAGAAGTTATCAGACTGTATTTCAGCAGCATCACATTGGTCACCAGTCCGATGCTGATGGGGATGATGAAGGCCAGCAATCCTAAGACGACCGCCTTCCCCCGGTTCTTTTTAAAGTCAGCCATGTTCATCTCCAGACCGGCCAGGAACATGATGTAATACACCCCTACCTTGCCGAAAAGCTCGAAACTGCTGTCGCGTGCCAGGATGTTGAAACCGTGCTCGCCGATGGCCAGTCCGGCCAATATCATGCCGATGATATGGGGAATGCGCAACTTGTTCAGCAACAAGGGCGCAAACAATATGATGAGCAGCACCAGGAGAAATATCCAAGTGGGATCGGTTACGGGAAGTTCCAAACTGAGGTCTAACCAGTCCATGAGATTGCGTTTTTAAGGTTTCGGCCTGCAAAATAACAAAAAAGTTTTCAGTTTAGAAACTATTTGTTGTAACTTTGCACCCACAATACATTAATATAACCACTTTTAAAATACGAAAGGAACAATATGAAAGTAGCAATAGTTGGAGCAAGCGGAGCCGTGGGACAGGAGTTCCTGCGTGTGCTCGATGAACGGAATTTCCCGATAGATGAACTCTTGTTGTTCGGCTCGAAGCGTAGTGCCGGCACTCACTATACCTTTCGGGGTAAGGAAATAGAAGTGAAGCTGTTGCAGCACAATGATGACTTCAAGGGTGTGGACATCGCTTTTGCTTCTGCCGGTGCGGGGACATCGAAAGAGTATGCCGAGACGATTACCAAGTATGGTGCCGTGATGATTGACAACTCCAGCGCTTTCCGCATGGATGAGGACGTGCCTTTGGTAGTGCCCGAAGTCAATCCGACTGATGCCCTCAACCGTCCGCGCGGCATTATTGCCAACCCCAACTGCACCACCATCCAGATGGTAGTGGCCTTGAAAGCCATCGAGCAATTGAGCCACATCAAGACCGTACACGTATCTACCTATCAGGCTGCCAGCGGTGCCGGAGCCGCCGCCATGGACGAGCTTTACACGCAATATCGCCAAGTGCTGGCCGGAGAGCCTGTCACCGTGGAGAAGTTCGCCTATCAGTTGGCTTTCAATCTCATCCCGCAGATTGACGTATTTACGGAAAATGGTTACACCAAGGAAGAGATGAAGATGTACAACGAAACGCGCAAAATCATGCACAGCGATGTGAAGGTCAGCGCTACGTGTGTTCGTGTGCCCGCCTTGCGTTCTCACTCCGAAAGCATTTGGGTGGAGACCGAACGCCCCGTCTCTGTAGAAGAAGCCCGCGAGGCATTCTCGAAGGGTGAAGGTCTGGTGCTGATGGACAATCCCGCTGAGAAGGAATACCCCATGCCGCTTTTCTTGGCCGGCAAAGACCCTGTCTACGTAGGACGTATCCGCAAGGATTTGACCAACGATTGCGGTCTGGCTTTTTGGATTGTAGGCGACCAGATAAAAAAAGGTGCCGCCCTCAATGCCGTGCAGATAGCCGAGTGGCTGATAAAAGAGAAAGCCCTGTAAGGACATCACACCAATAAGGAATAAGGCCGTTGCAGACACCGGTTCTGTGACGGCCTTTCTTGTTAGCTGTCAGTCGGTGCGGAACCATCCGAAGACAGGTTGTAATGGGTTTTCTTAAATCACGACAAAGCTTTCCGTCTTATTGTCTATATTTTGTATTTGTTGCGGGAAGGCGTTGCTTTTCCTCTATCAGAAGTGCATTCCGGCGGGATTCGGGAATGTTAGAAACATAGACCCCGAATGTTTCTAACATTCCCCCTCTATGTTTCTAACATAGCCCCCTTGGGTTAGTAGCCTCAAATGGGATAGGGTTTCGGATAGACTGTTTTCTGTAAATTTCATGGAACGTAATCCTGTTCGGTCTGGTATCATTTATATTTACTTAATGCGGATTATCCCATTCTGTCTTCGTTTTGCCGGCGCGCTTCTTCAAATTTAGCTTTCATGGTTGGGTTGCCACGGGTCAGGCGTTTAATGGTGAGGTTGTCGGCTTTGTCGTTGGCCAATCGAAGATTACGTTCGGAGCCAACCAACGCTTCTTTTATTTTCTGCAAGTGATTGATGGATTTGTCTATTTCGTCAATAGCGTTCTTGAATTTTTCGCTGGCTAAACGGTAATTGTTCGCAAACTTCTCCTTAAAGTCGTTCAGTTGGTTTTCAAAATTGGTGACATCTACGGATTGGCTGCGGGCTATGGCCAGTTGGCGTTGGTAGTCTATGCTTTTTTTCGAAGTCTGTACCAGCAGTGTAATTAGTGGAATGAAGAATTGCGGGCGGATGACGTACATTTTCGGATAGCGGTGAGACATGTCCACGATGCCCGAATTGTACAGTTCGCTTTCAGGTTCCAGCAGGGATACCAGTACGGCAAACTCGCAATTCTTGGACTTTCGGTCTTCGTCGAGCTTTTTCAGGAAGTCTTCGTTCTTGTGTTTGGTCGCTGTTTCGTCCATTTCGTTTTTCATTTCAAACATAATGGAGATATATTCCAATCCGTCCTCGAAGTCGCGGAAGATAAAGTCGCCTTTGGTGCCGCCGGAGGCATCGTTGTCTTTCTCGAAGTAGGCGTTGGGGAAAAGCGGACGCATGCGGTTAAATTCTGTGCTGCAATGTATTTCAAGAGTCTCGCCCACCATCTTGGTGGACAGCTTGGTTTTCAAGTCTTTGTAATAGGCCACTTCGTCCTGTTTCTGCTTCAGCTGGAATTCAAATTCCTTTCTAAGACTGTTCTCACGCAAGGCGGCTTCGTTCTTTTCCAATTTTACCCTGCTTGTAAGTTCTGTAATTTGGTTGTCCTTGTTTTTTAAAGCCTCCTGCGCTTTTCGTTGTTCTTCCAATATGGCAATCTGGCGTACGCTGTCGCTTTGGGCAATAGTAGCTTTCAGCTCCGAGATTTCCTGTTCTTTCTTAGCAAGTTTGGCACTCATTTCCAGTTCTTTGGCTTGCGTCATACTGTTGATGAGCGTTTTCAGGCGATTTATCTCGCTGTCCTTTTTCCCTATTTCCAGTTCCTTGGCCGATAGTTTCTCTTTGAACGTCTGTTCGGCTTGCAGTGCATTGGCTCGTTCTTCGGCCTGATGTTGCTTGTCGAGTTCAATCATGCGGCGGTCTATTTCGGCTCTGAACTCCGCATTCTTTATTTGGTTGACGATGGAAGCGTAGTCGGCTTCATCTACTTTGAATACGCTTCCGCATTTGGGACAACTGATTTCTTTCATGACGAAGGCTTATGGGTTGGGGTTCGTTTTTTTGAAAGCGTCGGATGAAGTCAGCAGGTTTTCTACGTCAAAGATGAGTATTTCTCCGCGATGCAGTTCGATGAAATCGTTATTTTGCAGGTCGTTCAGAAAGCGTGACACGTTGGTGCGGGTGTCATTGACAATTGTAGCCAAATCTTCCATTCTTATTTTTAGGAGCTTTTCACCTTGCTTGCGACGTATGTGGGTGCGTATGAAGTGGTAAATGCGCTCTTCCAGACTGTCGGGAACGGTGCCCCATAAACTTTCGCTCAAGTTTTGTCCGTAACTGCTGAGCATGTTCAGATAGTTCAGGCGGAAGATTTCGTATTTGAACAGTTCGTTGGTGACGAAAGCCTTGCTGATGCTCACCATATTTATATTGCTATGTGCCACGTAACGCGAGATATAGTTGGTCCTCATGCCGAACAATGATTGGGGCTCGATGAGGTAGGGGGCTTTAAAGTATTCTGTGAAAGAGTAAAGCCCGTCGGCCGATGTGGTGGTAGCGGAAATCTCCCCTTTCAATATAAAATAGAGTTGTTCGCTGGATGTGCCTTCGCGCACAATTACTTCGCCGAGCCTTTGTTGGGTGAAGTGAAACTTTACTTTGCCTACGATGTTGGTAAAGTCTTCTTTAGCTAAACCTTGAAAAAGGGGAAGCTGCAACAACGTGTCGAACATGCTTGTATTCATAGATAATATAATAGTTTCTCTGGTGTACTTGATAAAAACAAATGTAGGGATAATTGGGGTGTGCGGCTATGTAAAGTCTCCGCTTTTTGTTTTTTTTATTATTTCTTATACTTTCCACGCTTTGTGCCCTAAACCGGCCCGCTTTGCCATTAATTCCGTCAATCTCTTCCTTATTTCTTTCCCGTTTTCAAATAATTGCCTATATTTGTATAATAAATGTATATGCGTGAGGATTCGGGAACGTATTTGGTAAATTATAAATATAAGCAAGTGAACAAAATTAATTTATACTAAATGGGTATTTATACGCCTAGAGTAAATGATAACTAACTCCCCTCCTCCCGGGAAGAGAGGTGGCCTTTAGGCCGGGGTGGTAGGACAAGAATGGTTCGACCTATTTATATTATATAGGAATAGGAGTCGCTTACGCGGCATGTTTCTCCTACCGGGAGGTGTGTCAAAATGGAGTTTGGCTATTAAAAAGTAATGTCATCCTGGAGCGAAGCGAAGAAGCTTCCGCTTACTTGTACTGACGGGAGATGCTTCACATCCGTTCGGCATGACAGACTATACCTTAATGAAATAGTCAAAAGAGGTTTTGAGCGAAGCTAATGATGGCAGTTTTGCATTTTGACACACTCTGCGGGGAGGAGTTTCTATATTTAGCTCCCCCTTCGGGGGGAGTTGAGGGGGCTAAATTCTCAGTTAGTATAAAGTAAATCTGATCAGCTACTTAAAAGGGAAAAAAACGACGGAGGACAGATATGTTATCAGCTTTTAATTTTCAGCAGATGGTTAGCGCTTTTATCGTGCTTTTTGCGGTAATCGATATTATTGGGGCTATACCTATCATTATTAACTTGAAGGAGAAAGGCAAAGATGTGAATGCGTTGAAAGCTACGCTCATATCCTTTGCTTTGTTGTTGGGGTTCTTCTATGCGGGCGACTGGATGCTCCAGTTGTTTCATGTAGATATCGAGTCATTTGCCATTGCGGGTGCGGTGGTCATTTTCCTGATGGCGCTTGAAATGATATTGGATATTGAAATCTTTAAAAATCAAGGGCCTATTAAAGAAGCTACACTGGTGCCGTTGGTCTTTCCATTGTTGGCAGGTGCGGGCGCATTTACTACCTTGCTTACCCTGCGTGCCGAGTATGCCAGCATCAACATTATTATTGCGCTGACGCTGAACATGATTTGGGTGTATATTGTGGTCAGCATGACCGGGCGCATAGAGCGCTTTTTGGGAAAGGGAGGCATTTACATCATCCGTAAGTTCTTCGGCATTATCCTGCTGGCCGTCTCTGTCCGTTTGTTTACGGCCAACATTACTTCATTGATAGAGGCCTTGCAGAAGTAGGCCGGTGTGTGCGCCTATCTGTTTTTCCAGAAACTGGGGTAGAACAGCAACAGTACGCAATACATTTCCAGACGGCCTACCAGCATAAGGAAGGATAAAATCCATTTGCCCGCATCGGGTAAGGCATTCCAGGAATAGGAGGGGCTGTAGTTGCCAAACGCAAGGCCGGTATTGCCAATGCTCGACACAACCACTCCGAGTGAATCCATAAAGCCTACGCCCAATATCATCAGGGCAAGCCAGCCTATTAAGATAAGGACCATGTAAAGAATGACGAAGAATGCTACTGCCAGAACGACATTGGAAGCGATGGTCTGCCTGTTGATTCGTACAGGAAGAACAGCGTTGGGATGGAGCAACCGTCGGAAAATACTGCGTATGCCCTTGGCCATCATTTGCAGACGCGTAGCCTTAATGCCTCCGGCCGTCGATCCTGTACATCCTCCCGCCAGCATGGCAAACAACAGCAAGACACATGTGAACGGAGGCCATGAACTGTAATCTTCGGTGGAAAGGCCGCATGAAGAATGGATGGTCGTTATCTGGAACAACGACTTGCGGAAAGCCTCTTCTGCACCATAACCGTTGTATATCATTAAGGCGATGGCACAGGCTGCGGTTAGGATAATGACGGACCAAAGAAACCAGCGTGTCTCCTCGTCATGCCATATCTTGGATATTTTGCCTTTGGCGGCAAGGAAAATGAGGCTGAAGTTGAGGCTTCCTATCACCATGAATAGGGCGATGACGTATTCGATGAAGGGGGAATTCCAATAGGCGATACTGGCCTGCTTGGTGGAATATCCGCCTGTGGCAAGGGTTGCGAACGAGTGGCAGACGGCATCGAACCAGTTCATTCCCCCTATGCGAAGCAGAATCGCCACCAATAGATTGAGCGTAAGATACACGCCCCATATCTGTTTGACCATGATGCTGACTTTGGGGTGTAGTTTGCTTTGCGTTACTCCCGTCGCCTCGGCTGAAAACAATTGGAGGTTTCCTTCGTTGAAGATGGGCAGGATGACGAGCGCGAAGCTGACAATTCCCAGGCCGCCTATCAGGTTTGTCAGGTTACGCCAAAACAGGATACCGTGCGGTTGGCTGTCTATGTTGTCCATGATGGTGGCACCGGTAGTCGTGAATCCGGACATGGTTTCAAAGAAAGCGTTGGTGATGCTGTCCACGCTTCCGCTGAAGTAGAAAGGCAACATGCCGAACAAGGTGAACAGCACCCACGTGAGGCTGGCAATGCAATATCCGTCACGTTTGTTCATTTTGCGCTCCGCCCCACGGCTCAAGAGGATAAACAGCCCGCCCACTAACGTGTTGATGCCCGCGCATTGCAGGAAAGTCCGGATAATGTCTCCTTCATTGTAGTACCATGATACACCCGCGCATAGCAGGAACATGGTGGTTTCCACCCATAGCAATATGCCTAATACGCGGAAAATCATTTTCCGGTTGATGAGGCTTTTATTCCTTTTTATGACCGATTGGTCGTATAGTGTGTCTGCTATAAACCCTTCCATTGCATGAAATCTTAGCTACGTATTGATTTTTAAAATACGCGGCAAAAATACGTTTGTGGATTGAATAAAACAATTTTTCGGTTTAAAAAACATCCTCTTTGTCTTTGTATGTGCTTTGACAGGTATCGTCATCGGATAGATCTGCGGGGGACACGGTTTCTTCGTCTGCTTCGGTTTCATCATTTTCCTCTTCATCTTCAAACGGTTCGGGACGTTGCGGGCCGTAACACATGAAACCGATGGCACAAATCGTGCCGATAATGGCTCCGCTCAAATGCCCTTCCCATGAAGTAGTCGCTTTGGCAAATTGAGGAAACATGTTCCACACTAAACCGCCGTAGAGGAAGGTCACCAAGAGTGAAATGGCAATCAGCGGTACATGTTTGCGCAGCAGACCGCTGAAAAATAAGAAGAAAGCCAGTCCGTAGATAAGGCCGCTGGCGCCAATGTGCCACCCCGGTTTGCCTATGATAAAGGTAAACACTCCGCATCCTATCCATAGGGCGAAAAATATGTAAGGCGCTATTTCGCGATAAAAATAAAACAAACACCAAGACAAAAAGAATAAGGGAACGGTGTTGGCCAGCAGGTGCTTGAAACTTCCATGCACCAGCGGATGGGCGAAGATGCCGAATACCCCCCGTTTTTCGCGTGGATATACGCCTAAATGTGTAAAGTCCCAGTCCATCCCGACCTCTAAAAATTCCAACAGGTAGAGGATGAAAAGTACAAATAACGGTATGGCGGCTGCAATAAAGATGCGTCGGGTATCCTGTTTCATAATACATGGTTGGTTAGGATTTGTCGTTCAAATGTGCAAATCGGACGCAATACTACAATTATTTATGCAGAAAGAGAAAAAAAAAGAAGTTTTTATTTTAAATAATTACATTAATTCGTATTTTTGGGCATTGCTACCGTGTAGGGTGGTTATGTGACCGAATATTAACCTTATTTTAAAATATGCACAACTATGAGTTATTTACGATTTGACAGGACGCTGATGATTAATCTGCAAGAGTCATTGCCCAGAGAAATCCTCCGCACGAACAAATCCGGTGCTTATCATTGTACCTCTATTGTGGACTGCAACACCCGCAAGTATCATGGCTTGCTGGTGATACCGGTTCCCAATCTGGATGATGAGAACCATGTGCTGCTGTCCTCGCTGGATGAGACGGTGATACAGCATGGAGCGGAGTTTAACCTCGGTTTGCATAAATTCCAGGGAAATCACTTCAGCCCCAACGGGCACAAGTACATCCGGGAGTTTGACTGCGAACATGTGCCGGCGACGACTTACCGCGTAGGCGGCGTCATCCTCCGTAAGGAGAAGATTTTTGTACACCATGAGAACCGTATCCTGATACGTTACACGTTGGTTGACGCTCATTCCGAGACCACGTTGCGTTTCCGCCCTTTCCTGGCTTTCCGTAGCGTACGCGAGTATACGCATGAGAATCCGCAAGCAAACCGCGATTATCAGATGGTGGCTAATGGTATTAAAACTTGCATGTATCCCGGCTATCCGGAGCTTTTCATGCAGCTGAACAAACCGAATGATTTCCGCTTTCAGCCCGACTGGTACCGTGGGTTCGAGTATCCGAAAGAACAGGAACGAGGTTATGATTTCAATGAAGACCTCTATGTGCCGGGTTACTTTGAAGTAGGTATCAAAAAAGGAGAGAGCATTGTGTTCTCGGCTGGCATCTCGGAGATTGATCCGACTGCTTTGTTGTCTCTGTTTGAGGCTGAAGCTGCGGACCGCACTCCGCGCGATAACTTTTTCCATTGCCTGAAGAACGCTGCGCATCAGTTCCACAACAAGCAAGGAGACGAGCATTATGTGCTGGCCGGTTATCCGTGGTTCAAATGCCGTGCCCGCGACTTGTTCATTTCACTTCCGGGACTGACGCTTGCCGTAGATGAACTGTCGGAATTTGAGGATGTGATGGAAACGGCCAGGAAAGCTCTTTATCAGTTCATGCGTGGAGAGGACTATACATATAAAATTTATGAAATAGAGCATCCGGACATTTTGTTATGGGCCGTATGGACTTTGCAGCAGTATGCCAAGATGGTGTCGCGCGAGCGTTGCCGTGAGAAGTACGGACAACTGCTGGTGGACATCATGGAGTATATTCGCGGACGCAGGCATAACAACTTGTTCCTCCATGATAACGGCTTGCTTTATACCAACGGAACGGACAAGGCCGTGACGTGGATGAATTCTACGGTAAACGGACGTCCGGTAGTGCCGCGCACGGGCTATGTTGTAGAAATCAACGCATTGTGGTACAACGCCCTGCGCTTTGTGGCCGACATGGAGCGGGAGGCCGGAAACACCATCTTGGCCGATAAGCTGGACGGACAGGCCGAAATTACCGGAAAATCGTTCGTAGATGTTTTCCGCAATGAATATGGCTACCTGTTCGACTATGTAGACGGGTATATGATGGATTGGAGCGTACGTCCCAACATGATATTCACCGTAGCTTTCGATTACTCTCCTCTGGATCGTGCGCAGAAGCGTCAGGTGTTGGACATCGTGACCAAAGAGTTGCTTACGCCGAAAGGATTGCGTACCTTGAGTCCGAAGAGTGGCGGCTATAATCCGAACTATGTAGGCCCGCAGATACAGCGTGACTATGCTTACCATCAAGGAACGGCATGGCCTTGGCTGATGGGCTTCTACATGGAGGCCTACCTGCGCATGTACAAGATGAGCGGCATTTCGTTTGTGGAAAGGCATCTTATCGGGATGGAAGACGAGATGAGCCGTCATTGCATTTCTACGTTGCCCGAATTGTTTGACGGCAATCCGCCGTTTACAGGACGGGGCGCTGTTTCGTTCGCCATGAATGTGGCCGAGATTTTGCGCATCTTGAAGTTATTGGATAAATACGAACGTGCATTAAAGGAGGAGGAACGGAAATGAGAGTATTAATGTTTGGTTGGGAGTTCCCCCCCAAGATATATGGAGGTCTGGCGGTCGCTTCGTATGGCATCACGAAAGGTCTGAGCCAGCAAGGGGATGTGGAGACCATATTCTGCATGCCTAAGCCTGCGGGCAACGAGGAACAGTTCCTTAAAATAGTGGGTATGAATCAAGTCCCCATTGTCTGGAGGGACGTAAACTATGATTACTTGAAATCGCGCCTCTACGGACAAATGACGCCGGAGGACTATTACGCTTATCGTGACCACATCTATGCGGATTTCTCGTACATGCATGTCAACGATTTGGGCTGCATGGAGTTTGCCGGCGGTTATCCGGGTAACCTGCACGATGAAATCAACAACTTTTCCGTGATAGCCGGTGTCGTTGCCCGCAAGGAACAGTTTGACATCATTCATGCTCACGACTGGCTGACTTATCCGGCAGGCGTACATGCCAAGCTGGTGAGTGGCAAACCGCTGTGCATACACGTGCATGCCACCGACTTCGACCGCTCGCGCGGTAAAGTCAACCCGACGGTTTATTCCATTGAGAAGAACGGTATGGACTATGCGGACTGCATCATGTGCGTGTCCGAGCTGACCCGCCGTACGGTTATCAACGAGTATCATCAGGACCCGCGCAAAGTGTTTGCCGTACACAATGCGGTGTATCCGCTTTCACAGGAATTGCAGGACATACCCCGTCCTGATCACTCCAAGGAGAAAATCGTGACTTTCCTGGGACGCATCACGATGCAAAAGGGACCGGAATATTTCGTGGAGGCTGCGGCAATGGTGCTCAGGCGCACACGCAACATCCGTTTCGTCATGGCCGGTTCGGGCGATATGCTGGACGGCATGATTAACATGGTGGCCGACCGTGGCATTGCCGACCGTTTCCATTTCCCGGGATTCATGAAAGGCCGGCAAGTGTACGAGGTGTATAAGGACAGTGATGTGTTTGTGATGCCTTCCGTCTCAGAGCCTTTCGGTATAGCCCCGTTGGAGGCCATGCAGTGCGGCACGCCTTCCATCATCTCCAAGCAGTCGGGGTGTGGTGAAATACTGGACAAGGTCATCAAGACCGACTACTGGGATATTCATGCCATGGCCGACGCCATCCACTCCATCTGCACCAATCCCTCCCTGTTCCATTACTTGCAGGAAGAAGGAAAGAAGGAGGTGGACGGCATTACGTGGGAGAAAGTAGGCCTGAAGGTTCGCGGACTATATGAGAATGTATTAAGAAATTATGGTAGATAAACAAAATACGAATAGGAAATGAGAACGATTTGTCTTTATTTTGAAATACACCAGATTATTCATCTGAAACGTTATCGTTTCTTTGACATAGGCAACGACCACTATTATTATGACGACTATGCCAATGAAACCACCATCAACGATGTGGCGGAAAACTCCTATATTCCGTCACTGAATGCGCTCATCAGCATGGTGAAAGATTCCGGCGGCGCGTTCAAGGTCGCTTTGTCCATTTCGGGCGTGGCTTTGGAACAACTTGAGATTTATGCCCCTACAGTGATTGACCTGCTGCACCAGCTCAACGACACGGGTTGCTGTGAGTTCCTGGCCGAGCCTTATTCGCACGGTCTTTCCTCATTGGCCAACGAAGAGTGCTTCAAGGAAGAAGTGATGCGCCAGAGCGCCAAGATGAAGGAAATGTTCGGCAAGGCACCGAAAGTGTTCCGCAATTCCAGTTTGATTTACAACGACGAAATTGGAGCTGTAGTGGCCGACATGGGCTTCAAAGGCATGCTGACGGAAGGTGCCAAGCATGTGTTGGGCTGGAAGAGTCCTCACTATGTGTACCATTGCAACATGAACCCCAACCTGAAGCTGTTGTTGCGTGATTACAAGCTGTCGGACGACATCAGCTTGCGTTTCTCCAATTCCGACTGGAGCGAATTCCCGCTCTTTGCCGACAAATACATCAGCTGGATTGACGCATTGCCGCAGGAAGAGCAGGTCATCAACATCTTTATGGAACTTTGTGCGCTGGGCAAGTATCAGCCGCTGTCTTCCAACATCCTGGAATTCCTGAAAGCGCTTCCAGCCTGCGCCAAGGAAAAAGGCATCACCTTCTCCACTCCGACGGAGATTGTCACCAAACTGAAATCCGTATCCCAGTTGGACGTACCCGACCCCTTGTCATGGGTGGACGAAGAAAGGGACACCAGCTGCTGGCTGGGCAATGTGATGCAACGCGAAGCCTTCAACAAGCTGTATAGCGTGGGCGAGCGCGTCCATTTGTGTGACGACCGTCGCATCAAGCAAGACTGGGACTACCTGCAGGCCAGCAACAACTTCCGTTTCATGACCACCAAGCAGTCGTCCCTGACGTTGTACCGTGGCATTTATGAATCGCCCTACGATGCCTTCACCAACTACATGAACATTTTGGGTGACTTCATCAAACGTGTAGATTCGCTCTATCCGGAGGACATTGACAACGAAGAACTGAACGCCCTGCTGACCACCATCAAGAACCAGGGAGACGAGATTGCCGAGTTGCACAAAGAACTGGACGATGCCAATGCCAAATTGGAGAAGCAAGCCAAGAAACTGGCTGCTGCCACCAAGAAAGCCGCCGCGTCAGCCGCCGCCAAGAAAAAAACTGCAAAAAGTACGGAAGAAGCGTAAAGGTTCTTTGTATTTAAGTTTGTTTTAGTAGTGATAAAGAGGGCGTGTCAATGAAGATTTTTTCATGTTGACACGCCCTCATTTTATTTTGCTCTTCAAACACCAAGAAGAGAAACCATAGGTTGAATGGTCATGTATCCTTGGATAAATGGCAAAATATCCAATAATGCTTGGGCAAGTAACCAATAATACCTTATCTTTGTCCGCATGAAGAAACTGCTGGGACTCATCTTGACCCTCTTGGCGCTGCTGGGTGCCTGCACGCCGCACCCCTATCCGCCTTCTTTGCAGACAGCGGACAGTCTGGCGTCTGCCTGTCCGGACAGTGCCCTTGCTCTGCTTGCCTCGCTTAAGGATGAAATGAACTCTGCCCCCGAAGCCACCCGCATGTATTACCGGTTGCTCTGTGTCAAGGCGGGCGACAAGGCTTACGTCACCCATACCTCCGACAGCGTCATCCGTTCCGTCCTTCATTATTATATAGGGAAAAATGACAGGCGGCACCTTCCTGAAGCCTATTACTATGCCGGACGGGTTTACCGCGACTTGGGGGATGCGCCGCAGGCGTTGGACTGTTTCCAGGAGGCGACGGAATTGTTGGAAGTAAGTAACGACTATCGTCTGTTGAAGGTCATCTACAGCCAAATGGGAAGATTGTTTCTTTACCAGGATGTGTATGAAGAGGCACTGAAAGCGTTTAAAAGAAGCTATACATATCAAGTGCTGGCTGGGGATAAGAAAGGGATGATTCTTGATTTGGACCATATTGGTACTGCTTTTATGGCATTGAATAATGCGGATAGTGCATTAATTTATTACCACAAAGCATATAAATTAGCTTCAGAATTTGGAGAGGAAAGATTTGTTAACCTTACGTTGACTTCCTTATCAGATTTATATATCCAATTGGGACAATATGACCAAGCTCAGCATATGTTGCAAGCATTCAATTCTTTAGAATTACAAAGCCCTATGGCTACCTATGTTATGGCTTCTTTATATTTGCATAAAGGAGAAATAGACTCTGCTTCCTATTATTACCGGAAATTGCTCTGTTTTGGCGATATAAATTCTAAACAATACGCTCATTGGGGCTTGGCTGAAATAGCCGATAAACGTTCAGACAGCCGATTGGCTTTGGAACATTTGCGTCAATATAATGCATATACGGACTCCATTCATAAGATTACCCATACCGCAGATATTCGCAAAATGCAGTCACTTTATAATTACCAACTGCAAGAAAAAGAAAATCTTCGACTGACGAAAGAAGTGGTTCGTCAAAGGCATTACAAGAATATAGCAATTTTTGTCTTGCTTTTATTAACTTTTGCTTTTACCGCCTATTATATGTTGCGGAAGTATAGGAAATTCATTCGGATACATCAGCATAAAGAATTCGTGCGACTTCAGATGGAACAATACCGGAAGACTGATATGTTTATCGAAAAAAATAAGGAAAAAGCTCAATTATTGGATGAAGAAATCCGTAAAACATCCGACCCAATCCAACAATCTTTATTTCAAGCTCGTAAAGCATCCCTGCTAAGTCTTAACAATCAAATAGAAACCGAGCGTAAAGAACAAACCTTAGCGGACACAGCATTGCGGCAATCAGCTATTTATGTCAAATTCATTTCCGCTGCATCTGAAACATGCCCCAAACTCACCTATTCTGATTGGGAAGCATTACGTTTGGAAATTGATTGTTGCTATGCAAACTTTATTAATCATTTATATTCCTATTATTCTTTTAGTGAGATAGAATTGAATATCTGTCTCCTATTGAAAATTGGCATTAACGTTACTGGGATAGCCCGCTTAACAAACCGTTCTAAATCTGCTATTGTTTCCGCGCGTAAGAGTATGTATCGGAAAGTTTACCACGCAGAAGGAAAACCGGAACAATGGGATGCTTTCATCCGTTCTTTATAACAAAACCGCATGAAAATCGCACTAAATTAGGCAAACCGCACAAAAACCGCACAAATATCAAGTAATAATTTCAATATATATGTCTAATTTCGCAACGTTCATTTAATAAAATATAACTTTAAAAAAGAAATGAGATGAAACGTTCATTATTATTTATGCTGGTAGGTATTCTGTATTTCACTAACTTGTGGGCAGATGGAGTGAAACTTATCCATCTCGATAAAATGAAAGATTTAGATGACCGTATCGGAACCGTAATTCCTACCGTCAATCAAGAGAACAATGTATTAACCCTGTGCTCCATTTATCCGATAGAAGACATACAGGTGACGGTAACTGATGCTGTGGGGCAGGTCGTCTACGCGGAAACCATTACACTGTGGGGACAGCAACCCTACGTTGTCATCATTGATAAGACAACGGAAGGTGTTTATACCATCCTGTTAGAATATGAAAAGACAGCATTGGAAGGCAATTTCGAAATAAACTGATAATCAAATTATCAGGCAAAACTTTTATTAACCTTAAAAAATATAAATGACTATGTTTGGCTTAAAGAATTTTTTTATTAGCTTTGCGCTGATTGTTGGTATTGCATCGTGCGAACGCATTGATATGAACGAGGGACTCACTACGGCTGAAATCGAGTCATGGCCCGAGAACGTGATACCATTCACCTTTGATGTAAGTTATAACACTGTGAAACACCTGCTTGACGGATATTATAAAGACAAAGAATGGGCTACCATTGAACCGGTCGTAGTTGATAATGATACGGTTATGTATCTTGTTGATTTCGAAAAAGATAAAGGATGGGCTGTACTGAGTGCGGACAAGCGTGTCTATCCTATACTGACGGAGCATGATACGGGTAATTTGGATGTAGACAGATTTAATCCAACAATGAGTTTCTGGTTTAGTAGTATGGCCGAGCGTTTGTCATATATCAAAAAGAATTATTTAGGCATTCAGGACCCGACGGGCTATTACATTTGGTCTAATGTGGAACGTGACGCTTATCTGACTCCGGAGAAGCAGGCTTATTATGACGAGATGTACCAACGTATTCCGCCGGAGCATTACGAATTCGAGCGTGATGAGAAAGGAATGACCCGCCTGTCCATTAAGCCGGAATATATCAGTTATTATGAGGATATTTACGTTTACTTGGTAAAGCGGCAGATAGATTTTAGTTATGAAACCGTACCGGGAAAGACCATCTACCACAGTTTGTTACCCACTAAGTGGGGACAAGGAAGTCCGTGGAGTGACGGGCAGTTCCCGAAAGTGCAAAATGATGAAGGCTCAATGGTTACTCCCCCCGCCGGATGTACAGCCGTAGCTGTGGGGCAGACGCTTTATTCTTTGCACAATCATATTGGTAAGCCGAACGGACTTTATCATACAGTTTCCTATTATGGAAATATATATGATGAGGATAATCACGATGTTCATTTCAGTCGAGGTAATTATGTGGAGAATTCCCCTCTGTGGGACGAGATGCCGTTAGACAATGAAAGCGGAACCGCAGACCAATATCGTATTGTAGGAGACTTCCTTGAGGACATCGGTTACCGTGTAGGCATGAAATACGCTTATGATGGAAGTGGGGCGACACCGACTCCCGAACATTTCGCCACTTGGGGCATTACCGCTGAAAAAGAGGCTTTTTCTTCCACCAAAGCCATGGAGCAGGTCAAGAACGGCAAAGTGGTTCTAATGACAGGTTATGAAAATAAAGACGAAACCGGAGTTTGGCCTTTTAAGAAAACGGTGTATAAGGATGGGCATACATGGGTGGCTGACGGATACAGGGAAGAAGTGGTTCGGTATACCCGTGTTTATCAGTGGGAATTGGTGTGTTTGTGCCCTCAAGAAGTAGGTTCGGACTATTATAGCCCCTATTATCCTTGCGAAGGAGATCCCTACTATGTGGAATTTCCGAATGATGACCCGTTGGACTATTGCGGTCGTCCTTGTGATGAGTCGGTACAAGTGGGCGACCCAGTGACGCATGAAGGCTGGGAGATTGATTGGGTATGTGAGCATTATCCCACTCAAATTGAAACAGAATACAAAGATGAACTCAACTATACATTGACTATGAATTGGGGATGGGATAGTAGTTACGACGGAGCCTATCTTAATTTTACTCCCGGAGCTCATAATTATCAGTATAAACTGGAAATGATTTATAACTTCCGATGAATTTCTAACAATAACCTAAAATAATATGTACCATGAAACTCAAATCGTTTGTCCCGTTTCTCTTATTATTTCCGCTTCTGTTTACTGCTTGCGATGAAAACAGCGAGAGAAAAGGTAATTATATGTTCTTTTTTTACCCACGTGAAGTCAAATATATGTGGAGTGATTATGTAGCCTTGGAAGAGGTAATATATAAAGGGGAGTTTGCCGGTTATTGGTGTGACGAGAATTTTGATGGAGGCAGCTATCCGGCCGACTTAATAATGCCAGCTTTGTACACCAGCAACTTTCGGTATGATACACTGAAGGTGGAGAATGCGTTCACAGACCCGGAAGATATTGAAAGTCATAAAGATAACTGGCCTCCTTTGTTGACACACAAAAAACCATTGGAGCATTTTCAATCTAATTTTATAAACCAACTTACGGATGAAGGTGACCCACTGCTTGAGATGCGGCTGAAAGACAGTTATGACCGGTATCACACCCGTGACTCCGAATGGTCTGCACCACCTGTAGACCAGGATTACCGCCTTACGGAAATCCGGCAGTTGACCATCACCTGCAACCATACGCTGTTTGGCTTGGCACCCGGACAATCCTTGAACGATTATTTCAACATTTACAGTATGGATCCTGCGTGCATCATAGCGGGAAACGGCAATATTGTGGCAGACCATCGTCAGACGGCGGCAATGATAAAAGATGGGTTGAGCATCGACGAGTGGCTGAGTTACCGCCCGCGCTCTGCTGCTTATTTCTATTTCCGCCTGCATACATTGCCTCCGGAACTTCCGGTGAATGATGTCGTGTTCAGTTTTGCCATGGAGACTGTTGACGGAGAGCTGCTGGAATGTAGCGGACGTCCTGTCACTTTAACCAAATGAACCTGGGACGTATGAAGCCGCTGATAATGGTTGGGTGCATAGGAATGCTCCTGTTGGCATCGTGCACGGAACCTATTGATTGGGAGCCGGCGTTCGAGAGAAAGCCTGTGGTGAATTGTGTGCTCGACGGAAGTACGAGTGTGCAGACGTTGAGTCTGACGTACAACAATCTTCCGGGGAATCCCTACTTTGAACGGATAGACGATGCACGCATCACGCTTTATGCGGGAGACGAGCCTGTAGGCGATTTCCAACCGGACGGATATGGAGATTGGCAGTTGCGGTATCATCCCACCCGGGGACAAGCCTACCGGCTGGAAGTGGAGATAGACGGATATCCCTTGCTGGAAGCTACTACGACCATGCCGGGTAAAGTGCCTGTGGTTTATCGGGAGAATGTGGACGAATCGGCTCCTATACATACTTATTTCCGGCAAGAATCTTATGCGTTTCCCTATTGGGCTTTCGTACTGAGACGGGAAGGTGAAGGCAACCAGCCTTCGCAAGAAGACAGGCTGTTGACAAGCGTAGGTACCAACCATCCGGCATGCGACCGCTTCAACGAAAGCGGAAGCATGATGTCCGCGTCTTATGGAAATGCCTACCGGACAGCCGAACAAGTGGGCTATCTGCGTATGGTACCGGAAGCGGAAGTAGCTTATGATTTTTATATTGAAGCGCCGGCAGGCCGGGGATGGTATTGCTTCCGTGCCGTGTCGCCCGAATACGACGCTTACCTCAAGAGCAGTATACAAAAGATGCTTGTCTACAGTTCGTTCGACGATCCCAGCAGTTGGTTTGATGAGAATGAAGTTTATTCGAATATTCAAAATGGATTGGGCATATTCGGTGCCTGTCAAGATGTCTGGTTTAAGACCGGATTTTAACTATATACACCATGCGTCTCCTGTTTTTTCCCCTTATATGCTTATGCCTGTCTGCTTCGGCACTTGTGCATGGGCAAGAACAGTCCCGTAGTGTCAGCGGTCAGGTTCTGGCTGCGGATACCCAATCGCCCATCGCGGATTGCCACGTGTCGCTCTATGCGGAAAGCAAACGTATAGCCATCTGCACGACGGATAATCAAGGCAATTTCAGCACAAGACGTATCCTGCTTGATGCCGAAAAGCGATACACGCTGAAAATAACCCACGTAAATTACCGGGAAGAGTCCGTGACTCTGCAAAATGAAAAGAGTGTCCGCGTATTTCTTACTCCCAGACAACAAAAGTTGGATGAAGTGGTGGTGTATTCTTCCTTTAGGAATACGAATAAAGGAAACTCGTATTTATATACGCCTTCCGAAGCCGCATCCAGCATTTCGATTGTCGGCGAGCCGGATGTCGTACGTCATATTGCAGCCATGCCTGGAGTCTCACAAGGCATGGAGGGTACTTTAGGCTTGTATGTCCGTGGCAGCAACAACGGGAACAACCAGATTTTGTTGGATGGCATGCCTGTTCAAGGCTCTTCACACATCGGTATGTTTTCCGCCTTTCAGCCGGACATGATTCACGAAACTGTTTTCAGCATGGGAGGTACATCCGCCGCAAGTGGCAATTATACTTCCTCGCTGATAGAGATTGTTCCTAAGAAACAATATGGTACCCCCTTCCGGGGAAAGGTTACACTTTCGCCTTATTTAGCCGGAGGCTATCTGTCTGTCCCATTGCTAAAAGACCGGATCAGTCTTCAGGTGGGTGGAAGGCTTTCCTACCTGCCTTATATCATGGATTATATTGTGAACATTGAGCAAGATGAGGACGAAAGGGAAGATATGAACGGGCAGTTAATGGACATGACGGCCGCTTTGGATTGGAGGCTAAACGAGAGAAATATACTTTCGGCGTTGTTCTATACCACGCATGACTTCTTTGACTATCGCACGGGAGACGACCAGAACCGCTTGAATTGGAACTCGACTGCTTTCAACCTGCATTGGGGCAGCCAACTTGCTCCAAACATGAAATTGGATGTCCTTGCCTATTATACTTCGTCCTATGCCCGGCAGGAACAAAAGACGTATGCTTCTTATGCGTCGGATCAAGTTCAATCACTTTTGAGATTGGGTACCGAACAGACTGAATGGTCCGGAAAAGCGACCTGGATGCATCAACTGTCCGATGACTTGTCATATACGGCAGGAGTACAAGTTCAGGCACTAAGTTATGTACCGCTTTCGGAGAAGATTTTGCACCAGGTAGAACGCACAAATGGACAACAAGAGGAGCAAAACGGAACCCTCAGTTCCTTATTCGGAGAAGTCAACTATATGCAGACAGGCCGTTGGAATGGGAAGGTCGGATTTCGTTTAGGACATTGGAATGCCAATGGATATCGGACCTGGAATGCGGATTTCCATGCCTTAATAGATATTTTTCTTCCGCAGGGACATGGCATTGAACTGACTTGCGACCGCATGGTGCAATACTATCATGTGTTGGAAGGACTTCCTGTCGGATGGTCCCATAACATAGTGACGGCTGCTGACCGACAGTTCCAAGAGGAAACGACACACCAAGGTTATGCAGGCTGGTTCTGGAAACATGAATCGGCCTTGAAAGCACGAATTACGGCCGGATTATTCTACAGACGCATGGACAACTTGTTAAGCTATATCAATTCGGTCAATCTGTTCGGGTTTGGGGATGCCACTTGGAGGGATGAGGTCAATCAGGGAAAAGGAAAGGCTTACGGCTTGGAACTGTCGGCAACCCTACAGGGAAAAAAGTTTGGCACCACACTGTCCTACACACTCTCGCGGACAACCCGCCGCTTTCCTTTCATTAATAAGGGGCATGAGTTCCCATTTAAGTTTGACAGGAGGCATAATCTCAATTGGCAGGGAAAGTATCACTTGAGGAGTCTATATAAGAAGGGAAGAAAAAAAGAACACTACATAAATGCTACCTTGACATACTCGTCCGGCAGCAGGGCGACACTCCCGGTAAGTTATTATGAAGGCATAACGCCTCCTTATTGGGATCAACGTGACCCGGGATGGAATTTCCCGATAGAAGTGGATGACAATGCCTATGGCAGGCAAGAGATGAGTGCTGTAAACGGGTTTAAACTAAAGGACTATTTCAGGATAGACGCTTCTTATACATTCCATTGCCAACGTTCCCGATGGAGCCATGAACTGACTGTATCTGTATTCAATCTGTTGAATTGGAAAAATCCCTATCTGTATTATCATTCGGATGAGGGTTGGCGTCAACTGAGCATTATACCTATTATGCCGAATATCCGATGGACGATTGAGTTCTAGCATTTTTTTGAATAGCATATGAAATCATGAATCTTATCAGCCGTCATTCTGTGTCTGGCCTGTTGTATAGACGCTTTGGCAACGGAAGACAACGAGAATTTCCACAGTTTGTTCCGGAAACTCTACGAAAGCATCAACGTGTGTATGCTCTTTCAACTCACCATTCGAAATAGTGAAAATACACCGTTGGAAAGGACTCCTTTGTTCGGACAAGATCCGATTCCCTGTTCAGACATCACATTTTTCTCGCAAGATACTCGATGGCATAAACAGGCCAACGGGGAACTTTGCGGATATTTGTACGGACTGCAGGAATGTCGCACAGAAGGAAAAGGGCGGCAAGGGCCAAGGCAATCCAAATGACATAGCCATAGACCTGTTTTATGGCTACCATTATCATGGAGTGCAAGAAATCGTGGCCAACGTATTCACCGAAGTTAAAGTGCGCCATATCTAAGTGTGTGAGCGTGAGATGTTGTCCGTAGCTCATCATGTTGTCGTTCATGAAATGCGAGAAGATGGTAGTATAAATGCCATAACCCGCCGCCCCCGCCAGATACATGTGGAGAATATTGAACACAAACAAACCCATGAAAAACTGTTCAAGACTGGGTACCGATTCGTCTAAGGCCCACATCAATGTCGGGGCAAGGATGGCATAGGCAAAGCCTCGCAGGAAGATGGCTTGTGTGAGCAGTACGAACGACATGGTGCCGATGGTAAAGACATGTGTCATTTGCCATGTAAAATGATGGCCGAACCAGGCGGCAAGCCATCCGCTTCCTTCGATGGCGGTGAGCAGGATGATGTGGAGTACGGGGAAGAATACGGCAAAATCGCGTCGGGGGTAATCCAAAGCTGGATGTTGCTCATGCACTCGAAGGTGCCTTGTATCTTAGCCATTCCGGCGATGAAGCACACTGCCATGAGTACAGGCATCGACTGGCAATGCATTGTCACTACGTTGCATGCGCCAAGGACGATGGCGGAACCGCAGAGCAACTGCTTGTTGGTGAAGCGGAACTTCATGCGGAAGAGCATAGGAAAATAGACTGCCATGCCCGCAAGGGTGGCATAAAGCAGGAAGAGTACGTCCTCGGTCATGAAGTTTGTGGTGCCACGGATACCATCCAGCGCACCGAGGTAGATGCCGCCGCTGAACTGGAAGCAAAGGGCGGTCAGTACATACAGCCATGGCTGCATACGGCGAGGCACCCATCCTTTCATCATAGGCATGGAAAAGCCCGCGTTGGGTGGAGGGCCGCCGGCACTTTTCAGAAAGAATTCGGTTAATTGTCCCATAACACATCACTCCTTAACGATACATTCCACATTATAACCGCTCTTGAGCCTGGCGACGTCACCATTCTCGTCCAGCTTGATGCGTACGGTAACACGCTGTTCGACCTTCACAAAATTGCCTGTCGCATTGTCAATGGGAATGAGTGAGAAAGCGCTGCCGGTAGCGTCGGAAATGCGTTCCACCGTACCCGTATATTGTATGCCGGGAACGGCGTCGACTGTAATTTCAGCCTTATTGCCCACCTTGATGTGAGGCAGCTGACTTTCCTTGTAGTTCGCCTCAATCCAACGTTCGCCATTGTCAACGATACTCACCAGCGTCTGACCCGGATTGACAAGCTGGCCTGCATGAATGTTTTTCATGCCGACGGTGCCGTTGCAAGTGGCAATGATGTAGCAATAGGAAAGATTGAGGCGGGCGAGGTCAACGGCACGACGAGCCAATTCAATGCCCTGCTCCGAGACAGAAAGCTGATGCCCCTGTTCGGTCACGACAGCCGACTGCATCTGGCGTGAACGGACTGCCTGCTCGTAAGCTGCCTTGGCGCGTAGATAGCCTGTATGTACTTCATCATACTGCTGTCGGGTGACAGCATCCTGACTGAGGAGATTCTTGAACCGATTATCCTCACGCATGGCATTCTCCATCTGTACACGTGCGTTATCGGTAAATTCTCCACTGCCGAAATGCATAAACTGGCTTACCACATAAACGGCTCCCCCCAAAAGGCAGAGCACGATGAATGCATTGTATAAATAAATGTGTATCTTGTCCTTTTCCATTGTTATAAAGTATTTGTGATGTATTTGAGTTTGTAGAAATTATAAAGCATGTTGATGCGGGCGTCAACCAGTGCCATTTCGGCAGAGAGTTTCATATTGGAAGCATCAACCGTATCGGTAAGGAGCGCAAGCTCATTCTGATAACGATTCTGTACCACGGAGTAGTTCTGGTTGGCAAGTTCCACCTGCTTCTGCTGCGTCTTCACCTCAGTGTAGGAGGTAAGAAGATTGGTGTAATTTGCCTGTACGCTATTCTCCACACCCTCACAAGCCAAGGCCAACGCTTCCTGCGACTGCTGATGCTCTATGCGTGCCTTGCGGATGTCGTGCCTGTTTTTCCAAAGACTGCCAAGACTGAATTTTACACCGATTCCGATAAACCACACGTTCGCATTGCAATCCTTCGGGATGAGGTCTTGTGTATAAGGCCCAAAGAAATTATTTTCTGCTACAACAGCCACAGAAGGCAATGATTTTGCTTTTGCCTGCCTTATCTTCTGTTCTGCAAGACTGGTGGCGACAGTTGCCTGACGGATACCAAGGTTGTTGTCCGATGCTGTCCGCTGCCATGTCTCTTGAGCGGAGATTGCCGAGATCGCATTTATTTCTATACTGAGTTCGTCCTTATCAGGAACTATAACTGTCAGTTCGGGTAAGTGAAGTGTTGTGACCAACTGGTGGTTAATGATGGTGGAAGCATCGGTGAGCTTCGTCAGCGTGAGTTCAAGACTCTGCAGCTGGAACTCATAGCGCGTGATGTCGTTCTGCAAAAC
This sequence comes from uncultured Bacteroides sp., assembly GCA_949289345.1. Taxonomy (GTDB): domain Bacteria; phylum Bacteroidota; class Bacteroidia; order Bacteroidales; family Bacteroidaceae; genus Bacteroides. Next base: position 46,597 of record CASENS010000007.1, read on the forward strand.
AGTGCCCTGCTCATGGCGGGCTTTCATTTGATTTATCTCTTGACGCGTAAGCGCGATATTCTGGCGGACTACTTCTATCTGATTGTCCAATTTGCAAAGGTCAAGATAATAACCCGTCAATAAGAAGCGCACCTCTTGGCGGTTCTTCTCCACATCGAGTTCTGCCATTTCCTTGTTCAGTTCCGCCATGCGGATGCCCGAGCGGATTGCACCCCCGGCATATACTGTCTGCGATACTTGAGCCGTAAAACTATTGCCCCAATGAGGAGTGTCCTGCTTGCCGTTTGGCACAGGAATGACTCCCACACCCGGCACAGCGTAATCGGTTGTTTCATGGGTCGAAAAACCTCGCGACAGCATGAAGGCATTGCCCGTATAACTGCCTTGAAGACTCAAATCCATACTCGGCAACAAAGCTGCTTTGGCTGCTGCCACTCCTTCATTGGCCGCTCGCAGAGCCGCCTCGCTGACCCTCACCTTCTGACTCTGTTGGTCGGCAAGATTGTAAAGTGTTGTGAGTGTCATCGTCTGTACAGCCCTCTCTTGCGCGTATATAGGCATAAGACAAGCTTCTCCGGCCATCAGAGCGACAGCCAAAGCAAAATAAACCATAAGTTTGTTCATGAAATAAAGATAGATGTATTGTTGTTCATTATTCTTTTCCTGTAACCGTTGACCATTGTTCATTCCCTCGGAAATGCTAATAATGAACCCTTTGAGTTCGGACAGCCTGACATCTGCCACAATGCGCTACAAACTGCCTCATCAGGGAATATAAAAGATGAGAACCGAATTTCGAGCACTATTGATTAAGAAATCCGGCGCAAAAGTACAAATTAAATTTCAATATGGGATTAAAAAGCCGGAGCGATTTTAGAGAAATTTAAGAAACCGCTTTCCTGTTAGCGTTGTTTGTAATTTCATCCCTTTATCCTTTCCCAACGGTGTAATCGTCTTTCTGACGGATGGAAACTATAGCAGCGGGGAGAGCAAACGTACAAAACTTTCCAGCATTTTGCGTGAAGGGGGACGCTTTTCCCAATGCTTTAAGTGCAACTGTTCACAGTCCCGTTGGTCATGTAGGAACACTTCGCGCATCTGTAAGGCGAATTCTGTGTCGTAGATGAAAGCGTTCACTTCGAAGTTGTGTTCAAAACTGCGGAAATCCATATTGGTGGAACCGATTGTGGACATTTGGTCATCGGAGACCATTAATTTGGAATGCAGGAAACCTTTCCGGTAGAAATAGACTTTTACTCCGGCATGCAGCATGTCGGCCAGGTAGGAGCAGGTAGCCAAATGGGTCAGACGGGAGTCGGCGCGCCAAGGAAGCATCAGCCGTATGTCCACCCCGGCCAAAGCTGCTGTCTGTAATGCTACGAGTATCGTTTCAGTAGGCAAAAAATAAGGGGTCTGAATATAAAAGTATTTTTTCGCCCTGTAAATGGCCATGGCGAGTCCTTGCATGATTTCTTTCCACTCGCCCACCGGTTCGCTGGTGACTATTTGCGCCAATGCGGTTCCTTCCGTAACGGTTTTGGGGAAATAGACAGCCTTTGTCAGCAGGGTGCGGTCTACGAAATACCAGTCCAGCAGGAAGGCTGTTTGCAGGCCGTGTACGGCTTTGCCTGCTATCAGTAGGTGTGTGTCGCGCCAGACGCCCCATTCCACTCCGCGTATGTAGCGTTCGGCTACGTTCATTCCTCCTACAAAACCCACGCGTCCGTCGATAATCACCAGCTTGCGGTGGTTGCGATAATTCATTTTGCTGGTGAACAGGGGAAAACGTACCTTCAAGAAACTGCGTACTTCGATGCCGGCTTCACGCATAGTCTCGAAAAAACGGTTTGGAACATGCCAGCACCCTACATCGTCATAAAGTACGCGAACCTCTATGCCTTCACGGGCCTTCTGTATCAGTGCGTCGCGTACCAGACGTCCGATGGGGTCGTCCTCGAAGATGTAAAACTCAACATGGATGTGATGGGTGGCTTTCTGTATCTCGCGCAACAATGCCTCCAACATGGCTTCTCCGGTCGTAAAAGATTCGAGTCTGTTGCCGTCGAAAGGGAAGGATTGATTGGTATGTTGGAACAAGGAAATCAGCCGGCTGTAATCTTCCGGAATAATGGTGGATGTTTGGGCCATGTATTCCAGCATCGGCTTCTTTAAGAGGCTGTTGTACCCCTTCCGGCTTATCATCCGTTCGTGTCGCTGGCTGCGGCCAAAGAAGAAATACAACACCAGGCCGATGATGGGAAGGAATATCAGAACAAGTACCCATGCCAGGGTTTTCACCGGATTGCGGTTGTCGAGTATGATAACCACAATGGTACCTACGATTAAGCCGAGGTAAACCACATTGAATACGGTTCCGGCTATTTGGCCCAGCAGTGCTGTTAAATCTATCATTTGTTTCCCATGCTTTTATGGGAAACAAATGTAGAAAAAACAAATTAAAAAAACAAACAGTTTCTTATCAGAAGCGGCGGTGAGGAGGACGCGGACCACCGAAACCTCCCCGCATATCCGGACGTTTGTCACGGCTGATTTTTCCTCCGAAGATATTCAGACGGTAGATGAGGTGCAGCATGCAATAGCTGTTCACACCGTTGTACTCGTACACGGAACGGCCACTGGCGGTCAGCGAGCGGGTGATGTTGCTTTGTTGGCGCAGGATGTCGTACATCTCAAAGCTAAGAGTCATGTCTCCTTTCAAGAAAGTCTGTGCCACTTGTGCATTCCATATCAATTCGTTGCGGTTCATGCTGCTGTCCCGGTAGCCTCGGCGGCTTTGGTTGGAAATGTTAGTGTTGAAACTCATGTTCCAAGGCGTGTTGATATTGGTGAATACACCGTAGGCGAATGTGTAGGGATTCTGATTGTTGGAAGGTGTCAACTTGTCCTTTTCGATGGTGTAGGAAAAGTTACCGTTCAGACCGACTTCGAAAATGTCGTCACGATATGTGGCCCGCAGGTTTTCGCTCAGAGCCAGGTTGGTGGTGGTGTTTTTCTGCTCGATGGCATCTGCACCGCTACCCGAAGTCAGATAGCCTACGTTGTTGGTGTATCTGATATTCGAGAATGTGCCTACGTTGAACTTCTTGTTCTTCAGTGCCGTGTTGAAACCGAACAGGCCAAATACATTCCAGTTTCCGTTGATGTTCTTCGGCATGGATGTCCATCCACCTGTCGCTTCGTTGTAGGAGCGGCTTTGGCTGATGCTGTTTTGTGTAGCCTGGAAGAACGTACGCACGAATATGCCCCGTTGCAGGTCGGCTATATAATTGTTGTAGAACAAGTTGATGTTGTGACTGAAGGACGGTTTCAAGTCCGGATTACCCATCTGGATGCTCAACGGATTGGAGTCGTCGGTCACAGGCAGCAAATTCTCCATGCTGGGCTGGCTGCTTCGTCCGCGATAGGTGATGCGCAATTGGCTCACTTTGGAGAAACGCATGCGAAAGTCAATATTGGGTGCAAAATTGAATACGCTACGGGTACTCAATGTGTCAATTTCTCCTTTTTTATAGGAGAGTTTTGTGTTTTGGGGTTGGAAAGACAAGCCTGCATTCAGTTGGTATTTCGGGCGGATGAAGCGCAGACCGATGCGCGCATCGTGCTCGTATGTCTTGTATTCGGCATACTTGCTTTGTTCATCATCCCGGTGGTCGAGATAGTCCGAGGGTAGCGGATTGCCCATTTCCCATCCCAAGCCGGCGAGGTCGTATGTATTTCGGTCGCTTTCGCTGTAGCTATACTGGAAGCGGTAACTGAACTGTAGAAAGGTCGCTTTCGCAATAGGTTCACTGTAAGTGAGTTGCGCTTGATAGCTGTAGTCGGACGAAGGGGAGGTTATATAACGGCGAATTACATCGTCTTCCTTTCCCTCATCCTGGAAGTAACGGGTGTCTGATGAACTATATTGCTCGTTGTCATCATCTCCGTAGCTGAACCGGCCGCGTAACGTAATGTTACGGCCGTTGGAGCTGAGCCGACGGTTGGCTTGCAGGGTGGCGTTGGCTGATAGAGAGTTCCCGTCACTGCTCGACCAGTTGTTGCTCGTGTTGACACGTATGTCTTTCAGCGGGTCGTCGCTCAGAATGTCCGCTTTGGTTAAAACTGATAAGTCCAAGTAGTCATTCGGGTTGCCGATGTAATCGTAGGGGTCTTCGTTGAAGGTGCCCGATTGGGAACTGGAACTGCTTTCCGTGTCTCCATAGGATACGTTGGGACGGAAAATGATGTTTGTCAATGTATCCGGTCGCCATTCTATCATAGCATTGGCGTTGAAGTTCACATTCCGGTTCCTGCCCGCCGAATTGGAGTTGGAGAATGACGAGCCTTCACCGCTGGCAAGGAAGTTCTCGGTGTATCCCGTACTTATCTGGTCGTTGTCACGGTAGTTGTAGCGTGCGCTGCTCTCCACATCCAGTTTCTCGCTGGAAGTGGCGAAGTTAATGCCGACCTCTTTGGTGGTGGTCATTCCGTTGTTACGGCGCCAACGTGGTCCACCACCTCCTCCGGAGTAGCCTTGATTGTTCACATTGTTTATTCGGCCGATGATAGACATCTGTGTCGGGCCGCGGAAATGGTTTATCATGGCACGTGCCGAATAGCGGTCTTTGGTGCCTCCTGCTATGTCGGCGTTGCCGAACCAACCTGTTTCCATTTCTTTCTTCACAGTGAGGTCGAGTACGGTTTCCTCTTCGCCATCGTCAATGCCGGTGATACGTGCCAGGTCGGATTTCTTGTCATACGTCTTCAGCTTCTCAATCATTTCCACCGGCAGGTTCTGCATCGCGGTGGCTACGTCTCCGCCAAAGAATTCCTTTCCGTTTACCATGATTTTCGAAATGTCCTTTCCGTTTATCTTGATATTGCCGTCCTCGTCCACCTCTGCGCCTGGAAGTTTTTTTACCAACTCCTCCAGTGTGGAGCCTTCCGGAGTGCGGTAGGCCGAGGAGTTGTATTGCAGCGTGTCTTCCACAACCTGCACTTGCGGAGCTTCGGCCACAATGACAGCTTCGGCCAGCATGATGGCGTCCGATTCTAATGTCAGTGTCCCTATGTTTTGTGTAGGCTTCGATACACTGATTTGCAAAGGCTTATACAGAGTCTTGAAACCTATGTACGACACCTTCAGCAGGTATTTTCCCGCTTTTACTCTTGATAACCGGAAGTTTCCTTGGCCATCGCTGGCAACACCTGTCACATACGTGCTGTCCGGCAACGCCAATAGTTGCACGGTGGCTTCCATAGCCGGCCCTTTGGTGTCTGCTTCCATCAGACGTCCAGTCACGGTAGTGGTTCTGTTTTTACTTCGAACCGAACTCTGAGCTACCGCTGATACTGCTACTGTCCCAAGTAACAGGACCAGCGTTAAAATCTTCTTCATTTGTCTATTCTTTATGATTTAAAAAGTCTGATAATTCTGTCCGGTTTGACGGCGGGCCTTCGCAAAGGTTTAATCAGAATGGAAGCGTTTTAGCTTTTTTATCGACCTTTTTGTTTGAAAAGACGGTCCACTGAAGATTTTTTAAGGCCAAACTCCAGGCATAGTACATTTATGACAAGGAAAATAAGGAACGTGGAGCTGTCTACTGACATGAAGTCGCCTTTCCATATCCGGAAAAGCATGCCGCCAAAGATGTACAACACTGTCAGGAACATGGCATTGCGCACGGCCGTGTTACGCACCTTTACGGTTTCTTCTGACTCGTGTTTGCTTAAGGCGAAGATTATCATCAATGCTCCCATCATCATCAGTAGCTTGGAGCACTCCTTGTAGAACAGCAGGTTGGCGTCGGTTACACGTCCCATCAATACCATCAGAAACGGCATAAACAGTCCTAAAGCTATTATGAAATAGCCTAACGGGCGGCAAAATACAGGTAATAAGGCTTTCATTGTTTATTCTATTTTAGTTTAAGGGTTTTGTGGCTGCAAAGATACGGCTTTCCGCCCATTAAACAAGAACCTCTGTTGAAAACCGCTCAAACCTTTCCGGAAAAGGATAAAAGTGAAATCTTGTGTAGTGGTATTCTCAATGAATTGTATTATCTTTGTCCCGATTTTTATGTGTCAAAGTGAAGCAATCGCTTATTATTAAATGAATATTATTGTTAAAATGAATAGAATGATATTATGAAGATTAAAGAGAATTACAAAGTGCGCTCCATCGCAGGTGAGAATCTGATTGTGGAACAAGGGAAAAGCCAGGCGGATATGACGAAGGTTATTTCACTGAATAGTACAGCCTTGCTGTTGTGGAATGAACTGTCCGGACGTGACTTCACGCTGGCGGATGCGGCCGATGTACTGGTGCGTCATTTTGGTATTGGGCGTGCCGTGGCCGAAAAGGATGTACGGCATTGGGCGGAGAAACTACAGGAATGTGGCGTTATAAGCTAAGCCGCCGTTGAAACAGGAGGGGTCTGCGGATAGCGGGCCTTTTCAGCTTCTTGATACGCAGTTTGAATGAGCGCTTTTTAAGATATAGCCAGCCGGTTGTGCACGCAATGGCTATCAGCGGACACCACAGAAACGCTGACCATTGGCTTACGGGATGAAGCGGCACTTCTGACGGTTGGATGATCGTCAATACGGGGTGTTGGCGTACAAGGTTTTCTTTGGCTTTACTTACTTGCGTCGCTTTTTGTGTATAGCCTTGGTAAGCAATGCGTCTGCGGAGGTTCAGGTTGGCCAGTTCCTTGCGGGCGTTTAGTGTGTTCAGGTTGCGGTTGCTGTCGGCGTAGGTGGCATAGGCTTCTTGTGCCTCTTCATATTCTTTCAGTGCTTTTGTTTTTTCGGCTTCCAGATAAGCCAGATTACGGCGTATTTTCACCATGCGGCTTTCATTGACACGTTCTATGGTGCGTTTCACCAAACTGTCTACTGCGATGGCCGCCACAAGAGGGTCCTGCATGCGGAGCGTGAAAATAACTCCTCTTTTATCTACATCCACATCAAATCCAATCCGTTTCCACAGCAGGGAAGTAGCTGCGCTTTCGCGTCGTGTCAAGCGATTGATGTCTGTGTCAATGGCACTGAAACGGTTTATGTCGGGGGTATAGACGTTAATGCTGTCAGGCGCATCGGCGGATGTCAGCAGCGTGACTGCTTTCCCCGGTAGTCCGATTATCTGTCTTAATCCCATCCGCAGGTATGTCCACCAGGGGTAGCGCAGGTCTTCTGTCACATATTCGTATAGGGTTAGCGTATCTTCCTGCGCGTCTTGCTTCATGACGGGGCTTTGCAATACGCTCATAAGAAAAGGACGCGACCGGAACAGCAGTTTGTAGTAGCTGGGGATAATGTCATCGCGCACTCGTTTGGCCACATTGAACCTTAGGGCTTCCACGTCGTCCGTATTGTTTATTTCCACTACAGTGGCTTCCGCCAAGGTCAGTACCCGGGCTTCGTATTCGCGCGGGATGCTGACGCACACCACCAATGCCACTACCAACGAAGTGGCCAGTGTCTTTATCCAGAGTCGTCGCTGAGGCCATATGTAATTCCGGCAAAAGCGTCCGGTCTTGCTTCTCATAAAATCAGTGATGTACTTGTTTGGCATAATTCTGTGTGTATGGTTTGAACGACGTTCTTAGGCAGTCGCCCTTTTCGTGCCGCAAAGATACGCAATGTTAAGTGAGTGTACAAGATTAAATGCTACTTTATGCTAAGCTGTTTTGAATTTCTACAAAAAGTTTTTCTTGGCTTTGTGTTTCCGTTTTCGTGCGATAAATTCAAAACAGCTAAATGACGATTTGTCTGGGTGTTTGGGTGGCACTCAGATGACACAAACGGATGAATATGAAATCTGTGCCCGTCCGTGTACCATCTGTAAACACCGGTCGGCGCCACGTTTTGTCGCGTCAGCACATTCGTTTCTCCGGCTCTGTAAACAAAAAAACATACACTGTTTTGCCTCAAAAGATACACTCTTTTGGGGCAAAAGGTAGTTAGTTTTGCCCCCAAAGGTAGTATGATTTAAGGGCTTAGAGTTCGCCTAAATACTCCGGCAGGAGGCGCACCTGGCGGAGGCTGAAAGTGATGTCGTTTTTGCCTTCGGGACCTTCCTCGTAGAGGCGGTGTTGCAGTTCTTTGTTGTGGCGTATCCAGGCGCCCAGTTTGTTCATGGCGGTGCGGGGGCTGACGCAGGGGTTGTAACGGCGTGCAAGTTCCTCCTTGAGGCAGGCACGGGGCTCGAAGGGAGCTTCGAGGTCATAGGGTTCTGTAGGTGTCTTCATTGTTGTCTTGAATTTAAATTGTTGTCATTTTATTTTATCTTTTTCCTGTGAGATGAACCAAGGGCGTAGGTGACATTTTAGTGACATTTTCCCTTATGTCGCCTTTACCGAGAGCCGTTTCCAACTTGATGTATATATCTTCTTGTTTCTCAATGAGTTGTTTCTTTCTGAGGCTTTTTAGCCACCGTTTGGCTGTTCTCGGCGAAACTTCATACGTTTGAGCTTTTTTGATAAATTCTGTGTAAGAAAATTTCTCAGTCATGGCATCTAACACCTTCTCCATCATCCGGGGGCGTCGCATGGCTTGCAGCTTGTGGGCACACGCCGTAGTCCTGTGCAAAGGCGGTACGCAGTTCGTTATCTTTTTCTGACAAATTGGCCTCATTGGGCTGTAGGCGTTTCTCGGTGGAGGCGACATAAGGGGAAATGTCACTAAAATGTCACCTGTTTGTGTTCCCTGCAAGTGGAGGATGTTGGCTAATGTGCTGATAATCAATCGTTATTTATTGCCAAATGTCTTGCTCGTTGAAATCAGGAAGGACGTTGCGGCTGCTGTAGAGCCGGATGAGTTTTTCCAGTTTTGACGTCGAAAAATATTTATATTGCAACTTGCGTTCCAAGGGGCGGAGGCGGCTTACCGTATGTCCGCTCCCCACATCATTTTGGTGCGCAGCGTGTCGAAAAACACGTGGTTGTAGCGTTTCACTACTTTAATGGTATAGTCGGCACGTGTGATGGTGAGTCGGGTGGCTTCGTTACATGCTTCGCTGCGTCCGTCAATGGCTACGAGGAAGTTGTGGTTGCGGCTTTCCACATCGAGTGTAATGGTCCAATCATCGCAGATGACGATGGGGCGCATGTTGAGGCTGTGGGGGGCAACGGGCGTGATGGCGATAGTCTTGCTGTGGGGGACAATGATGGGGCCGCCCACGCTGAGTGAGTAAGCCGTGGAGCCGGTGGGCGTAGCAATGATAAGTCCGTCTGCCTGGTAGGTAGTGAGCGGGACACCGTTGATGGCGGTGTGTATGCTTATCATGGACGAACTGTCCCGCTTCAGCACGGCTATTTCGTTAAGGGCGTATGGCTCCTTCATCAAGGCGGGGTCGTCGCATTGCAGTTGGAGCACGCGTCTCTCGTCCAGTGTATAGCGGTGTTGGTGTATCTCCTCAAAGGTACTTTCCATCTCTTCGGGTGAAATGTCGGCCAGGAATCCTAAACGTCCGATGTTGATGCCTAAGATAGGGATGTTCTTCTTGCCTACACGGCTGGCCGCTTTCAAGAAAGTACCGTCTCCTCCGAGGCTGATGACCATGTCGGCGTTGAAATCATCCCCGTCGAACAGTTGTACGGAAGGAAGGCTTAGCTTTAAATCCGCGGTGAGGAAATGATAAAACTCACGGCACACGCTTATTTGTGCGTTGTATTGGCCGAGCAGGGCGAATAACTGCTTGGCATAAAACGACTTTTTCGCTTGATAGGTATTTCCAAAGATGGCGAATTTCATATCGGTAGTTTGTAATTTGCGCTGCAAAGATGCTATTTTTTTATAAGAAACCGGTTAACTTATCACTATTATTTGTACTTTTGCCGCAAAACAAACGGAGTATATATGACTAAGCTAAGTGTGAATATAAACAAGGTAGCGACGTTGCGCAATGCCCGTGGCGGCAATGTGCCCGATGTCGTGAAGGTTGCGTTGGATTGTGAACGGTTTGGTGCGGATGGCATTACGGTGCATCCGCGTCCCGATGAGCGCCATATCCGTAGAAAAGATGTGTATGACCTGCGCCCTTTACTGCATACCGAGTTTAATATCGAAGGATATCCTGCGCCGGAGTTTATTGACTTGGTTTTGAAAGTGAAACCTCATCAGGTGACCTTGGTTCCTGATAGTCCTACTCAGTTGACATCCAATGCCGGATGGGACACGAAGGTAAACTTTGCTTTTCTGAGCGAGATTCTGGACCGGCTCAACAAGGCGGGGATACGGACATCGGTGTTCGTGTCTGCCGATGCGGAAATGATTGAATATGCCGCCAAAGCCGGAGCTGACCGTGTGGAATTGTATACTGAACCCTACGCTTCGGGCTATGCCAAGAACCGTGAAGAGGCTGTTGCTCCCTTTGTGGAAGCAGGTAAGGCGGCACGTAAATTGGGCTTAGGCTTGAATGCCGGGCACGATTTGAGTCTGGAGAATTTGAATTACTTTTATCAAAACATACCCTGGCTGGACGAAGTCTCCATCGGGCACGCGTTGATATGCGATGCGTTGTACTTAGGATTGGAGAAGACTATTCAGGCGTATAAAAATTGTCTTCGCTGATGAATACTTTAATGCTTGTAATGGTTCAGACGGCTTCTTCGCTGGCCGACTCGATTGCCGGGGAAAATCCGGTGCTGACTCCTGTGGCCGGACCGGAGGAAATGACCTTGTGGGGCATGGCCGTCAAGGGTGGTTGGATTATGATTGTGTTAGCCGTGTTGTCGCTGCTGTGTTTCTACATTCTTTTCGAACGTAATTACGTGATACGGAAGGCCGGTAAGGAAGACCCGATGTTCATGGATAAGATAAAAGACTACATCCTGAGCGGGGAAATCAAGTCGGCTGTGACCTATTGCCGTAGCGTAAATACACCTTCGGCACGCATGATAGAGAAAGGTATCAGCCGTTTGGGACGTCCCGTGAACGATGTGCAGGCTGCTATTGAGAATGTGGGCAACTTCGAGGTGGCCAAGCTGGAAAAGGGGCTGAACATTATGGCTACCATTGCGGGCGGCGCTCCCATGATAGGTTTCCTGGGAACGGTGACCGGTATGGTGCGTGCTTTCTTCGAAATGGCCAATGCCGGAAACAACGTGGATATTACCCTGTTGTCGGGGGGTATATATGAGGCTATGATTACGACCGTCGGTGGCTTGGTGGTAGGCATCATAGCTATGTTTGCCTATAACTATCTAGTGACGCTGGTAGACGGAGTGGTGAACAAAATGGAGGCCAAGACGATGGCTTTCATGGACTTACTGAATGAACCATGCTGAAGCGCAGAGCCAAAATATCGCCCACATTCAGCATGGCATCCATGACGGACGTGATATTCCTGTTGCTGATATTCTTTATGATTACCTCTACGGTGGTTTCGCCCAATGCCATCAAGGTGTTGCTTCCGCAAGGCAAAGAGCAGACTTCTGCGAAACCTTTGACGCGGGTAATCATTGACAAGGAATTGAATATGTATGCGGCTTTCGGCAACGATGCGGAGCAGGCTATCACGATGGAGGAACTGACTCCATTCCTGCGCGTGTGCGCCGAGCGTGAGCCGGAAATGTATGTGGCACTCTATGCGGACGAGTCAGTGCCTTACCGGGAAATCGTGAAGGTATTGAACATAGCCAATGAAAACCATTTCAAGATGGTGTTGGCCACACGTCCGCCAGAGAAAAAGTGATAAACTGGAAATGAAATACGGACTGTGACTCAAAAAGAAAAAGGAAAATATATAGGTGTCGTGGGCGCGTTGCTGGTACATGTGGCGTTGCTCGTCTTTTTGATAGCAGTAGGCTTCATCGTCCCTGCGCCTGCCGCGGAAGGCGGAATGCCGGTGGTGCTGGGCGAGGTGCCCCAAGCCGGGGGAATGGACGATCCCTCGCTGGTGGAAGTGGATGTCATGCCCGAAGAAGTGGCTCCGGAAATTCCGGACGCTACGGAGCAGGACTTCTTGACGCAAGATATGGAAGAGACCGTGGCTTTGCAACCGGAAGCCGGAAGGAAAGAAGAAGAAAAACCGGAAAAGACTGAAGCTGAAAAAGCGGAGGAAGCACGGAAACTGGCTGAGGAAAAAGCGGAACGAGAACGCCGTGAAGCCGAAGAAGCTGCACGCAGACGCGTGGCAGGCGCTTTTGGCAAAGGTGCCCGGATGGAGAACAGAGGCAATGCTTCGGGGGAAGGTGCTCAGGGTAGTCCGGGAGGCAATTCGACCACAGGTGCCACTATGGGAGTAGGCGGATACGGAAGTTTTAGCTTAAATGGTCGTTCTATAGGCGAAGGAGGTTTGCCTCGTCCGGTGTATAATGTGCAGGACGAGGGCAGGGTGGTGGTGACCATTACCGTAAATCCAGCCGGCTATGTGATAGCCACAAGCATCAACCGCCAGACCAATACTGTAAATCCCGCATTGCGTAAGGCGGCTGAGGATGCGGCTAAGAAAGCCCGCTTCAATGCGGTGGAAGGTGTGACTAATCAGACGGGAACAATTACGTATTATTTTAAATTGAAATAATTTTGTACTAAAAAAGAAAGGATGCATTATGGGAACTGTTTATGTTTTTTTTGCGGACGGGTTTGAAGAAATGGAAGCATTTGCCGCAGTAGATATTTTGAGACGTGCCGAAGTTAAGGTTTCTATGATATCTGTCACTCCCGATGAAATTGTAAAAGGTGTACATGGCGTTTCAGTTTTGTGTGACCAGAATATAGTCAACGCCGATTTTTATGATGCTGAGATGCTGGTGTTGCCCGGTGGACTGCCTGGTGCTCAGACGCTAAACGATTGTGAGGATCTTCAAAGACTTTTGAAAAAGCAAGTGGAGAATGACAAGACTGTAGCTGCCATCTGCGCCGCACCGATGGTGTTGGGCAATTTGGGACTCTTGAAAGGCAGGAGAGCTACTTGTTATCCGGGTTTTGACAAATACTTGGAAGGAGCTGAATATACTGGAGCGATGGTTGAGAAAGACGGCAATCTCATTACTGGTAAAGGACCGGGAGCTGCCATTGAATTCGCCTTAGCCTTGGTGGAGCATCTTTGTGGAAAAGAAAAGGTAAAGGATTTGAAGAACGCCATGTGTCTGACTCGATAAGCGTATGACGGAATATGTCTTGATTGTAGCCGGAGGCAGAGGGCTGCGTATGGGGACGGAATTGCCCAAGCAGTTCTTGTCCATAGGTGGCAAACCTATATTGATGCGCACCATGGAGGCTTTCTATGCTTACAATCCGGATATTCAAATCATAGTGGTGCTTCCACACTGTCAGCAGGACTTTTGGGCTGAACTGTGTGCGAAGCACTGTTTTGTGTTGCCTCATCGGGTGGCGGACGGAGGCGAGACCCGTTTCCATTCGGTGAAGAACGGTTTAGCGCTGGTGAGTGAACCGGCCTTGGTGGGTGTGCACGATGGTGTGCGGCCTTTTGTCTCGCAGGAAGTGATTGCCCGTTGTTATCGACAGGCTCTTTTACGCAAAGCGGTGATACCAGTGGTGGACATTGTGGAAACGGTACGACATTTGGTGCCGGAAGGTAGTGTAACCGTGAATCGCAACGACTATAAACTGGTACAGACTCCCCAAGTATTTGACGCTTCTTTATTGAAGAAAGCTTATTCTCAATCTTATGTGCCAGAATTTACGGATGACGCTTCGGTGGTGGAAGCCATGGGGCAATCTGTCGCATTGGTGGAGGGTAACCGCGAAAATGTGAAGATAACGACTCCTTCCGATTTAAAAATAGCTTCGGTGTTGGTGGAGGAATGGTCGATTTAGCCTCGTTTGACATAAAGTTTTTGCCAGGGGTAGGTCCGCAACGTGCTGCTGTGCTCAATGCTGAATTGGGCGTTTATACCCAGTATGACTTACTGTATTATTTCCCTTATAAATATGTAGACCGTAGTCGCATCTATTCTATCAGCGAGTTGAACGGAACCATGCCTTATATTCAACTGAAAGGTCAGATATTGAGGTTTGAAGATATTGGTGAAGGAAGGCAGCGCAGGCTGGTCGCTCATTTTTCGGACGGTACGGGTGTGGTGGATTTGGTTTGGTTTCAAGGTATCAAGTATTTGGTGGGTAAGTATAAGGTTCATCAGGAATATATTGTATTCGGCAAACCTGCTGTGTTCAATGGGCGCATCAATATTGCGCATCCGGACATAGATCTGGCTTCGGATGTGCAGATGAACAGCATGGGGTTGCAGCCTTATTATAATACGACGGAGAAAATGAAGCGAAGTTTGCTCAACTCCCAAATGATTGTGAAACTGATGGCCAACGTGCTGAAGCAAATCAAGGAACCACTGCCGGAAACCTTGTCTCGCGCCATTGTGGAGGAATATCATTTGATGCCGTTGACAGATGCCTTGTCGAATATCCATTTCCCGGGAAATGCGGATCTGTTGCGCAAAGCCCAATATCGCTTGAAGTTTGAAGAATTGTTCTATGTGCAGCTCAACATCTTGCGTTATGCCCGCGACCGTCAACGCAAGTATCGGGGCTATGTGTTTACTAAGGTGGGAGATATATTCAACACCTTTTATACTCGGAATTTGCCTTTTCAGCTCACGGGTGCTCAAAAACGGGTGCTGAAAGAAATCCGGCGCGATGTAGGTTCGGGGCGGCAGATGAATCGTTTGTTGCAAGGCGATGTCGGGAGTGGAAAGACGTTGGTGGCATTAATGAGTATGTTGATAGCCTTAGACAACGGATATCAGGCTTGTATGATGGCTCCTACCGAAATTCTGGCCAATCAGCATTATGAGACTATCCGTGAGTTGCTTTGTGGAATGGACGTGCGGGTGGAACTTCTCACAGGTTCCATCAAAGGGAAGCGGAGAGAAGGCATTCTCCAGGGATTGTTGAGTGGTGAGGTGCAAATCCTGATAGGTACCCACGCTGTGATAGAAGATACGGTAAACTTCGCGTCTTTAGGCTTGGTGGTTATTGACGAACAGCACCGTTTTGGGGTGGCGCAACGCGCCCGTTTGTGGGCTAAGAATGTGCAGCCTCCTCATGTATTGGTAATGACAGCTACTCCCATTCCGCGCACTTTGGCCATGACCTTGTATGGTGATTTGGATGTGTCGGTAATCGATGAGCTTCCACCGGGGCGCAAGCCGATAGCCACCCTGCATCAGTTCGATAACAATCGGGCGAGCCTGTACTGTTCTGTCCGCAAGCAGATTGCCGAAGGGCGTCAAGTTTACATTGTTTATCCGCTGATTAAAGAAAGCGAAAAGATGGACTTGAAAAATCTGGAAGAAGGTTATCGGCATGTTTGTGAGGCTTTCCCCGATTGTGTGGTGTGCAAGGTGCATGGTAAGATGAAACCGGCGGAGAAGGATGAACAGATGCAGCGTTTCGTATCGGGCGAGGCTCAGATTATGGTGGCCACTACCGTGATAGAGGTGGGTGTGAATGTACCTAATGCTTCGGTGATGATTATTGAGAATGCCGAGCGTTTTGGTTTGTCGCAATTGCATCAATTACGCGGACGTGTAGGCCGTGGAGCCGACCAGTCGTATTGCATTTTGGTGACCGGTTATAAGTTGAGCGAAGACACACGTAAGCGGATAGAAATCATGGTGCGCACCAATGATGGCTTCGAGATAGCAGAAGCTGATTTGAAGTTGCGTGGACCAGGTGACTTGGAAGGCACCCAGCAAAGCGGTGTGGCTTTCGACCTTAAGATAGCTGATATTGTGCGTGATGGACAACTCTTGCAATATGTACGCGAGGTGGCACAACGATTGGTGGAAACTGACCCCAATGGCACGAACCCTGAGAATGAAATTATCTGGAAGCAATTGCAGGCACTCCGTAAAAACAATGTGAATTGGGCCGCAATCAGCTGAAAATAGGACAAAAAGTTATTTCGGTTGCATAATATGTTGTAAAACATGTAATCTGCAATATATTGTTCTGTAGGCTGTTAGAACTTGTGCGAGGGGCTTTTTGTCTGTGCACTTGAGAAAAAAAGTTAAATAACTATCCGCCGTATCAAGAAGAAATGTTACCTTTGAAAGAATTTTTGAGGAAACGATATTCGCATGCGAACTATATGCCTCTGATAAGCCATCTGTGCTTGATTGCGAATGTCAAAAAAGGATTAACAATACAGAATGAATTTGACTTGGATTAAAACAGCTTTGTGCGCAGCTACGGCCATGGTGAGTTTGAATGTTTTCGCTCAGGATCTCATAGCACGTCAGGCGCCTATCGATAGAAAACTGAAAAGTGTAGACTCATTGGCCTTGCAAAAACAGATACGGGTGGAGCAATCCCTCTATCCCGCGTTCGACATCTATCCTTCGTGGAACACAAAGCAAGTGCATGTATATGGCGATGCCATTATCCCTGAGAAATATATAATTGACCTTACAGGATTCTGTATGCCGACAGAGCACTCCAAAATCAATGATGTCTTTGGCTATCGTCCGCGCCGTCGCCGTGCGCACTATGGGCTGGATATCAAGGTGTATGTAGGAGATACCATCCGTTCCGCTTTCGATGGCAAGGTGCGTGTCGTGCAAAATCAAGGCCGTCGTGGTTATGGGAAATACATCGTAATCCGTCATGACAATGGCTTGGAGACCATTTACGGGCACTTGTCTAAGCAATTGGTGAAGCCTGACCAGTTGGTAAAAGCCGGTGAACCCATCGGGCTGGGGGGCAATACCGGTCGTTCTACTGGTTCGCATCTGCATTTCGAAACCCGTTTTCTGGGAATTGCCATAGACCCTGCTTTGATGTTCGATTTTGCGAAGCAGGACATTGTGGCCGATACCTATACGTTTGAGAAGAATAAAAAGGAAGCTAAAGGCAACCTGTTCTATAAAGTGAAAAGAGGGGATACGTTGTCGCGCATTGCGGCCCGTCAAGGAGTTAGCGTCAGCCAGCTTTGTCGCCTGAACCACATTACACGTCGCACCATTTTACGTCCCGGTCAGGTGTTACGCTGTTCTTGACGATAAGTGACCGGATTATAATTGGTTTATAGAGGGAATGCCCGTTGCTCATGGTAAACTAATTCTGATTAGTTTTTATCAGTGTACAATCAGTTTGTACCCGATGCCTCTCACGTTGACGATGCGTATGTGCTCATCTTGCGAAAGCTTGTGCCGCAGTTTGGTGATGAACACATGCAGGCTGCGTTGGTTGAAGAACGTATCGTCTCCCCACAGGTCAAGCAGGATGCTGCGCATGTCCACCACTTGGTCAAGGTGGACACACAGGCGGCGCAGGATTTCACTTTCCCGATAGGAGAGTAGGGTTGTTGTCCCTTGGTAAAACAACTGTTGGGTGCGGGGAGTAAAGACATAATCGCCTATCTCAAATGTGTCTTGCGGATGAGGCGGCTGAGCTGTGCTTAGGACGCGTCCAGCCAAGGCCTTGATGCGCACAATCAGTTCCTGCATGCCGAAGGGCTTCTTCAGATAGTCGTTGCCTCCCAACTCAAATCCTTCCACCACATCATTGATAGCCGAGCGGGCGGTGAGGAAGAGTACGGGCGTCTGTGCATCGTCTTTGCGGATGCGGCGCACCATCTCGAAGCCATCCATACGGGGCATCATCACGTCGGCCACCAATACATCGGGCTTCTGCTCGTAGAAGAGGCGCAGGCCTTCTTCACCATCCCCGGCCAACCGGATGCGGAAGCCTTGTCCTTCCAACGTGTCTTTGATAATCATGGCCAGTGTCTGTTCGTCCTCCACCAGGAGAACGTTTATCCATTCATCCTTCATCATGCTTCATTCTCAATTTAATTGTAAATAGGCTTCCCTTGCCTGCTTCGCTTTGCACCTCTACCGTGCCTCCATGCCGCTCTACCATTGTCTTAACGTAAAACAGACCGAGGCCGTAGCCCTTGACGTTGTGCAGATTGCCTGTGGGTACTCGATAAAACTTGTCGAACACATGGGGCTGCCTGTCGCGGGGGATACCGATGCCCCGGTCGCGAACGGAGAGGACGACTTGCTCCCTTTCCCGGTGACCGGTGATAGTGATGTCTGCGCTTTCGGCAGAGTATTTGATGGCATTGTCCAGCAGGTTGCTCACCATGTTGCGGAAGTGCGTGCGGTCGGCTGTGACGGTCAGGTCGTTCGGCGTGATGTGCAAGGCGATGTGCACGGGCTTGTCCGCCTTCAGCCTGTGCTGTTCGACGAGGGGAGCGATGGCTTCGCCCACGGCAAAGGTCGTGGGATGCAGGCGGAACGTCTTGCGCCGCTCCATCGACATGGAAAGAATCTGCTCCACCAGTCCGCCGAGAATCTTCAGTTGTTCCTGGCAGACGTGCAGGTAGCGGTTGCGTTTGGCTTCGTCGGCATCCGCGCCGAAGTTCAGCAGGGCGTCGTTGGCGGCGTAGGCCACGGCGATGGGCGTCTTCAGTTCGTGGGTGATGTTGTTGGTGAAGTCATCCTTCATTTCCTCCAACGTCTTCTGCCGCAGCAGGATGCGGATGAGGTACCAGAAGGAGAACCCCAGTACCACCAGGATGAAGGCCGATGTGGCCAGTATGCCCGCCATCTGCCGGAGCACGAGGCTGTCCAGAGGCTCCGTGGTGAGGCGGTAGAGCCACTTGTCGTGCAGGTCGTAGCTGTACTCATAGGTCTTGGCACGGGCCGAGGGGACATAACCATCCGTACTCCTGATGCCCAGTGTGTCGATGTAGGTATAGGATGAATCGACCATCTCGCCTCGGTGCACGTACATCAGCCGGTAGGGGATAGAAAGCTCCAGCCGTTGCAACTCGTCGCGTAGCAGGCTGTCGTAAGTCTGGAAGTCCGGGTCGCGTATGATGTCCAGTCCCGCGTGCAGCCCCTGCTGGAAGTAAGCCGCTAATTCCTGCATCGTGTTCTTCCGTCCGAAGAGGAAGCCCATGTCGTTGGTGTGCAGGGACGATTCCATGTGTGCCGTGTCCTTCACGGTCTGTTGCGTTAGGTTGACGAGCGTGGAGTCGCCCTTCTGTTCGGTGACGATGGTGCGGCTCTCCACGTAGGGAGTATCGTTGTTGAACCCCGCGTTGACGGACACCTCGCCGTGTTCGGTAGAGTCCCGGTCCAGCCGGTCGACACGGAGGATGATTTCGTTGTAGTCGCTCAGTCGCATCGCTTCCCGGATATCGTGCTCCACTTCCTGCCGTTGCGTGCGGTAGAGGTTTACCAGCCAGTAGGCCTGATAGGCGAAGATGGCGACTAAAGAGAGCACCACCACGAGGGCGATATATTTCGAAGGCAGTTTCATAATGCGGGCAAAGATAGGCTTTTTATACCTTATATATAAATAGCGGTAAGACTAAATAACACTTCCGGTAAGACTTCGTAAGCCGCCTTGCACCGCTTCGTTCACCCACTCTCCCTACCTTTGCAGGGCTGAGATAGGGCTTCATCCACGCTTTCTCCCGGCTTCATCTATCTTGACAAGGCTTTTACCTTTTGCTAATAAGGCTTTTTATATATGATAAAAAGGCTTATTATCTATATGAAAAAGCCTTTTTGTCTATGTAAATAAGGCTTTTTATCCATTTAAAGAAGGCTTCTTTAGAATGATGAGGCCGTACTAGAGGAGACATGAGGTAGAGACTGAGCTGGGATGAGACCGTAGGGTACTCTTATGAAGGCTGAATATCAATGATTTAAAAGTATAAGCGATGAAAAGACTGATTTTGATTTTAGGGTTTGTGACGGGCGTGTCTGGCACGTTCGCCCAACAGACAGGGACGGTAAACTATGATGACGGCAGACGTACGCTTTCGGCGGACAGCATCACCACGGGCGATGCGCGGATGGACAGCCTCTACCGTTCGCTGCCCGAGGTGATGGTCGTGGGCGAACGTCCCGTGGTGAAGGCGATGGGGGGGAAGCTGGAGTATGACTTGCCGAGGCTTATCGAGGGAAAGCCTGTGGACAACATCTACGATGCCTTGAAGCAACTACCGGGCGTGGCGGAGATGAACGGCGGGCTGACCCTCGGCGCGCGGGGCGTGACCATCGTCCTGGACGGCAAGGTGACAAACATGAGCACGGAGCAGCTGTATGCCCTGCTCAAGTCGATGCCTGCCGAACGCATTGAGCGGGTGGACGTGATGTTCAGCGCCCCGGCGCGTTACCAAGTGCGCGGGGCGATGATAGACGTGCGGTTGAAGCATCGCATCGGCGACCCCGGCACGGTGCAGGGCGAGGCCTACGGCAAGTACGACCAGAGTCACGAAGCTACCTTCCAGGAGCGTGCCTCCTTATTGTATAATGGTGATAAATTCTCTCTCGATTTTCTTTACTCGCACGACCACGGCAAGGTCTACAACACCACGGACAAGGAGGCGCGCCACTGGCAGGCGGCCACGGACGAGACGCACCTCATCGAGAACCACGAGGTGATGAAGGGACGGAGCCACAACCACACCTTCCGCCTCGGCACGGACTATCGGATAGGGGAGAACCATGCGCTGTCCTTCGTCTACAACGGCACGTACATCACCAGCCATACCAACCAGCATACCACGGGCACGCAGACGGCCACGAACCTGAGTACGCAGACTTCGTGGCTGCACAACGGACGGCTGGACTACGAGGCGCCCATCGGGCTGAAGGCAGGGGCCGAGTTCATGTGGTATCGCACGCCGGGCGACCAGTTGCTGCACAGCGAGATGGAAGGCGAGCGGACGGATTTCTACACCACCGACCTGCAACGCATCAATGCCTGGAAGTTCTACCTCTCGCAGGAGCATTCGTTGAAGAACGGTTGGGGGCTGAACTATGGGGCGACGTACACCACGAGCGTGGATAATTCCTACCAATACTATTATAATGAAGAATTAAGAACGAAGAATGAAGAATCGGTGTTGCCGCCGGACATGAAGTCGCGCCGCCGGGAGCAGACGCTGAATGTGTATGCGGGCTTCAACAAGTCGTTCGGGCAGAAGTGGATGCTGGACGTGTCGTTGGCGGGCGAATGGTACAAGACACCTGTGTGGAACGAGTGGGACGTCTATCCCGTGCTGAACCTGACGTACCTGCCTGCACCGGGGCACATCCTGCAACTGTCCTTCAGCAGCGACAAGAGCTATCCGTCCTACTGGGAAGTGCAGGACGCCGTGTCCTACCTGGGCGGCGGATACTCCGAGATACAGGGCAACCCGCTGCTGAAGCCCGAGAAAGACTACCAACTTTCGCTGAGCTACATCTTGAAGTCGAAGTACGTTTTCTCTTTCTGGTTCGACCACAACAAGGACATGTCCATGCAGACCCTCTACCAGTCGCCGGAGAAGTTGCTGGAGATATACAAGTCTCTGAACTTCGACTTCCGGCAACAGACAGTCGTGCAGGTCTCCGTCCCCTTCAAGGTAGGCACGTGGCTCGACTCGCGCCTTACGCTGACGGGGCTATGGCTGCGCGACAAGGACAGTGACTTCTATGACCTGCCTTTCGACCGCCGTTCGCTGGCCGGTGTCGCCGTGCTGAATGCTACTTTCGCCCTGCCCGTCAAGCCCGACTTGCGCCTGACGCTCAACGGCTTTTGCCAGGCCGGAGCCATACAAGGCATCTATGACCTGCCCGCCAGCGGCAACCTCGACCTTGGCCTGCGTTACGCCTTCGCCGGAGGCAACTGCATCCTCACGGCCTGGTGTAAGGACATCTTCCAGACGGCAGGCATCGACCCGCAGATACGTTACGGCCGCCAGTGGGTGACGAACGATTACTCGTGCTTCCGTTCGGTGGGCTTGTCCTTTGCCTGGAAGTTCGGCGGCTATAAGGAGAAAAAGCGTGAAGGGGTGGATACATCCCGATTCAAATAATCCCCTATGTGTTTGATTTCTGTTTTGTTATTCTTACCTTTGTGGCAAATAATAAAGGTATGAATATAAAAGAAAAAGCGGGAGATTTCCTGTTGGATATAGCTAAATTGGTGTTTGGTGGAGTGATATTGGCCGGAATTATGGCAGAAAGCTTGAACAAGGTATGGCTGTATTCTGTAGGTGTGGTAATTTTTATTGTTTGTCTGGTATTTGCATTTATGCTGTACAAGATAGCTAAAGAAAATAAAAAGGAGGAATAAATATGGAACTGATTTACTTTTTATTGGTTTTTCTGGTAGGACTTTTGATTTGCATGGTTTATACGATGGTGAAATACCGTCATGTCCTTTTCAAAAAGTAATATGAAGAAATACTTGCCCGCTGTGGTGGCGTTCTTAGTGGCGGCGGTGAGCGGTTTTCTCATTGCTGTGCTGGTGCTGAACAGGGATGGGGGAGGCATGTCGTTCGGCGAGTTTATCGGTAAGTTGGTCTGGTTGCTCGTGTGTTTGTTTGTATCTGTCTTTATTCACATCATTGCCCATGAAGCCGGACACATGGTAGCAGCCCTGATGCGAGGTTGGCGATTCGGGTCTTTCATGATTATGGGCGTGGTGTTGAGCCGGCGGGACGGGCGTTGGCAGTTGTCTCGTTTCAGTATGCCCGGTGCCGGAGGCCAGTGCCTGATGCTGCCACCCGAAGGAGGCGATACACCCGGTGGCATTGCGTTTTACAATGCGGGTGGTGTGCTGGCCAATGGGTTGTTGGTGATTGCGGCGAGTATTCCGTTGTTGGTGTCTTTCAGTTCCTTGCCTTTTCTGTTAATGAGCTTTTTGGTCGGTATGGTGCTGGTGGGCGTATTCTTGGCGTTGCTCAACGGGATTCCCCTTACCGTAAACGGTCTGCCCAACGATGGAATGAACCTGCTGAAGTTGCATAAAGATGCCTTTGCAACAGAAATCTTTCTCCGTACCATGCGCATCATGGGATTGTTGATGCAGGGGAAGAATCGGGAGCTGGACAATTATCCCTACATCTGCGACAAACGCCCGCTGGATTTCTCTAATGCCCTGCATGTGATGGCCTTGGCAAGCGACATTTCCTTAGCCCTAATGCGGATGGATTTCGACAAGGCACGTGCCATTCTGCAACGCATAGAGCCGGAGTGGGAAAAGGTGGTGCCTGTCTACCAAAACGAGCTGAGTATGGAGGCAGTCTACCTCACCTTGATGGCTCCACACCAACCTTCTGACATTGACCGCCTGCTTACTCCGTTCTTTGTGAAATACCTGCGTATGCAAGCGGCCTTCCGTCCGACGGCCTTGCGGGTTCAGTATGCCTTGGCTCTTCTACATGAGCATGACGAAGCCAAAGCCAATGAATGCTATGAACGCTTTCAAAAGGTGTGTCGACATTACTACATCCGGGGGGATGTGGAGATAGAGCGCCGACTGGTGGAGGAAGTTCGCCAACACCAGCCGGCACCATGAAAGGATTTATGCTTTCTTGCGTGTCGTCCGTCCTTTGCGTTTCGGCCGGTCGGTATCGTTTTGCAGGGCTACCAGCTTGAGACACGCTTCTAAATTGAGGTCTTCGGGCGTGATGCCTTCGGGAATCTTGTAGTTGCTTCCTTTGTAGGCGATGTATGGACCGTAGCGGCCGTTCATAATTTCCAAGTCAGGCTCTTCCTCGAATTTCTTGATGTGTCGTTTGGCCTCTGCTTGGCGTTTGGTCTCGATGAGCTCTACCGCTTCGTCCAAGGTGACAGTCATCGGGTCGGTACCGGCGGGCAGGGAGGCGAATACTCCGTTGCATTGTACGTAGGGACCGAAACGGCCGTTACTTACTTTGACTTCCGCTCCTTCGTGCTCACCCAGTGTACGTGGCAGTTTGAAGAGTTTCAACGCCTCGTCCAGCGTGATGGTTTCGATGGACATGCCTTTCTCCAGACGGGCGAAGCGTGGTTTGTCCTTATCGTCCGCACTGCCAATCTGTACCATGGGGCCGAACCGTCCGATTTTTACTGATACGGGTTTGCCGCTGACGGGGTCGGTGCCCAACATGCGTTCACCTGCACGATGCTCGCTCTTGACGGCAAGTGAGCTTTCCACAGACGGATGGAATTTCTTGTAGAAACGGTCCAGGACATCAGTCCATTTCTCTTCCCCTTCGGCTATTTCGTCAAATTGCTTTTCCACGGTGGCCGTGAAGTTGTAGTCCAGAATGTCGGGGAAATATTGAGTCAGGAAGTCGTTTACTACCATACCGATGTCCGTAGGAATCAGTTTGGATTTCTCGGCTCCGGTCAGTTCCGTATGGGTTTCGTCCGTGATAGGATGGTCTTTTTGCAAGGTCAATACATTGTAGGACCGCTCCTTACCGGGCTTTTCGCCTTTCACTACGTATTCACGCTGTTGGATGGTGGAAATAGTAGGCGCATAAGTCGAAGGACGACCGATGCCCAGTTCCTCCAACTTGCGTACCAAGCTGGCTTCCGTGTAGCGGGGAGGTTGTTGAGTGAAACGTTCGGTAGCGGTGATTTGTGCGTAATTTAGTGTTTCTCCTTTGGATAATGGAGGAAGCAGTCCGGTTTCGTCATTCGATTCAGCCTCGTCATCACGTGATTCGCGATAAACACGCAGGAAACCATCGAACTTCACCACTTCACCTACGGCTGTGAATTCTTCGGGCGCATTGTTGAGGCCGATGGTAACAGTGGTCTTCTCCAGTTCGGCATCGGCCATTTGTGAGGCAATGGTGCGTTTCCATATCAAGTCGTACAAGCGGCGTTCCTGTGCGCTGCCTTCTATCTTCGCGTGGTCCATATAGGTAGGGCGGATGGCTTCGTGTGCCTCTTGCGCGCCTTTGGTCTTGGTCGTGAAGTGGCGGGAGTGCAGATAGCGTTCGCCCATCTTGGCGGTGATGGTCTCTCGGGATGCGGCAATGGCCAGTTCGGAGAGGTTCACAGAGTCGGTACGCATGTAGGTGATGTGTCCCGATTCGTACAGGTTCTGCGCTATCATCATGGTCTGTGCTACGGAGAAACCCAATTTGCGGGCTGCCTCCTGCTGAAGAGTAGACGTGGTGAAAGGAGCTGCCGGACTCTTTTTGAGCGGGCGGGTGGAAATGTCGCGGATGGTGAATTCGGCATTCTCACAACGTTCGAGGAACTTGCGTGCTTCCTCTTTGGTTTTAAAGCGTTGCTCCAATTCGGCTTTTACGTCTACAATTTTGCCGTTGGCATCGGGTACGGGGAAAATGGCGGTTATCCGATAGGCAGCCTCGCTGTGGAAGGCTTGGATCTCACGCTCACGTTCGGCAATCAGACGGACGGCTACGGATTGTACACGACCTGCCGAAAGGGCGGGCTTTACTTTGCGCCACAATACAGGCGACAACTCGAAGCCTACGATACGGTCCAGTATGCGGCGTGCCTGTTGGGCATCTACCAAGTTCAAATCTATCTGACGCGGATGCTCAATGGCATTCAGAATAGCGTTCTTGGTGATTTCATGGAATACGATGCGACGTGTGTGTTCGGGCTTCAGCCCCAATACTTCATACAGATGCCAGGCGATGGCCTCTCCCTCACGGTCCTCATCGGATGCCAGCCAAACGGTCTCGGCTTTGGCGGCTTCTTCCTTCAGTTGGGCGACCAGTTTCTTTTTGTCCGCCGGTATTTCGTATTGCGGCTCAAAGTGATTCTCTATATCTATACTGAAGTTTTTTTTGCGTAAATCGCGTATGTGACCATAGCTGGACAATACTTCGTAATCTTTGCCCAGAAACTTTTCGATGGTCTTTGCCTTTGCCGGTGACTCGACGATAACTAAGTTCTTCTGCATATTTTTGACTTTGTAGCGGGCATATCCCGTTGATTTGCCCGCAAAAGTAGGAAAAAAACTACGTTCTCACCTTATTATATAAGAAAAAAATCTAAAAACGGAAACTGACGCCTCCTAAAAAACGAATGCTTTGTGCCGGACAACCGTAGTACACTAAGTAATGTTTGTTCAGCAGATTCTCCGCTTGAGCATAGATGGAGATGCCGTCGAACAGTTCGTAGGTGACACCCGTATAGAGGTTATTCACTGATTCTGCCTTCCAGGAATTTTCTCCTTCACGGGAGATAAATTCATGGCCGAGGTTGATGGTCAATGCCTCTATGGGCCGTACCTCCAAGTTTAGATAAAGCTCAAAGGCTGGTTTTAGGTATAAATGAGCCTGGCTGGCATCGTCTTCCCAAAGGTGGAAGATTCCTTTGCCGAAGAAGCTGACAATGTCTCGGTAGGAATAATTCGCCTCCACGCCTACATAGCTGTTGTAGATGTCATCTTGGTAGAACCAGTCGCTCCATGCGCTGGAAGCGTAATCTCCCGAATATAAGTCATTCAATAAAGATTGTACACCGCCGAACGCATGAAACCACAGACCGGATACAGGACTGCCCTTGATGCCCAGTGCCGCGTTGAAGAATTCGTAAGTGGAAGTCATGAAATAAGGGCTGTTGGCATAAGGGTCTGTCTGCTCCAGACGGCGGAAATCATTGGCCTGCTTGTCTCCAGTGACTTGCAGATATGCCCGATACTTGTCGGCAAAGGTATATTGGACTTTGATGTCCGGCGATAGAAGCAGGCGATCTACCAGCCAGTCCCCACTACGGACACCGAGTAACACGTCCAGGTGTGCACCTAAGCGTATATCCCAACCATTGTGTTGGTACAGATAGTGGGGCGATAGTCTGATTTCGCTGTAATTTTGGGAATTATCATTGCTTGAATAGGCTAATCCGTCATAAAAGAAGTTGTCCATGTCGAAGCCTAAGCCGATGCTGCTTTTCTCTGAGATGCTTCCTTGTACATTGGCTTTGGTACGGAGCAATGTTTCTCCGATGTCTTTTAGAGGCCTATCGTACGTAAATCCATTCTGACGCTGATAAAACATCAGGTTAGTTTCGGCTTTAAACTGTACGGGCAGATTCTTGTCTGTAGAAGCTACGCCTACATGCACATCACCTGAGGTAAACTTCTGCTTGTTTGCCGTCATGCCGGGTTGCAGGTTGAAGTTATGCAGTCCGAAGTTGCCCGCCACGTTCAAGTTCAGTGTGCGGAAGTTGTGCAGGTAGTCCACACGTGCTTGCGTGCGGTAGTAGCGTGACTTCCAGTCCTCCACGCCTTCACCCATGTCCAAGTCTCCGTTGCGTCCGTCCATGGCGAACGTTACGTTCAGCCGGTCTTTTGGGGACAGTGTAAACAGATAGTTGGCACGGGCGTCCAGATTGTTATAGATGCCGTAACCCAAGCGCGCGTAGCCGGCTTTTGTCTTGTCCTGTTTCTCGCGAATCACGTAAGGACGCATAGTCCCGATGGGTAATCGGGAGGCGGGTTGCAGTGTCTCGTTATACTCTACGGCTTTCTTGCTTACCGTAGGCTCTTCGATGCGGGGCAGGACATTGACCTTGGCGGCATCCCGGATGTTCGGATCGTACTCCTGTTCTACGACCACCGTGCGTGCCAGTGTAGTATCTTTTGCCTGCTCTTGGGCTTGTAGGCTCAGTGGAAAGGCCATAAGTGCCATTCCTCCGTACAGGATGGGTAATATATTCTTTTTCATATTGTCTTGAAATGAGTCATTGGGGATTTTGATTTTCTTCTTCCAATTTATTTAGCCGCTCCTTTATCATGTCGGCGATGTTGTCGTCCGCCTGATAGTTCTGTTGCAGACTGAGCAGATATTGACGGGCATCCAATTTCTTGTCCATAGCCACATAGACATCGGACAGGAGGATAAAGCTGCGTGCCAGCCAGTAGGCATGCGGAGTGCTCTGCTCGATGTAGTCCAACACTTCTTTTTCCGCCGCGGCATAGTTGCCTTTGTCGTACAGCTGTTGGGCCAGCAAATATTTGGCTTCGGCTCCGTACAAAGTACGTGTGTCTTTGGCCAATATTTGCAGGTCTGACGCAGCCTTTTGGGGAGCGTTTTGGTTGAGGTATGCTTTGGCGCGGTAGTACAACGCTTCGTTTTGCAGTTCGGGCGTCAGTTTGGGCAAAGCCAATAAGGCAGTGGCCGCTTGTATCATTTCGACATCGTCTTTCAGCATCACTCCGCAACGCAAAGCGCCTAACAGACCTGTCTGATGATGCTCGGCGGTAGAGGCGCGGGCGGTCAGTTGTTTATAGTCGGCCAAGGCTTCGGCATACTGTTTATGATTGAAGAGGATTTCCGCATGGATAGGCAATACTTCCTCGGCATACGGGCTGTCGGGGTATTCAAGCAATTCTCCTGCATGAACTAAAGCTGCATTATCATCTTTTTGCTGTTTGCCGATGAGGCAGAGGTAGTAATGGGCGTTCAGCCGGAAAGCACCTTCGGGATAGCTTTGCAGGTAACGTTCCAGACTGATGCGGGCGGGCTGCAGGTCGCCTTTCATGTAGACTTTCTCGGCAGCGATATAGGTCAGTGAGTCTTGTTCGCTGGCTTCGAAACGCATCTGTCCGGGCATTTGGGCGGCCAAAGCGGCATATTCATCCACCCGGTTGGCGTCTACATAGATAGATTTCAAGTCACGCATGGCCAGGCGGGCTTCTTCGCTGCCCGGATATTGGGTGATGACTTGTTTATAGGCTTCGATGGCACGGTTATAATCTTCATTTTGATAATAGAGTAAGCCAATCTCAGCAGCTGCCTTGCGGGCCAAAGGGCTTTCGGGGTATTTGGTCAGCAGTTCCTGGAAGGTTGCGATGGCTTGCGCACTTTCCTGGTTCTGCACGAACGAGCGTCCTTTCTCATAAAGCCCGCTGACGGCATAAGGTGAGTTGGGGTATTTCTCAGCTAAGCGGTCGAGTAGGACTATTTTGGCATTGTAGTCCTTCTGCAATCCGGCCACCAATGCCAATTGATAGTAAGAATAGTCACCCGATGCCGCTCCCATCCGTTCGGCTTGTGTGTAGTAGCGGGTGGCTTCGTCAAAACGGCGCACGTTGAGGCAGCAGTCTCCTAATCGGTTGTAGGCATCGGCTTGCGCCACTCGGTTTTCGCCTTTCTCCAATTGCACATAGCGGTTGAAGTAGTTTTCGGCTGTGGCATAATCTTTCCGGTGAAAGGCGATGTAGCCTAAGTTGTAATGTGCCAGGGCATACATTTCGCTTTGACGGTCGGTCGCATGGCTCAAGTAGAGATGGAAATCATTCGTGGCTTCCTGCATTTGGTTCAGACGGTAATGTGATTCGCCCCGCCAATAGAGGGCTTCGGCCTGTTCCTTTAGCCCCTTGTTACCAAAAGCGGTAGCTTGTTGATAAGACTGGCTGAAGTAGTCGGTGGCTTTGGGAAAGTCGGCGTTGGCAAAAGCTTGCGCGCCCAACTGGAAGAGTATTCGCACTTTAGCTTTCAGTATTGTAGCAGTAGGGGATTGGATACGGTTGATGGACTGTAGCGCAGTCTCGTAATTGCGTGTCTCCATATAGACATCCACCAGATAGCCACTCACCCGGTCGGCATACACCGATTGTGGGAAGTCGTTCAGGAATTTCTCAAAGGCAGTGACTGATTCGCCGAAGGCTGAATAAGCGGTCTCGTGCAGGCAGAGGGCATAGTTGTAGGCTGCCTGTTCCTGTACGCTTCGGTCGGCATTCGAGGCGGCTGCTTGCTCAAAAGCCATGCGCGCCTTGTTCTTGTCCGCCATCTTCAGGTAAGCCAGGCCTGTATGCAAGTAGGCATTTTGTGTCAAGGCATCATCCTCTGTGGTGACTTTGCCTAATAACTCAGGCACACGGCTATAGACGCCGCAGTGATAGCACGACATACCAAACATATAGGTAGCGTCACGGCGGGTCAGTGTGATTCTCTCGGCCTGTTCAAAAGCCTTTATCGCTTTTTGATAATTTCCGGTGTGATAGGCGGTAGAACCGATGATGCGGAACATTTCATCCGCATATTCTTGGCGGGGATAGGTGCGTACATACTCGCTGGCAGTCTTTTCGGCTTCGTCATACTTGCCTTGGATAAGTTGGATTTCCGCTATGTAATAAGGAGCCAACGTGCGGTATTTCTCAATGTCGCACGAGGCAAGGAAACCTTCCAGTGCTTCGTCGTAACGGCCTTGCGTGTAACGGATGTAAGCCACTTGGTAGGTGCAGTCGTCCGCATAACGGTCGCTCAGGTTGCGCAAGGCTTCGAACCAGATAGCCGCATCTTGCAGGCAACCGGTGCGCAGGTAGGATGTGGCCATGCGGTAGGTCATGTCGTCCCGTTCGCCATCGGACAGTAACTCAAGACGGGAACGGCCGAACAACATCAGGGCACGTTCATAGTCGTAACGGAAAAAATAGCCGGATGCCAACAAAGCGTTGATGCGGTTGGCATGAGGCGTGTCGGGATATTTGTCCAGATAATCAGCCAGCAGGTCAAGGCTTCGAGAGTCTTGCATTTCGTAAGCGGCACACGCCAGCATGTATTCGGCCTCTTGCCGTTCTTCTGTCCATGTCGGCTGTTCTCCTTGTTTGTCTGCCAGGCGGATAAATAGTTGTAACGGAGCTATGGAAGCCGTGTAAGCCTTTTGTTGGAAGAGGCTTTTCCCTTCTTTGTAGTACCGCTGAGGGGCTGTGTCTTGTGGCCCATTTTGGGCGGATGTCAGCAAGGGGGCACAGCATAAGGCTGCGCATAGTATTTGTGAAAGTTTGTTTTTCATTCTTGATTTTCTATTTTATTTGTTCATCTCTAAAAACATTCCCAGCCCTTTGCGTACAGATTCCAGGCCGAATTCCTCCGGACGGATATCCTTTAGGGGCAGGAAAAAGACCTCGGCGGCGTCATCCATGGCGGTGTAGTGCAAAGTGTCTTCTACCCGGCAACGGAAAAACATGTCGAGCGTATGTACCAGAAAGCCTGAATATAAATACAGGTTGGGTAGTGAGAAAAGGTATTCGGCACGGGTCACCTTCATTCCGGTTTCCTCTTTCACTTCGCGCATGACTCCTTCTTCTCCAGTCTCGTACATGTCTATAAAACCACCCGGCAGGTCAAGCGTACCTTTGGCGGGGTCTTTGCCTCGCCGACACACGAGCAATTCCTCGCGGTCGTTTAGGATGAGCGCCACCGTGGCCGAGGACGGGTTGAAGTAATACACAAAGCCGCAATCCCGGCAGGCTTTCGATTTTCCGTTGTGCACCTCGAAATGGGCAGAGCCACATCGGGGGCAGTATTTAAACAATGACAAAGGATGTTCGGTCATCAGACAATGTTGTTTGGTTTATACTTTGTGCAAATATAGAGAAAAGCGGGGAGAGGAACAAATCTCTTTCTGAATAAGTTGCTTCTTGGGGCAAGTATAGACCCTGTCTGTTGCTATTTTTTTTATTCCTGGTATTTTGTATTTCCTAATCGCTGCGAATGGCTTGTTTTCTGTCCGGGTTCTATTATTGCTTACTTGCCCAAGTATTATTGGATACTTTGTCGTTTATTCAACGATACTTCGTCGTTTATCTATGGATACTTTTGCAGATAGGTTTCCAGGCGGAGTTGTTAAGCGTTTCCGGAACATACTTTTTCTCGTCTTTCTATTTTGATGGCCCGAAAAACAGAGCACGGAGACACAACGTATTATTTCAGCGATTTACACAATCGTTCTCTTTGTGTCTCCGTATTCTGATTCATTTGGCTACGCCTATCCGAAAGGTCTGGGGAATTGCAGAAAACATGATTATGCTGAAGGCTATTCTTGTGGTGTCTTCTGTCTCTCTTTGAAATAGGTGTCAAGCAGCGATTTGGCGGCGGCAAACGAAGTCAGGTTGCCTTGGAGTACCTGCCGCTCGTAATCCGGTAGCATCGTCTCTATCTGCGGGTTGTGGTAGAAACTGTCGCGGAGGTGTTCGTTAATGGTTTCGTACATCCAATATTTGTTCTGTTCGTTGCGCCGATAGTCGAAGTAACCGTTCGCTTTCACGAAGTCTATGTATTGGTACACCATGTCCCAAATTTCCTTTATGCCTAAGTTATAGAAACCGGAGTAAGTGAGCACTTGAGGTGTCCATCCGCTTTCGGGGGCGGGAAACAAGTGCAGTGCGTTGCGGAATTGGGTGGCTGCCAGCTTGGCGCGTTCCAGATTGTCGCCATCCGCTTTGTTGATGACGATACCGTCCGCCATTTCCATAATGCCGCGTTTGATGCCTTGCAGTTCGTCACCTGTACCTGCCAACTGTATCAGCAGGAAGAAATCCACCATGGAGTGTACGGCAGTCTCGCTTTGGCCGACACCTACGGTTTCCACAAATATTTTGTCGAAACCGGCAGCTTCGCACAGGATGATTGTTTCACGCGTTTTGCGTGCTACACCACCCAATGAGCCTGCCGACGGGCTGGGACGGATGAACGACTTAGGATGCACAGACAGTTTTTCCATACGGGTCTTGTCACCCAAAATGCTGCCTTTACTTCGCTCACTGCTGGGGTCAATGGCCAATACGGCAAGTTTTCCACCGTATTTTTCAAGCACGTGCAGACCGAATGCGTCGATGGATGTGCTCTTTCCCGCACCTGGCACTCCGCTGATGCCTATGCGGATGGAGCTTCCTGCGTAAGGCAAACACTTTTCGATGACTTCTTGCGCCAATATCTGATGCTCGGTTTTCAGACTTTCCACCAGTGTGACGGCTTGTCCCAGTATGGTCGTATTGCCTTTTACAATACCGTTCACATAATCTGCCACGCTCAGCTCATGTCTCTTCCGGCGGAGACGGCTTTTTAAGTAAGGATTTACGGATGCAGGCTGTTCAATGCCTGCGTTCACTACCAGTCCTTTGTATTCGGTGTTGTTCTCTGGATGTTTCATAGTCATACTGTTTTTTTATGTTGGAGTGTCATTTTGAACTGCTCACGGTGGAAATGTCAATTCCTACTTTCGGATGTTCCGGGTCGTTGGTTATCATTAGCAGGCGGAGGTGTCGGTGGTGTTTGCCGAGGCTTTTTCTCGTTACCGTTATCCGCATGCGTGTTGATTCTCCGGGTTGCAGTGTCGTCTTTTTCAAGCTGACGCCTAATGCCGGATGCGATACTTGCAACTTGCTGATGTGCAGAGGTGAATGGCCTTCGTTGGTTATGGTGATGTTTTCCCGGACTTTTTTCTTTTTCGCTAATAATGGACTGAAATCCAGTTTTTCGGCTGAAAGGCGGACGACGGGTGCGTTCAAGCGTTCAGTTTCGGTCAGTTGCGAAAAATCGGGCAATTTTACGATTGTAACAGGAATTTCGTTCTCTTCGCTTACTTTGTCACCCATGAAACGTGACAGATATACCGAGGTTTGTGTCAGTCCAAGGTCAGTTAGCTTTTCCGAATCCAATGTCAATGCAATCTTTCCTCGTTTGCCTTGTTGCAGACGGTTCGGTTCGGCTTTCATGGTCAGGAATGTTGGCAGGTGCATCAATACCGGTTCGTATGACATGTCTGACAAGTTCACTACATCTATATATATAGTAGGTCGCTCTCCGTGTTGTACATCAGGGAAGATGATTTCGTCTTTGTCAATGCATATCAGTCCTATCCGATAGGGGTGTGTCTTGCTGTAGTCTTTCAGTTCGGCGACCACTTTACCCTCCATATTCAGATAGACCAAGTTGGGCGTCGCGTTGGTGTAGATAGCCACAGACTTGTGGAAGTATCCCAGTGCTTCGGCGTCGAAAGTTACATCTACCGTACCTTGTTTGCCGGGGGCTATAGGTGCCTGTGTCCAGTGTGCGGCGGTACAGGCACAGTCCGGTTCAACGTTCGTCAGTACCAGCGGTTCGGTTCCGGTGTTGGTGATTACGTATTGTACGGTTACGGGATGTTTCCATTCTATCTGTCCCAGCCGTTGCAGTTGGGTATTCGATGTGAAACGTGGTTGTGCCATTGCTCCTGTGGCCATTGCTCCGCATAAGACAAGCATACCCATCATTCGTTTTATGTTTATCCTTATTTTACTCTTTTCCATTGCATTTGTCTGTTATGATGGGCAAAGGTACTAATTTGTCCCGTTTGATGCGAGATTTTGGTAGATAAATATTCAGGTCTGCCCGCCTTTGTCCTTCCGATACTGGGAGGGAGATTTTCCAAACGTGCTCTTAAAACATTTGCTGAAATAGAGGGGGTCGTTCATTCCTACCTGATAGCTCACTTCGGATATGTTGTACTCTGTAGTCAAGAGCAACTCGGCGGCTTTTTTCATTCGGATAACCCGCACGTATTCGTTTGGTGAGTATCCTGTCAGATTCTTTATCTTATTAAAGAATGTGGTACGTCCTATTTTGAAATCTGTCACGTAAGTTTCTAACTTGAAATCGCCGTCTCCCAGGTTTTTTCCTATCAGTGCATGGATTTTGTCTAAGAATACTTTATCCGGGTCAGTCATGGCAATTGTAGGCGGTTGCTTCATTCCTGGTTCGGAGGCAAACTTTCGTTTCAGTTTTTCTCTCTGTTCTATCAGTTTTACCACTCGGATCAACAGATAATTCATGCTGAATGGTTTGGTTATGTAGGAGTCGGCTCCGGCTTGAATACCTTTCAAACGATATTCTTCTGAAGAGTAAGCGGTCAATAGTATGACAGGGATATGACTGGTGTTGAAATCCGACTTCAGTTTTTTTGTAAATGTCAGACCGTCCATTTGTGGCATCATTAAGTCGCAGACAATAAGGTCGGGAGCGTCTTTGGCGACTTTTTGCAGTCCTTCTGCACCGTTTGAAGCTTCAAATACGGTAAAGCGGTTGCTCAGTTGTTTGGTTATTAGTTCGCGTACATCGTCATCGTCTTCTATTACCAGAAGCCGGTAGCTTCCATAAATCGGTTCCTGCCTCAGCTTTTCTATGTTGTCAGTAAGCAGGACAACCTCTTCCCGCTTTTGTCCGTCAGTAGCGTCCGTTCCCACGACATTGGTGGCATTATAATTCTTATCGCTCAACGGGAGTGTAATTGTAAAACAGGCACCGTTCCATTTCGAGTCGTGGTATTCGGCGCTTCCTTGATGTATTTTTGTCAATTCTGCCACTAAGTGAAGTCCTATGCCGATGCCTCCTTCATGATAACGTGCTTGCGCAAAGCGTACGAACAATGTCTTACGTTTTTCAGGAGGTATGCCGGGACCACTGTCGGAGACGTTTGCGATGAACTTATCTTCGTCATCTTTCATTTCCAACTCCATTTCTATTTTCCCGCCATCGGGAGTATGCTTGAAAGCGTTCGATAGCAGGTTATAAACGATTTTGTCCAGTTTATCCTTATCAAGCAGTAGGGGCTGTTCGGGAAAATCCGCTTTAAAACTGTAATCGATGTGTTTCCGATTGGCTATTTCGCTGAACGTCTGATAAATGTCTTTGAAGAATGTTTTGGCCTGCACATGTTCCAGATTTAAAGTCGTTTTCCCGTTTTGTAAACGGCGGAACTCCAACAACTGGTCGATTAGCCGCATCAGTCGTGTGGAGCTTTTGGACAGCAGGCGCAATTGGGAGCCTATCAACGGGGCTATCTCTTTAGAGTCCGCCAAAGTCTCAATAGTTCCCCGAATGATGGTCAGCGGAGTCCGGAACTCGTGGGATATGTTGGTAAAGAATCGCAGTTTGTATTCGGTGAGTTGTTTTTCGGCGGCCACTTTCATGCGCAGTCGGTTCATCTTCAAGGTGATGCGCAGTGCTACTATAGCCAGCAGGATTCCTGCGGTGAAGTAAAGGAGGATGGCTCCGGTCGATTTCCACCAAGGGGGAAGGATGCGGATGGGTAATTCAGTGGTGTGTTGACTCCACACGCCTGAACTGTTGGTTCCCCGTACTTTGAAGACATAGCGTCCGGGGGGGACGTTGCGATAGGCGGCGAGCGGATTGCCTACGCTTCGGTTCCAATTTGTTTCATATCCGTCCAGCAGGTAGGCATATTGGTTCATTTCTGGGGCGTGATAGTTCAGCAAGGTGTATTCCAGGTTGAAGGAATTTTGGTCGTGCTTCAGCACCAGTTCTTTGGTGTTGTCCAAGCTGGTTTGCAGCGGTGAGTCTTCTTCCTCTGGTGAGACAGGATCGCCGTGAAGAAAGAGCCGGGTGAGGCGTACGTCGGGGGCATAGGTGTCAAAGTGTACTTGCGCAGGATTAAAGCGATAGATTCCTTCGTAGCTGCCGAACAGCAGGGTTCCGTTTTGCTCTTTCCAGCATGCCAGTTCGTTGAAAACCAAAGGCGAACTCTGGTTGGAGTAGACGATGTTTTCGAATCGTTCAGTGCTTTCGTTTAGGCGCGAGATACCGCTTTCAGTGCTCACCCAGAGGTAACCTTCGTTGTCCTCGATGATGGCTTGTATGGTTTCGTTGGTCAGTCCGTTGGCTCGTCCGTAGTGTTTTCCTTCGCCTTCGAGCAAGTAGAGCCCGCCTCCGGTTACTCCCGCCCAGATGCGTCCTCGGTGGTCTTCATACACCACTTTCACTTCCCGGTCGTTCAGTTGGCGGGTGCATGCTTGAGTGATGTTTTCCCCCCGTTGTTGCGTCTGGATGAGGGTTTCGGGCTGAAAAGAGAGAAGTCCATCGTCTGTGCTTATCCATATCCGTCCTTCCCGGCTGTCTTGAATGAGCGCACGCATCCGGTTCTGGTGCATGTCGGGGAAGGCGAAGGAACGGAAGTTGAGCTTCTCTCCGTTTCGTTCGGCCAAGAATAAGCCTTTGCCCAGCGTGGCCACCCAGATGCGATTCTTCCGGTCGCGCAGCAGGCTGTATATGTTGTCGCGCGTAGAGGCTTGTCCGTCGGGGGTAGGCAAGTTGTGATGCGTCAAGATTCGCTCTCCTCCGGGCGATAGGATAAACAAACCGGCTCCTTTGGTTCCCAGCCATTTGTAGCCCAGTGTGTCTTCCGTCAAGGCGAAAGGCAATCCACCTTCGATGTGATGTGTATGCAGGCGTTTCATCCGGTCGTCGCACACATACAGATGTCCGTCTCTCGTGCCCAGCCAATAGTGCCCTTCGCTGTCTTTGAAAATGAGTCGCACGGCGTTGTTTCGTTCTATGCCGTCTTCCGGTGCAGGATAGAAGGGTTGGATGGCGTAGTCGGGTAAGGATATTTTAATGAGTCCGGCCAATTCCGTTCCTACCCATATTTCACTCGAAGCGTCTTCGGTGATGCCATACAGATAGTTTGTGGGAAAACGGGAGCCTTTGGTGAAGTGGGTGAGGCTTCCGTCCGGACGGATGGCGAATAATCCGTTGCCGAAAGTCGAAATCCAGATGATGTCTCTTGAATCGTGATGCACTTGGAATTGTTCGAACTCGTTCAGTTTCAGTATATCGGAAGGAATCAGATGCAGTGGCTCGAAGGTATTGTCCGTTTGATGTCTCCAGAGGATGCCCGTTCGATTGTATACCCACACTTCTCCCCGGTTGTCAATCTGAAAATGGGCTTGCTTCATCTCTTTTCCGTCGAAGAAGCGTGCTGTGGGCAAAGTTTTTCGCGTGTGGCAGTCAAAGAAGTGTGTGTCGCCATCGGACGTCAGCAGGAGTATGTCTTTATGCAAAGCGCATAGCTGGGCATGCTTCACGGGGTGGGAGAGGGTGAGGCGGAACGACAGTTTGCCATCGCCTGCCCGGAGGCCGACTAGCTCCTGGTCTCCTGCCAGGTAGATTTCTTCTCCCACAGATAGGGCGTCCCAATAGCGACCTTGGCGCAGGAGGCTCACCCGGTCTCCTTCCACGAGGTATAGGGCTTGGGGAGTACTCATCCAGATGCGTCCCCCTGCATCTTCGCGCAAGAAGAGGATTTCCTTGTTCGTTCCTGTTTCCGGGCACCATGTCTCGTGCTTCCCGTGGATATATCTCACTCGCATGCAGCCTTCGTCTCCCCAAAGCCATACGTCCCCATTGGTCAGCGGATGGATGTGCGAGAAGGTCATGTTTTCACCCTCTCGCGCATACTCCGTCATTCCTTCGCGCTTCGTGTCATAGCAAAACACGGTGTTCGAAAAAGTGCGTATCCAGATGAATCCATGCAAGTCTTCTACCAACTCCCGTATGCGGCTATCCGCTCTTCCAGAGGCTTGTCTTTGCCGGGGATGAATCACAAGGAAATCTTGTCCGTTGAATCGGTTCAACCCATTCACCGTGCCCAGCCAGAGGAAGTTTCTCCGGTCCACCATCATGCAACGTACGGTGTTTTGTGACAGGCCGTTTCTGTCCGTCAGCGTCAGGATTTCGGCAGCTTCAAATGCTTCTGCCTCCAGTATGCAGGCGAACAGCGCACAGAAAAGCAGTTTTAAAAAGCGGATGTTTGGCATGGTATTCTTGCTTTTTGCGTGCAAAGTAAGCGATTATTTTTGAATTATCGCACTACTAGCTTCACACTTCGGGTGATTCCCGCCGGAAGCAGAGAATCGCCGGGCTTCACCAACGGACTGGTGCCCCACGTGGTGCGTTCCGTTTCGGGCAGGGCGAGATCTCCTATCATACGGTTGGTCAGTTGGTTGGCCACTTCGATGCGCAGGGTGTTTTCGCCTTCGTTGAGGTAAGGGGTGATGTCCACTTCCCATGGGGCACACCACACGTATCCTGCTTCCTGTCCGTTGATCCATATGCGTGAGGTAGCTTCGAGTCCTTCTATCCGCACGTAGGTTCGTTGGGCGTCGTGAACCGGGCGGGGAGCACCGAAGGTTTTGTGATAGACAGCTGTTCCCGAGTGATGCTTCAAGGCTTCTTCATCGAGCTGGGTCCAGTCGATGAGTCGGGGCATGGTGATGCGCTTCGTGCCTCGTGGAAGCAGGAAGTCCACTTGCCAATTCTCGTCGAGTGGGATGAGGGCTTCTTCTTCGCCCCAGGTGCGGGTCAAGGTCGGTCGGGTCAGGGCGTCGGAGGCGTGAAGAACGAGGAAGCCTGATTCGCGTGCGTCGAGTGCCAGGTGTACGGTTAAGTGTCCGTCGGTCGTGGGGGAGGAGTTCAAGGCATAACGTTCGCCGGTGTCGGGACTCCAATATTCGGCCTGTTTGCCTTTTGCCTCCCGGAGCACGATGTCCTGCGCAAAGGGTCGGTCACTATGATTGTTGAAGAAGTAGAAGTCGGCATCTTGCGTACGCCGATGGGCGAAAAGTAGCCGGTTGTCGGGCCGATTGGCGCTGGTGAATGAGGCGTCGGGCATCAGGCCGATGGAGTTCAGGAAGTTGGGAAGCTCATAGTCTCCCTCTGTGCGGGCATCATATACGGGCACGCCTTGTGTCCGGAGGATATTGATTTTCTCTTCCGCTTCCGGTGTCAGTCGGGCCAGGCGTTCGATGATGAGCGCCCGGTAGGTCATGCCGCTTTGGGTGGTCAGCTTTCCGTCTTGGGCGGATAGGAGGCGCAGCAGGGCGTCGTCGGTGCATACATCCCAATCGTATCCTTCGGGGATGGCGGGCAAGCGATGAGAGAGGATTTTGTTGGATATTTCGCTTCCCAGATAGATGCAGAGGTCTACTACAGGTTCGCCCTGACGCATCAGGTAGGCACAACGTGATTGGTAATCCCAGAAGCCTCGGCTCAGCGGCCACATCGTGTTGTTGCGGTTCAAGCAATATTGGCGGAAGGTGGCTGTGTTGCCCGGTTTCCTGTCCAACCAAGGCTGGTAGGCACTGGCACATACGGCAAACTCATTGAGCTGGTAGGCATAGGCATAGTCGGCCAGGTTCTTGAAGTAGGCCAGTGTCTGACTATAAGTCACGTCCGTGAAAGCTTCGGCCGAAGCAATCTGCTTTCCGTAGACGTGTGCGGCGGATGCTGCTTCCTTGATGTCGTAACATCCATTGATGTGCTTGCCCCAGAATTCCCCTTGCGGACGGCGTACGGCACCTTTGGCGGAGATATTGTCAGAAGTCATGCTTTGTCCGTTGCCCGTGGCTTGTGCGGTGAGCATCACGCCGGCTTGCATGGCGAGGGTGTCCAGCGTGGCAAAGTAGCGGTGATTCACCAAATGGGCGATGGTTTGCCGATGGTGGAAAAGCACGCTGTCCGATTCCTCCTTCGACCCTACGACATATCCCAGCAGGGCAGGCAGATAGGGCGTAAGGTCATAACCTTGTAGGTCTTGAAACTCTTGTTCATAGCCGAATGTCCAGTTCTGGCTTCCCATCTCGTGGCTATCCATGATGACGCCCGAAGGCTTCACGCCGTAAGCGTCGAGCGTGTCCAACAGCACTTGGGCGAAGTTGTCCCATTGCATCCGGGCGGCTTCTTTCGAGAGCTTGTCGCACTCCAATCCCATTTGTCCGGGTCGTCCGTGCTTCGTATGTCCGCCCGTTGAGGTCTGTGCGATGCGCACGATGACCCATTGCTTGCCTTCTGCCGGTGCTGTCCAGGTGAGGCGTCCATCGGATTGGAGCTGATTCGTGAGGTCGATGATTCGCTCGGGGTCGATGATCTCTCCCCGACTGTAGGCCGGAGTCGGATTCTCGCCGATATATTCGCTCACCAATCCCGCCCGGTTTTCCCACTCATCGGTCTTGGCCTGGGAGGAGAGGATGGCGCGGCGGAGTTCGAGCGTGCGCTTGCGTTGTCCGTCGGGCCGGTTCCAGTCGTGCAGGTTCAGGCGGAAGTAGCGTGCTGTCGTAGCCGGAAAGGAGAGTGTCTTTTGCTTGTAGTGTATGTTGTAGAGTGTGGGAATATCCCTCACCACGCGCCACGTCCGCCCATCGTCCGAAGCCTCCAGTTGGCCGATGCTGGGCAGTTCGAGGTAGCCGTCTCCATAGAACTTATCGCTGGGTTCGCCCGGCATGTTCATGGCTCCTGTGGGATGCTTCGAGAGGCAATACTCGCTATACGTCAGGGAGCGTGCGGTGAAAGGCTGTCCGAAGTCGTAGGTCAGTAGGGCGGGGGAGTCGAACTTCCGGGTCTTGTCGAGCAATACTTTCTCTTCCCACTCCACTTCGTCGGGCACGGGGAAGGCCAGTGTGCGTACGTCCCAGAACTCATCCTTCGCCGGGCGGGGCAATGTATCGTCGTAGGCTTCTCCGGCCTTCAGCACGACTTCGCTTTGGCAAAGGCGCTTCATGCTCATCGCTTGGGTGATCCAAGGTCCTCCCGCCACGAACCCGTTGCTGAGGTTGATTTCGAAGGTCAGCCCTAATCGCTTGGCTTCACGGGCGGCGAACTTCAGGGCATCCCACCATTCGGGCGAGAAGATGGGGAAGGCTCCTTGGGCATCGCCATGCACTTGGTCATAATACACCACACCTCCCACGCCGGCCTGCTTGAAGGCTTCGAGGTCGGCGGTGATGCCTTCGTGGGTGGTTGGCGTTTCGCCATGAAACCACCACACTTTGGTGCGCGTAGAGTCGGGTGCAGAGCGGAACTCGGCATACACCTCACTGAGGTTTGGGGTGCTCGGACGGCACGCGCACAGGGCCAGGGCGAGCAAGAGAGTCAAGTGTTTCAGTCGATACATTTTATTCATGAGTTATTAGTTTACATTCAGTTCTTTTCAGCTTGGGGCTTGTGATTCTTACGCGAACTTCTCCCGCTTGACGGGTGGAGCGGAGGATGGCCATGGCAAATCCTTTGTATAGTTGCTTCGTATGTCCGGCAAAAAGCTCATTACTCAGATGGTCTCCGTTATCCAAGGCGATGAGTCGGGCTTCGCCTTCCACTTCTATAGTGATTTCCTCTCCGGCTGTCGGCACTTTTCTTCCCTTGCGGTCTACGGCATATACCTTGATGTATTGCAAGTCCATGCCATCGGCTTTCCAGGTCGGATTTTCTATTTCTGCTATCAGCCTGACGGCCTCACCGGTAGTTTCCAGTTCGTGTTGAGCCACCACTTGTCCGTTGGTGCGGGCTATCGCGGTAATTTTGCCGGGAAGATACGGAATATTTTCCCAATAAATCACATTCCGTCGGGTTATTTCCGCTGGATTCTTCTTTATTCCGAATGATTTCCCGTTTACCAACAACTCCACTTCCTCGGCGTTGGTGTAGGTATATATATTATATGGTGTATTGGGAGTTCTGTTCCAATGGTCTGATATGACCTTTTGTCCCACAATCATGTCATTCCACAGCATTGCATCGCCTTCACTATCCACTACTCCGATGTGTACCACAGGTTCGTCGGTGAAGAGGCTCTTCATCAGATAGGCTTGCGGGTAAGGCT
Source organism: uncultured Bacteroides sp. (assembly GCA_949289345.1). Taxonomy (GTDB): domain Bacteria; phylum Bacteroidota; class Bacteroidia; order Bacteroidales; family Bacteroidaceae; genus Bacteroides. The sequence goes on from CASENS010000007.1 coordinate 88,506, forward strand.
CCAATGAGTGGTTGAAGAAGGAATAGTTCCACCCCTTTTTGGGCCATCCGCTCGACTCTCCCCAATACTCTACGGCGCCCCAATAGGCCAAGCCTACCATGCGCTCACGGTCCATGCCGAAATAGGGGGCGGCCAGTTCGTTGGTGACGGCTTCACTTTGGTAGACAATCATATCGGGGGCATGCTTCAGGTACTTCTGGTAGTCGTCCCAGCAATAGTTGAAGCTGGCTACGTCGGTCACTGTGGCCAATTCGGGCGGTACGATGTTCTCTTCTATCCGGAACTCCGGACTATGCTTGACGATACCTTTGGCACGGGCGGGATACATGGCTACGGTGGTCTTCCGTGTCGGGTCGTAGCGTTTCACCAGGATGTCCATGATGCGATAGCTGGTCACTCCCCAATCGCGGGTGGGGAATCCGCAACGCCACTCCTCGAATTGCAGTTCATTCCCTAAGCTCCAAAGGATGACCGAAGGATGGTTACGGTCGCGCTTCACCCACTCAGGGATGTTCTGGTACCAAAGCTCTGTCCAAGGCTTTCGGCCTGCCCAAGCAGTCTTGGTGCCCCATTTATCATAGAGTTCATCTACAATCAATATACCCTTTTCGTCCGCCAGGTCGAGGAAGGCTTCGGAGTACGGATTGTGCGAAGTGCGGATATGGTTGAAGCCGAATGCCTTGATGCGGTCCATCAGGCGGGCGATGGAAGTGCGATGAGCAGCTACACCCACGGCACCCAGGTCGTGATGGATGGCGATGCCTTGCAGGAATACTTTCTTCCCGTTCAGTTTCAGACCGAAGTCCTTGGAGAACTCGATGGTGCGGATGCCGAAGCGTTCGGTCTGCCGGTCGATTACTTCTCCGTCCAGCATCAGTGACACTTCGGCGGTGTAGAGGTGCGGGGTGTCGCACGACCAGAGCTGGGGTTCGGCCACGCGGACAACGGGCAGGCTGACTTCCACCGAAGGTTGTTTCCATTTCCGGGGTACGGCCATCTCGGTGCTTCCTACCGACGTTCCATCGGGGGCGAATAGCCGGGCTTGCAGCTTTAGGTTGTAGTCTTGGTTGTAGATGCTGTCTACCTCCACTTGCAGGTTGACTTCGGCCTCAGCCTCGGAGATGCGGGGCGTGGTGATGTAGATGCCGTGGCGGGAGATGCCTACCCGATGAGGCTTGACCACCAGATACACATCGCGGAAGAGGCCTCCGCCCGTGTACCAGCGCGAGTCGCCGCTATCGCCGGTATCGGCCCGCACGGCCACCACGTTGTCTCCCTCATAATGAAGCAAGTCTGTGATGTCGCTTTCGAAGCCAAGGTATCCGTAGTCGGTGCCGCCAATCAGCCGGCCGTTCACCCACACATCGCCTGTCAGCATAATGCCTTCGAAGTCCAGCGAGACGCGTTTGCCCCGCCAACTGGGGTCGGCTTGGAAGGTCTTCCGATACCAGCCGATGCCCATGGCCTTGAAGCCTCGTCCGCGGCTGGCGGTAGAGTCCCAAGGCTGTTCTATCTGGAAGTCGTGCGGCAGGTCCAATGTCCGCCAATCCCGGTCGTTGTAAGTGGGGCTTTGGGCTTCCGGCACTTCACCGGCCTTGAATTTCCAGTCGAAGTTGAACAGTTGCCTGATGCGCGCTTCGTTCCCCGAAGGGGCTTGAGCCAACACCAACGATGCCAGGCAGCATACGATGGCGGTCGATAAGATTCTGATAGATTTCATTATATAAATGTATAAAGTGATTGTTTGATTACTTCATTTTAAGGGTGTACCCACCCTTGCCTAGGAGTGTGCACCCCCACTATTTTAAGGATAGTCCTCCAACCGCCATTCGTCTTTCCACTCAATCATCGGGATGCCGTCTTTCACCACGATGGGGAGGAAGACGTAGGTGGCTTTGTAGACGTCCTGACTGGGGCTGACCAGCGTGTAGAAGCGGTCGGGCGTGCGGGGCGCCTGGAAGTCGCGCGGGTAGGGGTGGTGGTCCTCATAGCGAGCGAGGAAGGACTTCCACTCCTTCTGCGGGATGTCCGTGCGGTTGGTGTGGGGCTGCCAACGGTCGGCCAGGGCCACGTAGAGGTCTTTGCCAGGTATCTTGATGACGCTGGTAATCTGCGAGCAGAAGGAATGGGCATAGGGGTCGCCTACGTGCGGGTCGCCCAGCACGGTGTATTCCCCGTGATAGTCGTCGAACACGGCCACTTCCGAAGGATTGGGCGTATAGCCGGTGGTGCCCGAGGTGTAGAGGTAGTGGCGTCCGTCCATCACGAAATGGGCGGCGGCTTCGCGGGTGTGGGGCGGTGTCTGACCGACAAAGTGTTCGGAGTACGTCTCGCTCACGTCCAGATAGTCGTCGGAGAGTTCGGCGCAGATTTGCTCCCAGTGCGGGCGTTCGAACCATACATAGCCCTTCCCTGTCTCCGGGTCGCTGTACATGTCGAAGTCGCCTACGGCAAATCCGTGGGGCTTCAGGCTCTGCACATATTTATAGGGGCCGAGGAAGTTGCGTGCTTCCAGTATCACGAAGTGACCGTCGTTGGCCTGCGACTTGAGCCAGCACACGTAACGTTCCGTCGTGGGGCAGTAGAGGATGTGCGGGCGTTCCAGCTTCTGGCAGTGGTGCAGGGGGGAATCCGGGTCGGTGTCGGGCACGACAATCAGTCCTTCATCCTTCCAGTTGTAGAAATCCTCGGACGAATAGCATCGCACGCCGCCAAACATGCGGTTGGTGCCAAACAGCGTATTCGTCTTGTCCTCGCCATACCAATAATACTTTCCGTCGCGGTAGGTCACCTGGAAGCCGTGTGCCTGGATGGGTTTGCCTTCGGTGTCGAGCCACACTTCGCCGGGACGTATCGATTGGTAATGTACCGGTTGCAGAGGATAGTTCTGTATGTTGAGGTAGCGGCACTCGCCCCCTTTCTTCTGGATGCGGACGTGTTGCTTGCTTCGGATGTTGCTGAAGCCGAAGAAGGAGGCGTAGTCGCAGTTGTCGATACTTAGCAGGGAGTCTTCCGAATCGACATGAATGTCCTTGATGGAGAAATTGACCGCATCGTCCACCCGTCCGATACGCTCACACCGGGCGGTAACATTGCCGAAGAAGAGGTTCTTGACGGGCTTTTCGGGCAAGGCCGATACATCGACCAGCGTCCGGCATCCGCCTATCTCGACATCGTGGACGGAGATGTTCTGTATCCAGGGTGTCAGAGGCGTCACTTCGCGGACGGGATAGCGCTTGGCCAGTTCGCCCATCCACTTGGCTGAGCCTAACATCTCGACGCACAGGGCTTGGTGGATGACGTTGGCCCGGACGCGCTCCACGTAGACATTCTCCACAAAGCCTCCCCGGGTGCGGCGTGTCTTGAAGCGGAAGGCGCGGTCGGTCCCGTCGAACACACAGTCGTGCAGGTAGACGTTGCGAATGCCTCCTGCTGTCTCTGTGCCGCACACGATGCCTCCCGCTCCGCGCTTGGCCAGGCTATGACGGATGACGATGTTCTCCGAGAGCCGTCCCACACGCTCACCGTCGTTGCCCCTTCCGGACTTAATGGTATAGCAATCGTCCTGACAGTCGAGCGAGCAGTATTCTATCAATACATCCCGGCTGGAGTCGATGTCGATGCCGTCCGTCCTTCCATGTCCGAAGCTCGTCACGGTCACGCCCCGGATGATGACGTTCTCGCAATACTGGGGCACGATGTTCCAGAAGAGTCCTTGGTCCAGGGTCACGCCTTCTATGAATACATTCTTGCAACGGATAGGGGCGATGGTCTTGGGCAGGAAGACCGCTCCACCGTTGGCACCGTCATACACCCGTTCAGCCAATGGTTTCTGAGCCACTACGCCTTCGATGTCCAGTGCCTTCTCTTGATTGATGCGATAGATTTCACAATCGGTAGAGGGTCCGACGATACGTCCTTTGCCCGTGACGGCGATGTTCTCCGCATCGCAGGCATAGATGCAGGCACCCAACGAATAGATGTCGATGCCTTCATCGCGGGTAAAGACCACCGGCAGATAGTCCTCAATCTCTCCGCTGAAATGCAACTCCGCTCCTTCCGACAGATGCAGGTTGATGTGGTTTCTGAGCGTGATGCGTCCTGTTTTCCATCGGCCGCTGGGGATAATGACGGTGCCTCCGCCTTCCTCCGCCAACTGGTCGATGGCTTCTTGGATGCGTTGGGTGGAAAGTCCTTGCGTAGGCATGGATACTGTTACCTCTTGGTCAGGGAACGAGGGAAGTTGCATCGCAGGCATGGGGAAAGGTGCCGTGACTGGCGCAAGGGTGTCGGGCATGCATGTCGGTCCCACTTCATGCTTTTGTGGGAGAGCAATACGATTTTGTGCCATTCCGTTCATGGGTTTGCACAAGCAGGATAAGCAGAGGATGACTCCTACGTATCCTGTCAGACCTAATTTGAATTTTTTATTCATGTCTTGTCATTGTTTTCAGTATATAAAATCTATCAAAACCGGGTAAATGTTCCCGCTTTCAGCAATGCGGGCTGTACCAAACGTTCACATCCACTTTCTTTCGAAGCATTGGGCATAAATTCGATATTGAGTCTTATTTTATGAGGTGCGGTTATCTGGAAACATTCCATCAGGGTAGCAACTCGAGTGAAAACAGGCCTACGAACGTTTTGCCTTTTGTCAAGTGGAGACGTTGGATGGCATTGTCGGATTTGCGGCCTTTCTCCGGTCGTCCCAGTACTTCTGATAAAACGGAAATACAGTTCGGGTCGGATGCTTTTTGCTCCATATAGTTTTCGCCGGAAATGCGGATGCCACCTTCTTTGCCGGTCCATTCGATACGCCGGATGGCCTTCATGCCTGTCACATCTTTACTGCCGGATGTTCCTCCCCAGATGCCCAGGATGGTAGCGGATTGCTTGTTGGGATAAGCATCGTACGGACCCAGTCCTAACCAGTGCAATTGTTCCAAAACGGGAACCGTCCGGATGTTCATACCTACAATGGGCAGGAATGCGGCTTGTACAGAGGGAGTGAGCTTGTAATGTACTGAAAGTTTGCCTTGCTGATTTATTGTGTAAGAATAAGTTATGTCAAAATGATTGTTCTTGTCTATGATGTAGTTTACTTCTGTCCGTATGGTTACGTCGCTGGCGTTTTGCTCCACTTTCCATGTTTTCACCGTCGCTGTATACCGGTTCATGTCTGGCAGGGAGCGTACGGTCTGCTTTCCAATGATGGAAATGTCGCTTCGGTCCAATGGATGCCAGATGACAGGGCGGATGTCACGCACCAATTCCTGTCCGTCTTTTACGCCGGAAACCAACATGCCTGTCGAGGGGTCGAATACATAGCGGATATCTCCCACTTGGATGGTTACTTGTTTGTCTTGTTCTACAGAAATTTCCTGTTGAGATTCCGGCTTGGCTTGAATGCGCGTTTCCGGGCAAAGTTCTACCGAATTGCGGTTGATGATTTCACCTTCCTTGTTGACAAATGTCAGCCAGAAGTAGCAAGTCTCGTCCGTCATGACCTCTTTCAATTTATTTATGGGCAGAATCGCTTCTGCCGTGGCGTGGGGCTGTCCCTGTACGGAGATTGAAGCGGAGTCTAATTTTTGTCCTTCTTTCCAAAGTATCCAGTCTATCCTGACATCGGACAGATTGGTAAAGTCGAAATCGTTCTGGAGCAGAATATGTACGGAATCTTGGCCGGGCATGAAAGTGATGGCGTCAGTTTGAGGATAAACTTGAGCGTAGACGGCTTTGGCTTCCCAATAATCGCATGTGGGGTGACGGTATGAATCGACAATACCGTCCCAACCCGCTTCGTCGATGCGCAGATACACATCTCCTTGGTTCTGTTCGTTGGGCTTTATCTTTGTATTCCGTACCGGTGTCTTGATGCCTTGGTCCGCCCACATCCAGATAGCGGCACCTGCACCTGCCGGATGTCGAGTCAATGACTTCCAACGGCTTTCCAGCCCGCCAAAGCCGCTGTTGCCAAAGGCGTGGTTGTATTCGGTAGAGATAATGGGACGGTCGGAGTTCGCGGCCAGGCGGTCGTATTCGTCAGCTGTCCAGTAATGAGGAGCCAAGATGTCGATTTCCTTGGGTAACCATGCCTCATGCCTCCACGGAAGCAATACCGGGCGGGTAGGGTCCAGCGCCTTGACCAGTTTCACCGAGGCCATGTGCATGGAGGAAAGCGGGTCTTCATTGCCGACAGACCAATAGATGATGGAAGGATTGTTCAAATCGCGGCTTACCGTTTCATAAGTACGCTGCAGGGCTGCGTCATAATACGACGGGTCGTAGACTAAGTCGCCGGCTCCTCCCATGGATACTTCGTTGCCTACGTACATACCCAGTTCGTCACAAAGCTCAATGAAGCCTTTGGCCGGTGTGTAGTGTGATGCGCGGATGTAATTGATATTGGCAGCTTTCATCATTCGGATGCCTTCTTCCCAATGTTTGCGAGTCGTGGCACGTCCTACGTCGGGATGTTCGTCGTGACGGTTCACTCCGCGCAACTTTACGGCTTGTCCGTTAATGCGGAACACTCCACCTTCTGTACTTATTTGCCGGAAGCCGATGCGCGTTTTGCGTGTGTGGGCCACTTTCCCTTCTTCCTGTAGTTCTACGTTGAAGTCGTACAGATAAGGTGTTTCGGCAGTCCAGTGCCATGGGGATTTGACAAGAAAGTCTTTCCGGATTTCTCTGCTGGTGGATACGTGTGCGGGCACTTCCACGTTCTGTTTGAGTACCGTGTTGCCTTGTGCGTCCGTCAGTGTAAAACATAGTTCGTACGGCTTACCCGGGCTGGGATAGTTGCCAGGCAAGGTCTCTTTGTGCTTGTCACCTATCATGACACGCACTTTTAGGTATGCGTCTTCATAATTGTTGTCGAATACGGTTTGTGTCACCACCTCATCTATCCAACGTTTGGCGGGCATGGCTTCCAACGTGACGTCTCGGTAGATGCCTCCCAACGTCCAGTCATCATATACGTCAAACTTGTATCCCCTGCTTGTCTGACTGACTCTGACAGCCAGAACGTTTGTACCATCTGATTTCAGCTTGCCGGACACATTGAATGCAAAAGAGGTATATCCGCTTTCGTGTCGTCCCAAGTATTCTCCGTTGAGCCAAACTTCGGCCGAAGCCCATACGCCCCCAAAATGAAGTAATACTCGTTTCTTATTCCAACCTTCCGGGGTGGCGAACTCGTGTAAATAGAAACCGACACCGGCATTGTTGTTTTTAAATCCTCGGTAAACAGGTTCTTCATATCCTAATACGGCCCAATTGGACGGGACGGGTATGCGGTCGAAATGCTTGGCATTAAAATCGGGAAGGTAAAAATCTTCCATTTTTTGGACTTGCCGCATATCTTTAGCTAAAGCGAAACGCCATTCGCCATTCAGGCATACTGTTTCTTGAGCGCTCAAGGGGTAAATCGCCCATAAGCATAAGAAAGCTACGATTAAGACATGGCGTAGCGGCATCTTGGATGCATTTTTGTTTTTCATTTTTCTTGTATTCGTAAAACGTTAATTAATTGAGTTGTCTGATATCATGTGGCAAATTTAGAAAGGAGACCATATATGTCACATTGATTTTAATCCGGATATATGGAATGGAGTACAGATAGTATGAGGAGGCGGGAAAAATGCGGGAAGATGAGGCTGATTCCTTTTTCACCGTTTCCGCTACTTGGATGGAAAAGCCACGCGACTTTGACCCTTTTGGCCAAACAGGATTTGCCCACCTTTGGCTACAATATGATTGACCCTTTAAAGTCCTGGTGTTGGGGGTCAATTTTATTTTACCCTTTTAAAATTTCCCGTTTTTCTTAGAC
>CASENS010000008.1 GCA_949289345.1 uncultured Bacteroides sp.
GACCTATTTATTATATAGGAATAGGAGTCGCTTCGCGGCATGTCTTACCTACCACCTCCCCCTACGGGTACTCCTCCTTCCCGAAGGAGGAGAGCCGATTATTGCAATTCGTCATTGGTAGCGCAGTGAAGAATTTTGACAATATGAATTAACATTCCATCACCTTTTATTCGGTAAAATGCAAATAAATGTATAAAACGGGCGGCCAAGCCTTTCCATGAACCGGAATAATTCTCAAATATATACTGATTTACAGCTGTTTATGCTCCATAAAAACACTTAACTGTTTGCCCGGCAACGCTTGACTGTTTCTCTCGGAATAGTTAAGTGTTTCGGGAGTAAACACTTAACTGTCTCGGTAAGAACAGTTAAGCGTTTTTCCGGTGAAAGTCCGGTGTTACCCGGTGAAGGGGAAATGTTTTGATAAAAACCGGAATTCCCGTTGTCATATATAAATGGGAATTTAGCAGCACCTCCCCATCCTTCCCCTCCTCCTGGGAGGTTGCTTTCCCCCGATAACGGGGGAGCAAGGAGGGGGTAGGTGCCCACCGGGCGGGGTGGTAGGACAAGAATGGTGATTTGCTAATACGCTTTGTGCCCGGAAGTGGAGCTAAGTTTATCGGCCTCAACATGTCACACTGTAACGCATATTACGTATCTTTGCAGGCAAAACGCAAAACCATAAACATAAAAAGATTATGATGCACACCCGCAAAGAACAGACGGAAGCCTTTGGACGCTTCCTCGACATTCTCGACGAACTGCGCGAGAAATGTCCCTGGGACCGCAAACAAACCAATGAAAGCCTGCGCCCCAACACCATTGAAGAGACGTATGAACTGTGTGACGCTCTTATACGCAACGACAAGCAGGACGTTTGCAAGGAACTGGGCGACGTGTTGCTGCACGTGGCTTTCTACGCCAAGATTGGCAGCGAGACCGGTGATTTCGACATCAAAGACGTGTGCGACCGGCTGTGCGAGAAACTGATTTTCCGTCATCCGCATGTGTTCGGAGACGTAAAGGCCGAAACGGCCGGCCAGGTTTCCGAAAACTGGGAACAGCTGAAGCTGAAAGAGAAGGGGGGGAATAAAACAGTCTTGAGCGGAGTACCCGCTTCCTTGCCCTCGCTTATCAAAGCGTATCGCATTCAAGACAAGGCACGCAACGTAGGTTTTGATTGGGAAGAACGCGAACAAGTGTGGGATAAAGTAAAAGAAGAAATCAACGAATTTCAGGCGGAAGTGGCCAACATGGACAAGCAGAAAGCCGAAGAGGAGTTTGGCGATGTCCTGTTCAGCCTGATTAATGCCGCCCGACTGTATAAAATCAATCCGGACAACGCCCTGGAGCATACAAACCAAAAGTTCATCCGGCGTTTTAACTATGTGGAGGCTCACACGCTTAAAGAAGGACGTAACCTGCACGACATGACGCTGGAAGAAATGGACAAGCTATGGAATGAGGCCAAAGCGTTAGAAAACAGGTGACAACCAACCGTAAGGGAAGACTTGTCACCAAAACAGGACACAGAGACATGAAAGGGAAATCCGACTGTCGAACGCAATGTCTCCGTGTCCTGTTCATCTGCGTGGGGATTAATCAGCGTTTGTTTCCTTGCCGCTCCACATAGTGCCTGAACCGCTCCAAGCCCTGCAAAAGTAACGCTTGCGGACAGGCGATGTTCCACCGCATGAAGCCTTCCCCCTCAGTGCCGTACATGATGCCGGCATTCAGCCAAAGCCTCGCTTTTTCTATCAAGTCTTCCTCCAACGCTTCGGATGGTTGGGCCAATGCCTTGCAGTCCATCCACACCAGATAAGTTCCTTCCAGCTTGACAAGCGGGAATTGAGGCAAAAGTTCTTCGCAATATCGGCGCATGCGTTCATAGTTCCCGTGCAGGTAATCCAACAGTTGCGCCAACCATTCTTCGCCTTCATTATAAGCGGCCATTAGCGCTTCCACGCCTAAGGGATTGACATCGCATGTCTCATTGACGTTGATGGCACGGTTGATGTGCTCGCGCATTTTGTCATTCTCCACAACGATATTGGCTATTTGCAAGCCTGCTATGTTGAACGACTTGGTCGGCGAATTGCAGGTGGCGGAATGACGCAGGAAATCATCGCTGATGGAGGCAAACGGTGTGTATTCATAACCAGGCATCACCAACTCACAATGTATCTCATCGGCTATCACAAACACATGGTTCCTTAGACAGATGTCACCGATGCGCCGCAACTCTTCCCTTGTCCATACACGGCCTGCCGGATTATGAGGGTTGCACAATATCATTACCCGTGTCAAGGGGTCGGCGGCCTTACGTTCCAGATCTTCAAAGTCGATGTGGTATGTGCCGTTTTCATATACCAGCGGATTTTCCAATGCCTGGCACCCGCAATTGCGGATGCAGGAGAAAAAGCAATTGTACACCGGTGTCTGCATCAGGACTTTCTCACCGGGCAAAGTCAAAGCCTTCAGGATAGCCGCAATGGCGGGTACCACCCCCGAAGTGTAAAGTATCCATTCCCGCTTCATCGGCCAGTGATGTCTGCGGGCAAACCAGTTTATGATTGCATCGTAGTAAGCGTCCGGCACGTGCGTATAGCCGAACACCCCATGAGCCACACGGCGTTGCAATGCTTCTTGAATGGGTTGCGCCACACGGAAATCCATATCCGCCACCCACAGAGGCAATACACCTTCTATAGAGGTGCCGTCCCATTTCTCACAATTCGTACCCCTGCGGGGAATAATTTCGTCAAAGTCGTATTTCATAATCTTTTATATATAGTATTAAATGGTAATTCGTCCTCCTTCCTTCGAGGGAGGGATGGGTAGGGGGCTCTAATTTCCCGTTTATCTCTTTATATCCGTTTCATCCAGTTTCCTTTATAAAGCCTTGTGAGGAAGATGACGCCACGGAAACACAACTCTATACACATGGCCAGCCATACACCTAAAAGCCCCATGCCGGGTGCCAGCAAAGCGGCCAATGTCAGACGTACGCCCCACATGCTTGCCAGATTCATAATGGCAGGTTTCAGCGTATCGCCCGCACCGACAAATACACCGTAGCACACGATGGAAGCGGCAAACATGGGTTCTGCGAAGGCTTCGATACGTAAGGCGCGTACGGCAAGGTCGAGCACATCGGCATCCGGGGTCATGATACCTATCATCAGCGGAGCGGCAATGTACATGGCAATGCCCATGACTGTCATAACGCCAATGCCCATAAACACCGTGATACGGGCAAAACGCCACGTCAGGTCACGGCGTCCAGCTCCGAGGCTTTGACCTACAAGCGTAGTGGCGGCGTCAGACACACCATAACCGGGCATGTAGCAAAGACTCTCCGCCGTGATGCCGAAAGCATTGGCGGCAATGGCTATCGTGCCGAGCGGAGCAACGATAACAGTTGTCATGATTTGCGCACCACACATCACCACCCGCTCGCATCCCATAGGCAAACCAATGCGCAAGGCATTATGCAAGCAGGAGGAAGTAATCCGGAAACGTTCGCCACGATGCAGCAAGCCCAACTCAGGCGACCGCACGCACAAGGAATAAAGCATCAGAGAGGCGGTGCACACCATGGCCAATGCCGTACCCAGTGCGGCACCTGTCACGCCAAGTCCCGCTCCGGGCATGGTGAAAGTATTGTTCAACAGATGAACCTCGCGGGTAGGAAATATCAGGAAATAGTTGAAAATGACGTCCAATACACACATCAATATATTAAGGCTGCTCGGCGTAGTCATGTTGCCACTGCTGCGAAGCATTGCGCTGGCCAATACATTGAGTTGGAAAACAGGCATAGAAAGAACAAAAATAAGGAAATACACAGACGCATCGCCCGTGATGTCCGCATTGCCGTCCAGCCAATGGGGAAGCACCCCGCTGATGCACGCTCCGATTGTAGCCAATACAAGACTGAATGCCAGTGCTATCGCCAGCGCTTGCCGCAACACGGTGCGCGCTCCCGCTATGTCTTTCGCCCCTAACAAATGAGCCACCTGCACGGCAAATCCCGTAGAAGCCGACGAACACAAGCCCATGAACAGCCATGTGGTAGTAGACACCAGGCCAATGGAAGCCGAAGCGCCGGCTCCCAGGCTGCCCACCATCGAAGCGTCAATGTACTGCATGGCGATGGATGACAATTGGGCAAGGATAGAGGGAATACTCAACTGCACCGTCAGATAGAGTTGCTGGCGGAGTGTCATGGGGGCGCCACTTCGGATAAGCAGCAACAAGTCGTTCTTATTTCCTACCTTAAACATCACTTCACAAGTTTTCGCGTGCAAAGGTACACAGTTTTTGGTTTATCCGTGTAGACAAAATACAGATATTATGCCCCGGAATACACGGATTATGCGTACCTTTGCACCGCAAATCCATAGAAAGTGCAACGATATTTCATTTATCTGGCTTACGATGGCACGTCTTACCACGGCTGGCAGGTGCAGCCCAATGGAGTAAGCGTGCAGGAGTGCTTGATGAAAGCGCTCTCCACCTTATTGCGCCAGCCCACAGAAGTGGTGGGAGCCGGACGGACTGATGCCGGTGTACATGCCCGCCTGATGGTGGCACACTTTGACAGTCCTCAAGCGTTGGACGAAGTGTTTATGACAGACAAGTTGAACCGTCTGCTTCCACCAGACATCTCGGTGTACTGTCTGCGGGCAGTCAAACCGGATGCCCACGCACGATTTGACGCCGTGTCACGCACGTACCGTTATTATGTCACAACAGCCAAAGTGCCTTTCGAGCGTCAGTATCGGTGCCGGCTTTATTCGGAACCTGACTTTGACCGGATGAACGAGGCGGCGCACACCCTCTTCGACTATGCGGACTTTACCAGTTTCAGCAAGCTGCATACGGATGTAAAGACCAACAACTGCCGCATCATGCAGGCTCATTGGGAACGTTTGGATGAGGTGACATGGGTGTTTACCATCCGGGCCGACCGTTTCTTGCGCAACATGGTACGGGCGGTAGTAGGGACCTTGCTTGAAGTGGGGCGGGGCAAACTTAGTGTGGAAGGTTTCCGCAGGGTAATAGAACAGAAAGACCGATGCCGGGCGGGTACGTCGGTACCGGGTTGTGCCTTGTTTTTGGAAGATATTACGTACCCGGAAGATTTATTCGTTTAACTTATAGGAATTAAGAAGTCAAGGAATTGAGCCGATAGTTCTTTTAGGAGGCAAGGAAGGGTTAGTGTAAGTTGAAAACTTGTGACTTCTTCAAGTGTCGGCCTTTAACTCTTTGCTGAAGGCATAACTTACGATAAATTCCCCTTAAAGTGTTGGCTCGACTCCTGACGGAGCGGAACGACAACTCCTTGACTCCTCAAAAACAAATTATTGTATGTGGTTACTGCTTGCATTTCTTTCAGCCGTATTGCTGGGATTTTATGACGCTTTTAAAAAAGAGTCCTTGCGGGACAATGCCGTGTTACCCGTATTGTTTCTCAACACGGTATTTTCCAGTTTGGTTTTTGCACCGTTTATCCTGCTTGCCTTTTGGGCGCCCGATGCTTTGCAGGGCACTCCCTTCTCTATGCCCGTAGCGGGATGGGAAGCGCACAAGTACATCCTGCTTAAATCCTTTATCGTCCTGTCTTCGTGGATATTCGGTTACTTTGGCATGAAACATCTGCCGCTCACCATTGTAGGCCCTATCAACGCCACCCGTCCGGTCATGGTGTTGCTGGGCGCATTGTTGTTCTTTGGCGAACGTCTGAACCTGTATCAATGGATTGGTGTGCTGCTGGCCGTATTATCGTTCTTCATGCTAAGCCGTTCGGGAAAGAAAGAAGGAATTGACTTCAAGCATAATAAATGGATATTCTTCATCGTGATGGCGGCTGTGACAGGTGCTGTCAGCGGATTGTACGATAAGTATCTGATGACCTTCCTCAACCCCATGCTGGTGCAATCGTGGTATAATTTTTATCAAGTCTGCATCATGGGCCCCATCCTGTTGTTGCTGTGGTATCCACGGCGGAAGACGAGCACCCCCTTCCGGTGGGAGTGGACCATTGTGGGTATTTCCTTGTTTCTTTCAGCAGCCGATTTCGCCTATTTCTATGCGCTGAGCTACGAGGACTCCATGATATCCATCGTTTCCATGGTGCGCAGGGGTAGCGTGGTTGTGTCTTTCCTATTCGGCGCCCTGTTCTTCCACGAAAAGAACTTACGCAGCAAGGCGGTAGACCTTATACTGGTTCTTGTCGGTATGTTCTTCCTCTATTTGGGCAGCCGATGACAGTAAGGGCCGAAAGATAAAAACAAAACAATTGTCATCGGATAACTGTCATTGGTTATCCGCCCAAGTATTGTTGGATACTTTGGTGTTTATCCAACGATACTTCGACAGTTATCCTTGGATACTTTTGCGACCGGTTTCCCGTTTTTACGCCGGCTTATGTTCGCTTGTCATGAACTATCGTAATGTGTCGACTGTCAGTTTGTCTCCCGATAAATCTACTTTGAAAAGATGGGGGATACGGATATAGCGGCCGCTTTCGTCTTCCCGGTGGCTGTGCGCGGACAGCATCCATTGGCCGTCGAAAGTCCGGAACAACATGCCGTGTCCGTAGTTGGGTGGAGTAATCGGTCGGGGTTCCTGCACCCAAGGTCCCTGCAGTGTGCCGCTTTCGGAGTAAGCCACGCCTTGTGTATAGACATCATATACCCAGCTTGTCCACAGCATGCCCAAGCGTCCGCTTCCTGTCCGGAAAAGCCATGGGCCGTCGGTTACTCGGTTGGGCGCTTCTTTGCCGTCGACGAGTTCACGGCTCCAAGGTGAGTCGCTGGCGCGGAAAAGCAATTCGCCTTTGCCCACAGACCCGCTTAAATCAGGTTTCAGCTCAATTTTCTCGATGGTTCCATTGCCGTTCTGCAACCATTCGTGGCAATAGACCATGTAAGGTCTGCCGTCTGTATCTACCCAGAAGGTGCCGTCCAATGTCGGTTTGTCGGCAGGCAGGTAAACGGGGTCTGCCATGGGACGGTAGGGACCTTCCGCTTTGTCGGACACTAAGATGTGGGTGGCGCGGCGGGGAATGATGTTGTTTCCTACGGTGTCTATGTTGATGGTATTGTTGGTAAAAGTGGCAAAGTAGTAATACTTGCCATTGTGGGCGTGCAGCTCGGCCGCCCAAATCTGGGGATGCGGACCCATCCACGAGGCGGTGTCGATGTCGGCCACCCTGTAAGGTCCTTCCCATAGGGACAGCTCTTTGCTTTTCCATAACAAGCCGCCTGTGCCGGTCATGTAATACAGCCGGGTCTTGGCGTCGGCAAGGATGCAGGGGTCGCTCAGGATAATGGAGTCGAGCGGAACATTGGTGCGGAAACGGGCTGTCTTCTGAGGAAGAGGGCTTTGTTCCATTTGGGGAGTACCGCAGGAGGCGAACGCCCATAACAGGCTGATGAAGAGGGTAAGTTTCTGTTTCATGGTTCTTGTTTCATTGAAAGGTCATGATGGGTGTACATCGTTTTGTCTATCTGCGGGCAAACTTAAGGAAAAGTCGGGTAAAAACCAAGTGGAATGGCTGTTTTTCTCGTACTAAGGAGTTGAAACCTATTGGAAAACGAACCGTTCTTCCAAAGTTTTCTCTATCTTTGCGCAGTGTTATCAAAAAAGTTCGATGTGTATGTCTTTGCATGAATTCCAGACATTCTTATGGATAATGAGCGGTGTGGCGCTTGTTGTCTTTATAGCACTTTATTTCGTGAAAGCCGGTTACGGCATGTTCCGTACGGCTTCTTGGGGCGTCTCTGTCCCGAATAAAGTGGCTTGGATGCTGATGGAGGCTCCGGTGTTTTTCGTGATGGCATGGCTTTGGCTACGCAGTGGTACGGGCTTTGCCCTGCCCCAGTTCCTGTTCCTGTCGCTCTTTGAGTTGCATTACCTGCAGCGTTCGTTCGTTTTCCCTTTGTTGATGAAGGGGCGCAGCCGCATGCCGGTGGCCATCATGGCGATGGGGATTGTGTTCAACGTGCTGAACGGCATGATGCAGGCGGGCGGGCTTTTCCAATTCCCGTCCGAAGCTTATGCGGAAGGGGCAACTTACCTGTGGCGGCCTCATGCCATCGCAGGGCTGCTTCTATTCATTATAGGAATGGGTATCAACTGGCACTCCGACCATGTCATCCGCCATTTGCGTAAAGCGGGTGACACACGCCACTACCTGCCGGCGAAAGGTATGTACCGTTACGTTACATCCGCCAATTACTTTGGTGAGCTGGTGGAATGGACGGGCTTTGCCGTGTTGACCGCTTCGCCTGCGGCATGGGTGTTTGTGTGGTGGACGGCGGCCAACCTGGTGCCGCGTGCCAATGCCATCTACAAGCATTATTGCGAGGAGTTCGGCAAGGAGGCGGTAGGTGACAGAAAACGTATTATACCTTATATATATTAAGGAAGGAATATGTTGGAAATAAAAAAATAAACGATATGGAAGAATCCAGACTTTTCACGCCCGTGACCATCGGGCCGCTGATGTTGCGTAACCGCACCATCCGTTCGGCGGCTTTCGAGAGTATGTGTCCGGGAAACAAACCTTCCGAGCAATTGCTCGACTATCACCGTTCTGTAGCCGCAGGCGGTGTGGGTATGACGACCGTAGCCTATGCGGCGGTAACCCGTAGCGGCCTTTCCTTCGACCGACAGTTGTGGATGCGGCCTGATATTGTACCCGGCTTGCGCAAACTGACTGATGCCGTACATGCCGAGGGAGCCGCCGCCTCCATTCAATTGGGGCACTGCGGCAACATGTCCCACAAAAGCATCTGCGGTTGCACGCCTGTGGGTGCCAGCACTGGTTTCAACCTATATTCACCTACGTTTGTACGCGGGCTTCGGGCTGACGAATTGCCTGAAATGGCACGAGCTTACGGACAGGCCGTCAACTTGGCGCGCGAAGCCGGATTCGATGCCGTAGAGATTCATGCGGGGCATGGTTACCTCATCAGCCAGTTCCTTTCCCCTTCCACCAATCATCGAAAAGACGAATATGGCGGTTCGTTGGAGAACCGTATGCGCTTCATGGATCGGGTGATGGAGGAAGTGATGAGAGCTGCCGGTAACGACATGGCCGTGCTGGTGAAGATGAACATGCGCGACGGCTTCCGGGGCGGGATGGAGATAAACGAGTCATTGCAGGTAGCTCACCGCTTGCAACAATCGGGCGCTCATGGCTTGGTGCTGAGCGGCGGCTTTGTCAGCAAGGCACCCATGTACGTGATGCGCGGTGAGATGCCTATCCGCACCATGACCTACTACATGAATTGCTGGTGGTTGAAATACGGCGTGCGCATGGTAGGCAAGTGGATGATACCCACCGTACCCTTCAAAGAGGCTTACTTTCTGGACGACGCACTGAAGTTCCGTGCAGAATTGCCCGATATGCCTTTGGCCTATGTGGGTGGACTGGTAGCCCGGGAGAAGATAGACGAAGTACTGAACCACGGCTTTGAAGCGGTGCAAATGGGGCGTGCCCTGCTCAACGAACCTGGCTTTGTCAACCGTATGCGTGCCGAGGAAAAGGCGCGTTGCAGCTGCAGGCACAGCAATTATTGCATCGCCCGCATGTACTCCATCGACATGGCCTGCCACCAGCACCTAAAGGAAGAACTTCCTGCCTGTCTGAAGAAGGAAATCGAACAGATAGAAAGCCGGGGGTAAGCGATGGAAAAGAAATTGGCGATTATCACAGGAGCCGATGGCGGCATGGGAACAGAAATCACCCGTGCCGTAGCTTCGGCAGGCTATCGGGTCATGATGGCGTGTTACGACATACCACGCGCCAAAGCCAAACGAGAGATGCTGATAAAGGATACAGGCAATCCGGACATTGAGATAAGATTCGTTGATTTGGCCTCGTTGAAAACGGTGGCTGACTTTGCAGAAGAAATGTTATCAAGCGGAGAACACGTAGATTTGTTGATGAACAATGCCGGGACGATGGAAACCCGGCGTATCATTACCGAAGATGGGCTTGAACGCACAGTCAGCGTCAACTATGTGGGACCTTACCTACTTACCCGAAAACTGTTACCTCTGATGGGAAAAGGCAGCCGGGTAGTCAACATGGTATCATGCACTTACGCCATTGGTAAACTTGACTTTCCCGACTTCTTCCAAAAAGGAAAGAAAGGTAGCTTTTGGCGTATCCCCATTTATAGTAATACCAAATTGGCGTTGACTCTCTTTACCATCGAGTTGTCGCGAAGGGTAATGGAGCGTGGCATCGCAGTCAACGCAGCCGATCCCGGCATCGTGTCTACAGACATCATCACCATGCACGCTTGGTTCGACCCTTTGACGGACATATTCTTCCGCCCGTTTATCCGTACACCCAAACAAGGAGCTGCTACAGCCATCAGTCTGTTGCTGGACGAAGAAGCTGGCAAGCGAAGCGGTACATTGAACGTCAGTTGCCACCCAAAAAATCTTTCCGACAAATACCTGCATCACAGGCAGATAGCGGAACTTTGGGAACGGACGGAGGCGATTGTGCGGAAGTGGCTGTAACGTAATGCTTTTCGGCAAATCAAAAAAACAAACAGTCATTTCTGATATTCCGGCAGAAAGCATTACCTTTGTGAACGGAATGAGGACGATACATTCCTGTTTTGGCAATTAAACACATATATATAATTATGGAAAATCAAAGACCTTTGATATTGGTTTCCAACGATGATGGCATCGTTGCGAAAGGATTGAGTGAGTTGATAAAGTTCCTTCGTCCGCTGGGTGAGGTGGTTGTGATGACGCCGGATGGGCCGCGTTCGGGTATGAGTTGTGCGTTGACTTCGCACGAACCTATTCATTATCAGCTGGTACGTAAAGATGTAGGATTGACCGTGTACAGATGTTCGGGTACACCGACCGATTGTGTGAAGTTGGCTTTTGCCACTGTGCTCGACCGTAAGCCGGATCTGGTGGTAGGCGGCATTAATCATGGTGACAATTCGTCTACGAACGTGCATTATTCCGGTACGATGGGAGTTGTCATCGAAGGCTGTCTGAAGGGTGTTCCTTCCATTGCTTTCTCGCTATGCAGCCATCAAGCGGATGCGGACTTTACGGCTGCAGGCCCTTATGTGCGTGACATTGTGCATAAGGTGTTGGAGAGAGGCCTGCCCCCGTTGACTTGTCTGAACGTGAATTTCCCCGATACGCAGGATTTGAAAGGCGTGAAAATCTGTCAGCAGGCAAAGGGACAATGGGTAAACGAGTGGGAGAATTTTGCCCATCGCGGAGACTCACATTATTACTGGCTGACGGGTGAATTTGAAGATGCCGATGCCGACAACGAGAAGAATGACCATTGGGCATTGGCCAACGGCTATGTGGCTATTACGCCTACAACGGTTGATGTGACAGCTTATGGCTTGATAGATGAACTGAAGGCGTGGTTCAGTGACGATGCGGTTTTGGGTGAATGAAGTATTATCTGATAGTAGGCGAGGCCTCGGGTGATTTGCATGCCTCGCACTTGATGGCAGCTTTAGCCAGGAGGGACGCACAGGCCGATTTCCGTTTCTTTGGAGGCGACTTGATGGCTTCGGTGGGTGGTACACTGGTGAAGCATTATCGGGATATGGCCTATATGGGTTTTGTGCCGGTGCTGCTTCATTTGCGTACAATCTTTGCCAACATGGCTTTCTGCAAGAAAGATATTGTGGCTTGGAAACCCGATGTCTTGATATTGGTGGATTATCCGGGTTTTAATCTGAACATTGCCAAGTACATCCATGCCTGTACCTGCATACCGGTCTGTTATTACATTTCGCCCAAAATATGGGCCTGGAAGGAGTACCGTATCAGGAACATCAAGCGGGATGTGGATTGTTTGTTCTCTATTTTGCCTTTCGAGGTGGATTTCTTTGAGAAGAAACACCGGTATCCCATTCATTATGTGGGTAACCCTACGTTGGATGAGGTGGAGGCTTTCCGGACGGATTACACGGAGAGGCGGGAAGATTTCTTGAAGAAGAATTCCTTGCCGGACAAACCTATCATCGCTCTGCTGGCAGGCAGCCGCAAGCAGGAAATTAAGGATAATCTGCCGGACATGATTCGTGCGGCAGCCGCATTTCCTGCTTATCAACTGGTGCTGGCAGGCGCACCCGGTATCGCTCCCGACTATTACAACAAGTATGTGGGGAATGCGGATGTGCGGGTAGTGTCCGGGCAGACTTATCCGTTGTTGTGTCATGCCGTAGCGGCATTGGTCACATCGGGTACGGCTACGTTGGAGACCGCTTTATTCCGAGTGCCACAAGCTGTCTGTTATCATACGCCGGTTGGCAAAATCATAGCTTTTTTGAAACGTCATGTGTTGCAAGTGAGATACATCTCATTAGTCAATCTGATAGCCGGTCGTGAAGTGGTGCGTGAACTGGTGGCAGATACTATGACGGTGGCGCAGATACGGGGTGAACTGAACCGTATCCTTACCGATGAGACTTATCGTATGCGTATGCTGGCCGGTTATGATGAGGTACGCGTCCGCTTAGGAAAAACAGGAGCTCCGGATGAGGCGGCCAGGCTGATTGGCAGTTTCCTTAAGTCGGCTTGCCATGGTTAGTTCCGTTTGCGTCTTTGTGAACTGAAGAAACGGGATTTGCCTGGAATTAAAAAATCCCTTACCTTTGCATTCTGTAGATGGAAATAAGCCTGTGGACACAACTAAAAGATGATTATATGTGTCACACTTGTGGCTTACATTCCTGTTTCATTAAAAATATGATTAGTACTTAAATATACGATTATGGCAGCAAAACCTTGTATTCCGAAAGGAACACGTGACTTTTCGCCTGCGGAGATGGCGAAGCGCAACTATATATTCGAAACCATACGCAGTGTGTACCATTTGTATGGCTTCCGGCAGATAGAGACGCCGGCTATGGAGATGCTTTCCACGCTGATGGGAAAGTATGGGGAGGAAGGCGACAAGCTTTTGTTTAAGATACAGAACTCGGGCGATTACTTTTCCGGCTTGACTGACGAAGAATTGCTGAGCCGCAACGCTTCGCGCCTGGCCTGTAAGTTCTGCGAGAAAGGTCTGCGGTATGACCTTACGGTGCCTTTTGCCCGCTATGTGGTGATGCATCGCGATGAGTTGACATTTCCTTTCAAGCGTTATCAAATACAGCCTGTATGGCGTGCCGACCGTCCGCAGAAGGGACGCTATCGGGAATTCTACCAATGTGACGCTGATGTGGTGGG
This sequence comes from uncultured Bacteroides sp., assembly GCA_949289345.1. Taxonomy (GTDB): domain Bacteria; phylum Bacteroidota; class Bacteroidia; order Bacteroidales; family Bacteroidaceae; genus Bacteroides. The sequence continues at coordinate 13,252 of CASENS010000008.1, forward strand.
TAGCGATTCGTTGCTGAACGAGGTAGAGTTGATGCAGATTGTGGATACGGTATTTTCCCGCTTCGGTATCCGGGTGTGTATTAAGATAAACAACCGGAAGATATTGACCGGTATGGCCGAAATCATCGGTGAGGCGGATAAGATTGTGGATATCACCGTAGCCATCGACAAGCTGGATAAGATAGGGTTGGAGAATGTGAACGCGGAGTTGCGCGACAAGGGTATTGCGGAGGAAGCCATTGCCAAGCTGCAACCCATTATCTTGTTGAGTGGCTCGAATGTGGAAAAACTGGCTACGCTGCGGCAGGTGTTGGCTGATAGTCCTACAGGATTGAAAGGCGTGGAGGAAACGGAGTTTATTCTTTCTACCTTGTCTGATTTGGGCTTGAAGAATGAAGTGGAACTGGATTTGACGTTGGCGCGCGGCTTGAATTATTATACCGGTGCTATTTTTGAGGTAAAAGCACTGGATGTGCAGATAGGAAGCATTACCGGTGGCGGACGTTATGACAACCTGACAGGCGTGTTTGGTATGGCAGGTGTCAGTGGGGTTGGCATTTCGTTTGGAGCCGACCGTATCTTTGACGTGTTGAACCAACTTGACCTTTATCCTAAAGAAGCGGTCAATGGCACACAGTTGTTGTTCATCAACTTTGGTGAGCGCGAGGCGGCTTTCTCCATGCAAGTGCTGGCCGGGGTGCGCAAAGCCGGCATTCGTGCCGAACTGTATCCGGATTGTTGCAAAATGAAGAAGCAGATGGGTTATGCCAATGCCAACGGCATTCCTTATGTGGCCTTGGTGGGGGAGAATGAGATGAACGAAGGCAAGGTGACGCTGAAGAATATGGATACGGGCGAACAACGGCTGGTGACACCGGAAGAATTGGCCAGCGCATTAAAGAAGTGACATATACCTTAATTTATAATGTACTTCGGGCTGTAAAGTGGACGTTTAGGAGCCACTTTGGCAGCCTTTTTGTTTTGTTTTACTAATTTATATGCTTTCGCGTGGTTTTCTCGACTATTTTTCCTATATTTGTCATGTCGGTGTATGAGGAATGTAATATCTGTCCCGTATTTTTGTCGTTGTAATAAAAAGGAGGCTTGTATGGTTACAGTTGATTTTAGAGAAGAAAGGCATAATGTCCTTGTCGGTGTCTTGATGATTATTCTCTCGCTCGTGTTTCTGTTTTTCATGGGGCGTTCGATGGTGCACTCTACCCATGCCTTCTGGAGTAGTTGCGGCATAGAACATGTATTGGATTAATTAATCAATCCCTTTTCTATACACGCCATTCTCTTCTGTTTTTTTCCTATCTGCAATCGTCTATGCAAAAATGGGGAAGTCTCTTCCTATGCTTGAAAACCTTGTAATTTCAATGTGGCGTGTCATATTGTCAGTGTTTTCTGCCAGATTGGGCATTCTCCCTTTTTGGCACGGTTTTCGTAGAGTCTTTAGCGCTTGCACAAAGCAAGCAAAGAAAGAAAATAATGTATAACATATAAAAAAAATAAAAAGAGCTATGAACATTAAACCATTGGCAGACAGAGTTCTGATACTCCCTGCTCCTGCAGAAGAGAAAACAATCGGCGGTATCATTATTCCGGATACAGCTAAGGAGAAACCCTTGAAGGGTGAAGTTGTCGCTGCCGGCAACGGTACGAAAGACGAAGAGATGGTGCTGAAAGTCGGTGATCAGGTCTTGTATGGCAAATACGCAGGAACTGAAATCGAACTGGATGGTACTAAATATCTGATAATGCGTCAGAGCGATGTATTGGCAGTTTTGGGATAATAAATAGAAATGTAGACCTTGTTAAATTTTAAATTAGAATTATGGCTAAAGAAATATTATTTAATATAGATGCCCGCGACCAATTGAAGAAGGGTATCGACACGTTGGCAAACGCAGTAAAAGTAACGCTGGGTCCGAAAGGCCGTAACGTCATTATTGAAAAGAAGTTCGGCGCTCCCCACATCACAAAGGATGGTGTGACTGTAGCCAAGGAAGTGGAATTGGCCGACGCTTATCAAAACACCGGTGCACAACTGGTGAAGGAAGTTGCCAGCAAGACAGGCGATGATGCGGGTGACGGTACGACAACCGCTACCGTATTGGCGCAGGCCATCGTAGCTGAAGGTTTGAAGAACGTAACAGCCGGTGCAAGCCCGATGGACATCAAACGCGGTATTGACAAGGCTGTGGCCAAGGTGGTGGAATCCATCAAGAACCAGTCGGAAATGGTTGGTGACAACTACGATAAGATTGAGCAGGTAGGTACCGTATCATCCAACAATGACCCTGTTATCGGCAAACTGATTGCCGACGCTATGCGCAAGGTTTCCAAGGACGGTGTTATTACCATCGAGGAAGCCAAGGGTACGGATACGACAATCGGTGTAGTGGAAGGTATGCAGTTCGACCGCGGTTATCTGTCAGCTTACTTCGTAACCAACACAGAGAAGATGGAGTGCGTGATGGAGAATCCGTATATCTTGATTTACGATAAGAAGATTTCGAACTTGAAGGATTTCTTGCCTATCCTCGAACCTGCCGTACAAACCGGTCGTCCTCTCTTGGTTATCGCTGAGGATGTGGATAGCGAAGCTTTGACAACATTGGTTGTTAACCGTCTGCGTAGCCAGCTGAAGATTTGTGCCGTAAAGGCTCCGGGCTTTGGCGACCGTCGTAAGGAAATGTTGGAAGACATTGCCGTATTGACCGGTGGTGTGGTCATCAGCGAGGAAAAGGGTCTGAAGTTGGAACAGGCCACTATCGAAATGCTGGGTAGCGCTGAGAAGGTAACTATCACGAAGGACAATACTACAATCGTAAACGGTGCCGGTGACAAGACCTTGATTAAGGAACGTTGTGAGCAGATTAAGGCTCAGATTGCCGCTACGAAGAGCGATTACGACCGTGAGAAATTGCAAGAGCGTTTGGCTAAGTTGTCAGGTGGTGTAGCTGTCCTCTATGTGGGTGCTGCCAGCGAGGTTGAGATGAAAGAAAAGAAAGACCGTGTAGACGATGCTTTGCGTGCAACGCGTGCCGCTATTGAAGAAGGTATCGTACCGGGCGGTGGCGTAGCTTACATTCGTGCACTCGAAGTATTGGAAGACATGAAGGGTGACAATGCGGACGAAACTACCGGTATTGAGATTGTAAAGCGTGCTATTGAAGAGCCGTTGCGTCAGATTGTCGCCAATGCAGGCAAGGAAGGTGCCGTGGTTGTTCAGAAAGTACGTGAGGGTAAGGGTGACTTTGGCTACAACGCCCGCACTGATACGTACGAGAACTTGCATGCAGCCGGAGTGGTAGACCCCGCTAAGGTAACCCGTGTAGCGCTGGAGAATGCGGCTTCCATAGCCGGTATGTTCCTGACTACCGAGTGCGTTATTGTTGAAAAGAAGGAAGAGAAACCCGAGATGCCGATGAACGCCGGTATGGGTGGCATGGGCGGTATGATGTAATAAGACGTAATCCGTCCCTCTAATCATCAAGTAATATACGCAACCGCGGTATCTCTTTGAGGAGATACCGCGGTTTTTTGATTATAAATATAATTAGCTTACTTTTGGGAATATGGCATTTATAGATTACTATCAAGTACTTGGCGTAGACAAGACGGCCAGCCAGGATGACATTAAGAAGGCTTATCGTAAGTTAGCCCGTAAATATCATCCTGATTTAAATCCCAATGATCCTACTGCCAAGGAGAAGTTTCAGGCGGTCAATGAGGCCAATGAAGTGCTTAGTGACCCTGAAAAACGAAAAAAATATGATGCGTATGGAGAACATTGGAAACATGCCGATGAATTTGAAGCTCAGCAGCGTGCTCGTCAGCAGGCTGGAGGATTTGAAGGCTTCGAAGGGTTTGGACATGGTGCGCAAGGTTTTCATACGGATGGTAATGGTACCTATTGGTACTCCTCTGACGGACAAGAGTTCTCAGGCAGCAATGCCGGAGGATTTTCCGATTTCTTTGAAGAACTGTTCGGGCATCATGCGCGGAGTGCCCGTTCAGCGGGTATGGGGTATCGTGGACAGGATTACCAGACAGAACTTCATTTGTCGCTTCGTGAAGCTGCTGTCACCCACAAGCAGGTACTTGGCGTGGGTGGCAAGCAAGTACGTATCACCATACCTGCAGGTGTGGCCAACGGACAAGTCATCAAGTTGAAGGGCTATGGAGCACCCGGTGCCAATGGCGGTCCTGCGGGCGACCTTTACATTACTTTTGTCATTCCGGTTGATCCCGTATTCAAGCGTTTAGGCAACGATTTGTATGTCAATGTCGACATAGATCTCTATACAGCCGTGTTGGGCGGTGATGTTTTGGTCAACACGTTGGACGGGCAAGTGCGTCTGAAAGTTAATCCAGGGACACAGAACAGAACTAAAGTCCGTTTGAAAGGCAAAGGCTTCCCCGTTTATAAGCAAGAGGGTAGTGCGGGTGACCTTATTGTAACCTATAATGTATTAATACCTACAGACTTGACGCAGGAGCAGAAAGAGGCTTTCCGCCACTTGCAGCGTATGAACCATTAAAAAATGTATCACTATGCAAAACGATTGGATTATTATTACCGATTATTGTGACAAATGCCATATAGATACTTCATTCATTGATTTGTTGGAGGAAAACGGACTTATCGACCTGCGGCATGAAGACAATGGCGCTTATCTTTGTACGGATCAGTTGCCGGATGTCGAGCGGTACAGCAGACTCTATTACGATTTGGATATTAACATGGAAGGCATTGATGTTATCAGCAATCTGTTGCATCGTATGGATGACATGCAACGTGAGATTGACCGTCTTCATGAGCGTTTGCGGCTTTTGGGCGATACATTCTGAGTGTTATACCAGTGTGCGTCTTTTGCTGGAGGCCAATTTGCTTTTTTGGCTTACAGTCATTATCTTTGCCGTCGGGTAAAAAAAGAGCATTATGAATAGTTTAAAAGAAAGAAAGACAATCCGTAAATACCAGTCGAAAGATATTTCGGCTGAGATGTTGAACGACCTGTTGGAAGCGGCTTTCCGGGCTTCTACCGTGGGAAACATGCAGGTGTATAGCGTTGTTGTAACTCGTGACGCCGAGCGTAAAAAGCGGTTGGCTCCCGCTCACTTCAACCAACCGATGGTAGAATCGGCTCCCGTCGTGCTTACTTTCTGTATTGACTTAAGGCGTTTCAGCCAGTGGTGTCGCCAACGTAAGGCAGAGCCGGGTTATGGCAATTTAGAGTGGTTCGTAACGGGAGCCATCGATACGTCATTGGTCGCTCAGACTTTCTGTGTGGCTGCTGAGGAACAAGGCTTGGGTATTTGTTACTTGGGTACTACCACATATAATCCTGATAAAATAGTGGAAATTCTGGAGTTGCCCGAATTGGTTTTCCCCTTGATAACCCTCACCGTAGGTTGGCCGGACGAGAATCCTCTTCAAGTAGACCGTCTGCCTTTGGAAGCTATTGTACACGACGAAGTTTATCATGATTATACTCCCGAGGACATTGACCGTCATTATGCTTACAAGGAATCTTTGCCTGAGAACCATCAGTTTATAGCCGAGAACGGGAAAGAGACTTTGGCGCAGGTTTTCACCGATGTGCGTTATACTAAGAAAGACGCCGAAGCCATGTCGGAGGTGTTTTGGCAGACAATGAAAAAGCAGGGCTTTTAAAGTCCTGCTTTTTCATTATACTTGTCTTCAAGGATATCCGTTAGGGACAGTGGCTGATGTCCCTAAAGATGCTTTCGAAGCCTTATCCGTTTTTCAACGCTGTTTGTATCTCTTCCAGTTCGGCTTTGAATGTCTTGTCCACTTCCTTCAATTCCCTGATAGTCTTGCAAGCGTGGAGCACAGTGGCATGGTCTTTGTTCCCGATGAACATTCCTATCTTGGAGGCGGAATAGTCTGTATGGTTCTTGGCTAAGTACATGGCTATCTGTCGTGCCTGCACTACATCGCGTTTCCGGGATTTGGTATGTATTGCGGCCGGTTCCAGACCGAAATGTGAACATACAGTCTCTATGATATTGTCTATCGTAATGGGTTTGGATTCGTTACGGCTGATTTTCTTTACGATGCGTTGTGCCAAGTCAAGGTCTACTTCTCTATTATAGATAGTGGCATGAGCCATGATGGAGATGACAACACCTTCTAAATCGCGTACACTGTCGCTGACGTTTTGGGCAATGTAATCGACTACTTCTGGCGGGAATTGCAAGCCGTCGCGCTTGATTTTGTTGCGTAATATGTTGCGTCGGAGTTCAATGGTGGGCTTTTCCAGTTCAGCCACCATTCCCCATTTGAAACGTGTTATCAACCTTTCCTCCATGCCTTGCAACAGAGCGGGTGAACGGTCGGAAGTAAGGATGAGTTGCTTGCCATTCTGGTGCAGGTGGTTGAATATGTGGAAGAAGTTGTTTTGTGTCTTGGTAAGTCCCGCAAACTCTTGTATATCGTCTATAATGAGTACGTCAATGCTTTGGTAGAAATTGATGAAATCGTTCGTCGTATTGTTGCGTACAGAATCGGTGTACTGCACTTGGAATAAATGTGCGGACACATAGAGTACACGTTTGTCGGGATAAAGCTCTTTGATTTTTGTGCCGATGGCATTGGCCAAGTGTGTTTTTCCAACGCCCGATGCCCCATAAAAGAACAAAGGGTTGAAGATGGTTTTTGCCGGATTGAGCGCAACGGCTTCAGCCACACTTCGGGACAATTTATTGCTTTCGCCTTCGATAAAAGTCTCGAAGTTGTATTCTTTGTTCAAGTGTGGGTCCAAGTCTGCTACCTGAGGAGTTTGTGGCAATTCCTTGGTGATAAGCTGGCGGGGTGCCGATAAAGTGTTTGCCGGACCTGCATGAGGGGGAAGAGGTACAGTGGCGGGCGGATTCTTTACTACTACGACATTGTACATTAATTTGGCCCCTTCACCAAAAACCTTGTGGATGGTTTGGCGCAGCAAATCTAAGAATTTCTCTTCGAGGAATTCGTAAAAGAACTGGCTTGGTACTTGTACGACCAAAGTTTTGTCTTCATATTTTAATGGCACAATCGGACAGAACCATGTTTTGTAAGTCTGTTCGGGCACATTATCCCGGATGATTTCAAGACAACGGTTCCATAGTCCGATATGATTTGTTTCACTCATAACGACTCTTCTACATTTATTGATTTAAGCATGACTTCTACAAATGCAAAAGTGGCAATCTTATTTTAAAAAAACAAATGACTTTTTTCTTGCTTTTCTCGTGGAATTAGTAAGATGTTTAATTTCAGCTACTTATGGAATGCCAATGCAACAGCCTTGTTTTATGGCTGTTGCATTTTTGTAAATTCCTGTTTGTTAGTGTGTTAAGCTGAAACGTTACATTGAAATACGCTTAGATGGCTTCCTTTAAATGAAGACTTAATAGGGGCTTTTTCAAGCCTCTATCGAACTTTCCCTCTTTCAGTCAGGTTCGCGCATTATTTAGATAAAATCTATATAACGTTTTTTTTCTTACTTGTCTTTTTTCCCGAAGAGCGAGAAGTGCACATAGCGTTTGGGATGGTTTTTCAAGTCTTCGAGCAGGCTCGCGGCGTTAGCGGTTGTTGCGCTTAAGTTGTTGTATAAGGTCGGGTCATTAAAGAGCAACCCGACAGTATTATTTTTACTATTCAATTTGTCTGTCAGATTTTTTACATTAGCCAATGTGGAGTCGACCTTTTGCATGGCGGCGGCATAGTCTATCTGCTTCAGGTTGTCGGATATGTGGATGAAGTTGTCCCCAATAGTGTTCAGCTTTGTGGTCAGCTGGGGGATGTCATTGCTCATTAGGACTTCCAGTTGGCGGCTGGTCACCGCCAGGCTTGCTGTCATGTGCTCTACATTGTTCAAGGTCGCCGGTATGGCTTGGCTTGCCAGTAGGGTGTTGAGCGAGGCGAGTATAGAGTCCAGTTTGGGCAGCATATTTTCTATTTGCGGAACCATTTTGCCTACTTTCTCCATCATGCCGTTGTTCAGGTTTCCGGGAATAGTGTCGCCTATTTCATGACGTTCGCGTGGGTTATTGGCCAAAAGCAGGTTCATTCGTACGCCTCCTAACATTTCGGCGGCCAGTTCGGCACAGCTTCCTTTCGGGATGCGCAGGTCGGGGTCCACATCAATTTCGGCCACAACATTCCCCGGATGTTCGTAGTCGTAGTAAAGTGCGCGCACGATGCCTACCGGATAACCGTCGGCGTAAACGGGGCTTGACTTGGTAAGCCCGTTGATGTTTTGGAACTGTACGTAGAAATAGCTTGCCGGTTTGAACAGGTGGATACCTTTCAGATAGTTGATGCCGTATACCAATACGCATAGGGCGATGATGCCCGCAATGCCTATTTTGACTTCTTTTGTCATATACTTCATGATGTTTCTTTTTTTATTTTATTGTTTCTTGTTATTGTTATACTCACGGATGGCGGTATCTATACTCATTTTCTTTCCATTTTTGAAGGCGATGATGAAAGGGCCTTTAAAACGGACGGAGAGTTTTTCTTTTAATTGTAGCATTTCATCGTAGTCGGCTGATGCGCCACAGGTGTATTTGTACATGCCGTTTTCACGGTAATATTCCACGTCTTTTACTCCTTTGAACTCGTCGCTTCCTTGTGGTATCGGCCGGGTGGATGCCAATATCTGGACTTTGAATATGGGTGAGGATTGGGCCGGAGCTTTTTCTTCCCGCTCTTTGGGTGAAGACGTTTTTTGTGGTATAGAGGAATGTGGGGTGTTGCCGGCAGGAGCTGATGTGCTTTCCCGTCGTGCCTCTTGCTCTTTTTTATAAGTAAGGAATGCGCGGTAAATGCTTTGCGCTAAGGCGTTGCGGCCGTTTTCTGTATTCAGATAGCGCTCTTCTTCCGGTGTCGATATAAAGCCCAGTTCTACCAGGATGCTGGGCATGGCGCTGGCTTTCAGCACCAAAAAACCGGCCTGATGCACTCCTCTGTCGGTTCGTTTGGCGGTTTGTTGGAATTCTTTTTGCACCAACGAGGCCAAATGGACGCTTTGCGACATGTATTTGTCTTGCATGAATTCAAAGATGATGTACGATTCCGCCGAGTTGGGGTTAAATCCCGCATAGCGTGTCTGGTAGTCGTCTTCGTACAGGATAACCGCATTTTCTCGTTTGGCCACTTCCAGGTTGGCGTCCGATTTTGCCAGACCTAATGTCCATGTCGAGGCTCCTTTGACCTTTCGGTTGCCGGCCAAAGAGTTGGTGTGGATGGAGATAAAGAGGTCGGCTTTGGCGTCGTTGGCTATTTCCGCCCGTCTTGCCAAGGGAACGAATATGTCACGGTCGCGTGTATAGATGACTTTTGTGTCCGTACAATTCTCCTTTATCAGCCGGCCAAGTTTTAAAGCTACGCCGAGGTTGATGTTTTTTTCTCGTGAGGTTTTCCCGACAGCTCCGGGGTCGTGTCCTCCATGTCCCGCATCAATGACTACCGTGAACTTCCTGGCCTGGGCTGATGCCGGGCAAAGAGGCAGCAGAAGTAGCGCGAAGCCAATCGTGATAAACGGTATGTGGAGTCTGTCCAATCTCATACATAATAGATAAAACTGTGCAAATGTAATGCAATTTTGCGGAAAACCGAAAGTTCCCTCCAAGTTTTATTCATAAGCTTCTGCATCGTGTGCTAAATTCTTGCCGTTGTAATGTGCTTTTTGGGAAAAAAGCTATCTTTGCGCCTGTTTTCGGGGATTGTATCCGTATTAACTTTAGACAAGATGAATTGTTTGGTACGTTTTTTGAAGGACTGGACATTGCCGGTAGCCATGTTGGCTGGTACTGTCGCCTATTTTGTCTTTGCCAAGGTGCAGGTGTTGGCTCCGGCCAAGCCGTTTGTCAACGGAGTGGTGACTGTCCTTACTCCGTTTCTTATTTTTGCCCAGTTGCTTCTTACTTTTTGCAAGATGGAGGTGCGCGATTTGAAACCGAAAGCTTGGCATGGGTGGTTGTTGCTGTTTCAGACGGTAGCTTGTTTGGCGCTTGCCGCTTTGCTGGTGTTCTGTTCCATGGACGGGGTTTATCGCGAAGTGTTCGAAGGCGCCATGGTGTGTGTGATTTGTCCTACGGCTACGGCGGCGGCTGTCATTACGGGCAAATTGGGCGGAAGCGCCGCCAGTCTTACCACTTATACGCTGCTTTCCAACTTGCTGGCGGCTATGGCCGTCCCGTTGGTTTTCCCATGGGTCGAACCTCATGCCGATGTCTCTTTCTGGATTGCTTTTCTCAAGATATTGGGCAAGGTGTTCCCTCTGTTGCTCTGTCCTTTCTTTTTGGCTTTGCTGCTCCGCGCTTTTCTGCCTGGGGCGCATCGGTGGATGGCGGGCATGCATGGCGCGGCATTCTACCTGTGGGGGGTGGCGTTGGCCATTGTCTCCGGTCAGACGGTACGGTCGTTGGCAAACAGTTCTGCCCCCGTTTATGTGGAGGTGCTGGTTGCTTTGGCCGGGCTCGTGGCTTGTTGCGTTCAGTTCTGGTTGGGCAAGCGGATAGGCGGGCACTACGGAGAACGCGTCAGCGGCGGGCAGGCGTTGGGTCAGAAGAATACGGTTTTGGCTATCTGGATGGCTTATACCTATCTTAATCCCCTGTCTTCCGTAGGCCCGGGTTCGTATGTGCTTTGGCAGAACATCATCAACAGTTACCAGTTGTGGAAAAAGCGCAGGAAGGAACTTGCTACTTGTCCGTCATGATGTCCAGCACCAGACGGTCGGTTTCGTTCATGCCTTGCGAGCCGATGCGGGTCAGGTTGCGGATGCTTTTGTCCACGTCTTCATCAATGATGCCTTCCACGGATGTGACATGGCGGTTCTCCATGGCCATGATGGCCGAAAGGACGGCGGTCGATACACCGGTGGTGACTTTTAGGGCGCAACTGGGCTTGGCTCCGTCGCATATCATGCCGGTCAGGTTGGCTATCATGTTTTGCACGGCGTACGTTATCTGTCGGTAGGTGCCGCCCATCAGCCATGTGATGCCGCAACTGGAACCGGTGGCGGCCACTACGCATCCGCACAGGGCGGACAGGCGTCCCAAACTCTCTTTGATGTAAATGACGGTCAGGTGGCTTAGGGTCAAGGCGCGTATCAGTTCTTCTTCGCTTTTCCCGTTTTCGTCCGCATATACCACCACAGGTACGGTGGCCGCTATGCCTTGGTTGCCGCTTCCGGAGTTGCTCATGACGGGTATCATGGCGCCGGCCATGCGGGCGTCGCAGGCTCCCGATGTGTAGGACAGGATGTGCGAGAATACGCTGTCGCCCATAATTTTATGCTCGTACGTGCCGCGGAGCATTTTCCCTAACCCGTGTCCGTAGTTTCCCTGGAAGGAGCGCTCGGCCGCCGCCTTGTTCACCCGTGCCGTTTTGAGGATGAAGCGGATTTCGTCCAGTGGGGCGGTCATGGCAAAATCGTACACTTTGCGCAGGGTCAGTTCGGGAATTTCCGCCTCCTCGCTCGTCTCGGACGCTTTCGCGCGTTTGTCCAGCAGCACTTCTTTTCCTCGTGCCACGTAGACGAACGTGGTGTGTCCGCCTGCAATGACGGCTGTCGCTTTGTCCGCTCCCGCTTCACAGTTCGCTTCTATATAGAGTTTTTCTTCGATGTCCGGTTTCAGCGAAATGCTGATGCGCTTTTCGCCAAGGAAAGACTTGCCCTCCTCCACGGATTGTGGCGTGCAATCCTTTAGCACTTCCAGCTGGTAAGCCGATTTTCCTATCAGCGCCCCTAACGCGATGGCGATAGGAAGACCTATCATGCCTGTACCGGGAATGCCCACGCCCATGGCGTTCTTTAGGATGTTCGCACTGAGTTGTACATTGATTTTCTCCGGTTTCATGCCTAATGTTTCCGTGGCTTTAGCCACGCAGAGGGCCACTGCGATGGGTTCCGTACATCCGATGGCGGGCACTACCTCGCGCTTCATCAGGGCGATAATCTGCTTCCGTTCTGTTTCGTTTGTCATTTTGTCATTTGTTTAAGTCTGCGGCAAAGGTATAAAAAACGTTTTATTGTGCAAATAGTCAGAACGAAGAAAATCTTCCTTGAATAATTCCTTATAATTCAAAAAAGAAACGTACCTTTGCGCGTTGTTGTTTATATTACATAAGTGAACAAAATTATCATTTAGTATAAAGTAAATCAGATTAGTTACTTACATTATTATAATTTCTATGAGGTTCAGACATTTCTTGCCTTGCTGCCTGCTTGCGGCGGCATTGGCTTCATGTATCGGAGACGAGGCGCCCAACAAAGAGGCGGCCATCGATGCGTGTACAGGAACGGATGTGCAGTTCACCAACGCAATGGCCAGCAGCCGCGGTTTCAATATCTATGTCAACCGTGGAGCCGACTTGGCCGCCCAGTATCTGACGTTCACCATCCCCGAAGGGGCCACTATCGCCACACGTGAAGCGGCTGAGGGCGATACGCCTTTCACCCCGAACGAGGACGGTTCGTATAGCGCCACGCTGAATTTTGACAATGATGGGTTCAACCGTCTGTTGACCGTTACGTCGGAAGACGGAGCCAACCAGGTCACTTATCTCATTCAGCTCATTCAGATGGAATTGCCTGTGGAGTTCCATTTCGAGCGTTTGCAGGAGACCAGCCAGGCCTATCACATCCTGTTGGAGGAAGAGGCGATGACCACCGACGGTTTGCAGCGCATCCTGCAATGGTGCAGCGGCAATCCGGGGTTTGAACTGACCAAAGTGGCGGACGGTCCCCTTGACTATCCTACGGTACAGGTCGAAAACGGTTATGTAGGGCGGTGTGCCAAGCTGGAAACGCGCGCTACAGGCGATTTTGGCGCCATGGTGCAGATGTACATTGCTGCAGGCAATCTTTTCATCGGTTCGTTCGATTTGAGCAACGCCCTTAATGACGCGTTGGCTTCCACCCGTTTCGGCGTCCAGTTTTATCAAAAGCCCGTCAGTTTGAAAGGATATTATAAGTATGAGAGGGGGGAAGAGTTCACCGAGAACGGACAGGTGGTGGAAGGCAGGCAGGACTCTTTTGACATTTACGCCATGCTGTACGAGGCCGATGACCCTTCGTTCATGCTGGATGGCGCGAATGGCAAGACCGATGGCAGCATTGTGCTGCTGGCCGCGATTGATCAGGCCGAAGCTTTGGAAACGGACACCTGGACGGAATTCGACATACCCTTTGTTTCCATGAATGGCAAGACGGTGGACATGCAGAAATTGAGTGAGGGCAAATACAAGCTGGGCGTCGTGTTTTCGTCAAGCATAGAAGGCAATTACTTCAAAGGGGCGGTAGGAAGCACGTTATGGATAGACGAGGTGGAATTGGTTTGCGAATAATGACATTAAAACAGAAGACAATGAAGACAAGGATATACAGCATACTTCTTATGGCGCTCTTGCTGGTGAGTGCCACCGGCCTGCAGGCGCAGGAAGAACGGAATAAGGGCATCATCCAGTCCTATCTGCGTGGCTGGGAATATGGGTTGAAGGCCGGGTTCAGCATAGGAGGCACTTCGCCTCTGCCCTTGCCGGAAGAAATTCGGGGCATCAACAGCTTCCGTCCGGGTGGCGTGGCCATTGCCATTGAAGGCAATTCCACGAAGTGGTTCGACAAGGAAAAAAAGTGGGGGCTCACTATCGGTGTGCGTCTGGAAAGCAAAAAGATGTCTACGGATGCCAAGGTAAAGAATTACAGTATGGAAATCATCAACGCTTCCAACGGGCGCTCTCTGCCGGGGTTGTGGACCGGCAACGTGAAGACGGAAGTGAACAATTCGTATCTCACCGTACCCTTGCTGGCAAGTTACCGCGTCAGCAAACGTTGGAAGGTGCTGGCAGGTCCGTATTTCTCGTACATGATAGACGGGAACTTTTCCGGTCATGTCTACGAAGGACACCTGCGTACGCCCGACGCTACAGGACAACGCATTGACTTTACGGGCGAGAGCATTGCCACTTACGACTTTTCCGATGACTTGCGCAAGTTCCAATGGGGTGTGCAGGTGGGCGGTGAGTGGCGTGCCTTCAAGCATCTGGATGTTTTTGCCGACTTGACGTGGGGATTGAACGACATCTTTCAAAAAGATTTCCAGACCATTACTTTCGCCATGTACCCCATTTATTTGAATGTAGGTTTCGGGTATTCATTTTGACGGGCTTGGATACCGCTTCTTTGCATGAAAAAGCTGTGGCCTTATCCCCTTTGTGTCGCGCTCACGGATGGATAAAAACGCTGAAACGCAAAAAAAATCGCGTTTTTATTTTGAGATTTCAAAGAAAGCTGTACCTTTGCACCCGGTTTAAGAAAACCCCTGCCGATATAGCTCAGTTGGTAGAGCAACGCATTCGTAACGCGTAGGTCGCCGGTTCAAGTCCGGCTATCGGCTCAAAAGGCAAAAGCTCTTGACAAGCTGTCATTTACATAATAAGTTTTTTCTACTCGATTGAAGTCCTTTTTCAAATCTTGTCCGTCAGTGGGCAAAATCACTTATCCGAAACTTATCCTTTAATCCAATCGACAGCCGTTCTTATACTTCGTGCGGTATATATTTCGCGTTTGTCATTCCGGGGGCGTGGTGATGAATCTCCCAAATGCGTCTGCGTGGGTGCAGGTTCCTTCGCGTTGTTTGGGATGACAGCGCTAAATACACATTTTGATATCCGCCGCCCTACACTTGTTTCATGAATACGAATAAAAAAATCCCCCGTTGAAGGACGAGGGAACCTAATGTTTTCACAACGGAATAATCCTTATTGTGATTTGCTTCAAATTAGTACCGCAAAGGTAATTAAAAAAGTGAAAAAGACAAATTATTGCAGAGAAAATGAACTGAATAAACAAATTTTTAAAATTTATTCTCTTTGACGAATGACTTTTAATTTGTAAATATTATCTTTGGGAAAAAATATAAAATTATGTACCAGAGAAACATATTAGGATTAGACTTAGGTACCAATAGCATTGGTTGGGCGGTAATTAGAGCCTCGGAACATGAAAGTGCAGGGTATGTATTAGAGAAAATCGTTTGTAAAGGAAGTCGGATTATTCCAATGGATGCAGCGATGTTAGGTGACTTTGACAAGGGAAATACGATATCGCAAACAGCGGACCGAACAAAAAGTCGCAGCGTACGCCGCTTATATGAGCGTGCTAATTTGCGTCGGGACAGATTGTTGCGCGTCTTATCTCTATTGGGTTTTTTGCCTAAGCACTATGCGCAACAGATAGACCGTTATGGAAAATTTATAGTCGGTAGTGAACCTAAATTACCTTGGTATAAAGATGAAGAAGGACATTTCCATTTTTTGTTCCAAGAATCTTTTAAGGAAATGTTAGCTGACTTTTATCAGAACCAACCTGAATTGTTGTCTAAAGGACAAAAAGTGCCATACGATTGGACTATTTACTATTTGCGTAAAAAGGCTTTGACGCAGAAGATACAAAAAGAAGAATTAGCATGGATTTTGCTGAACTTTAATCAGAAACGAGGATATTATCAGTTGCGCGAGGAACAAGAACAGGAGCGTCCTTCCAAGACCCGTCAGTATTTTGAAAGTCAGATTGTAACTGACATAGTGGATACAGGGCAACTCAATAAAGGGATGAAAGTACTTATGGTCACATTGGCCAACGGGGCAAGTGGAAAGATTTTTAGGAAAGAAATGCCGGACTGGATAGGGCAAAAGAAAGATATTATTGTTACCGTAGATATAGACAAAGACGGAAAAGACAAATATGATGAGACAGGCGAACTCAGTTGTAGGTTTAGGATTCCAACCGAACAAGAGTGGGATGAACAATGGGAGTTGATTAAAGCAAAAACACAAAATGACTTGAATATTTCAGGGAAAACGGTTGGGACTTATATCTATGATACGCTGCTGAAAATGCCCAAACAGAAAATTCGTGGCAAATTGGTTCGTACCATTGAGCGTAAATATTATAAGGAGGAATTGCATCAGATACTGGAGAAACAAAAAGAGTTCCACCCGGAGTTTCAAGACAGAACTTTGTATGAAGCTTGTATCAATGAGTTGTATTCACAAAATGATGCGCATCGCAACCTGATAAGTAGCCGTGATTTGATTTATCTGTTTATGGATGACACACTGTTCTATCAACGCCCGTTGAAGAGCAAAAAGTCATTGATAGCAAATTGCCCCTACGAAACGTATGCAGGTGTAGACGAAAAAACAGGTAAAGTTCGGCAATACAGTCCGAAATGTATAGCCAAGTCTCATCCTTTGTTTCAGGAATTCCGTTTGTGGCATTTCCTTTCTAATCTGCGTATTTATCAGAAAGAGAAAGTGGTTGATGGGAAAACGTGCTTCTATGTGGACATTACTTCGGAGTTCTTGAAAAGTGAAGACGATTATGTGAATTTGTTCGATTGGCTCGGCCGTCAAAAAAGCATAGATCAGAAGACGTTCTTAAAATATCCGCTGTTTGGATTGAAAAGGAATGATTTATCTAACTATCGTTGGAACTATGTGGAAGATAAGCCATACCCGTGCAATGAGACGCATGCCATGATTCTTGACCGTTTGGAAAAAGCGGGAATCGACTCCAATTTCTTAACTCCGAAAACAGAAGAAGCCTTGTGGCACATTTTGTATTCCATTTCCGATAAAGAAGAATTAGGAAAAGCCTTGAGAAAGTTTGCCGAAAGGCATGGACTTGACGCTTTTTTTGCGATACATTTCCAAAGCATGCCTCCATTTAAGAATAAGAAAGAATACGGCTCTTATTCCGCTAAAGCGATTAAGAAATTGTTGCCATTGATGCGGATGGGAAAATATTGGAATGAAGATGATATAGATGAACACACGCGTGTCCGAATTGACAAAATCATATCCGGAGAATATGCGGAGAATATTCGGACACGGGTACGTGAAAAGGCTATTCATCTGACTGATGTTTCTTCATTCAGAGGACTCCCGCTTTGGCTGGCGTGTTATGTGGTTTACGACCGGCATTCTGAGGCAAAAGATATTAAACGGTGGAAAAATCCTTCTGATATTGATGATTATTTGAAGAGTTTTAAACAACACTCTCTTCATAATCCCATCGTAGAACAAGTTATTTTGGAAACATTGCGTACAGTTCGCGATATATGGAAGCAAGTGGGACATATTGATGAAATCCATGTGGAATTGGGGCGTGAGATGAAAAATCCTGCGGACAAACGAAAGAAAATGACCCAACGGATTTTAGAGAATGAAAACACGAATCTTCGGATTAAGGCTTTACTGACCGAGTTTATGAATCCGGAGTTTGAAATAGAGAATGTGCGTCCTTATTCTCCAAGCCAGCAGGACTTGTTGCGGATTTACGAAGAGGGGGTATGGAACAGTGTGGAGAAAATGGATGATGAGATAGCTGCCATCATAAAGAAATTCAATGAAAGTGATGTAAAGAAACGTCCCACTACTTCTGAAGTGTTGCGTTACAAATGCTGGTTGGAACAGAAATACCGTTCTCCATATACCGGTGAAATGATACCTTTGGGCAAATTGTTCACACCGGCTTATGAAATAGAACACATTATTCCGCAAGCGCGCTATTTTGATGATTCATTCAGCAACAAAGTCATTTGTGAGGCAGAGGTAAACAAACTGAAAAGCAACATGCTGGGGTATGAATTTATCAAAGAAAAACATGGGCAGATTGTTCCGTTAAGTTTCGGACGAACGGTAAAAATTCAATCTGTCGAGGCTTATGAGCAGTTTGTAAAGGACAATTATTCTCGTAATCCTGTTAAGAAGAAAAAACTGTTGATGGATGACATTCCGGAGCAGTTTATCGCACGCCAGCTGAACGATAGCCGATACATCAGCAAGTGGGTTAAATCTTTGCTCTCCAATATTGTGCGTGAAGAGGATGAGCAAGAAGATACATCCAAGAATGTGATTGTCTGCACAGGGAATGTTACAGACAGGCTGAAAAAGGATTGGGGCGTTAACGATGTGTGGAATAAGATTATACTTCCGCGTTTCCTGCGTTTGAACGAACTGACCGGAACTACCCGTTTTACCTCAGTCAATACGGATAACAAGGTAATTCCCGCAATGCCATTAGAGTTGCAAAAGGGATTCAACAAGAAGCGCATAGATCATCGCCATCATGCGATGGATGCCATTGTCATCGCTTGTGCTACTCGCAATATTGTGAACTATTTGAATAACGAATCTGCAAGCAAAGGTGCGGAAATATCCCGTTATGACTTGCAGCGGTTGCTTTGCGACAAGCAGAAGATGGATGACAAGGGTAATTATCGTTGGCTCGTAAAGAAACCATGGGACACTTTTACGCAGGATGTTTACATGGCTTTGCAAGATATCATTGTCAGCTTCAAGCAAAACTTGCGTGTCATTAACAAGACAACGAACCATTATCAGCATTACGAAGACGGCAAAAAGAAAATGATTCCACAAACGAAAGGAGATAGATGGGCTATTCGCAAGTCTATGCATAGAGAGACCGTGTATGGCGAAGTCAATCTTCGGGATATAAAGACTGTTCCTTTGAGAGAGGCGATGAAAAATCCGAAAACAATAGTAGAGAAGGATTTGAAAGGGAAAATGAAAGAACTGTTGTCACAAGGCTTCAATGAAAAACAGATAAAAAAGTATTTCGAAGATAATAAGGATATATGGCAAGATGTTGACTTGAAAAAGATAAAAGTTTACTATTTTTCGAAAGAAACAAAAGACAGGTTCTTTGCGACTCGTTTTGGCAATGATTTGTTCTCTGTTTTTAAAGACTGCAAGGATATAGATCAAGCAAAAAACAAAATAAGAAAGATAACCGACACGGGTATCCAAAAGATTTTGCTTCGTCATTTGGAAGCGAATGGTGGTGATGCGGAGAAGGCTTTCTCACCTGAAGGCATTGAAGAAATGAATAAGAACATTGTTTCTTTGAACAATGGGAAATACCATCAGCCTATCTATAAAGTACGTGTGTATGAGAAAGCCGATAAGTTTGCTGTCGGTCAGACAGGTAATAAGTCTTCCAAGTTTGTGGAGGCAGCTAAGGGAACCAATCTTTTCTTTGCGGTTTATGAGACAGAACAGGAAGACAAAGATGGTAGCATTATTAAAAAACGCACTTATGCTACCATTCCGTTGAATGTTGTCATTGAACGTCAGAAACGAGGCTTGCCATCTGCTCCGGAAGATGAGAATGGCAATTTGCCTAAGTTTGTACTGTCACCGAATGATTTGGTTTATGTGCCTACTGAAGAGGAAATACAAAGTGGAAGATTGTTTTATCCATTAAATATCACTCGCATATACAAACTTGTTGATTCTAGTGATTCTACTGCAAACTTTGTTCCTCAAAGTTCTGCTAATATTTTATTCTCTTTATCTAAAGAAATTGCGAGTGCCTTTTGCAAAGGAGGTAATTTTATTCAAAATGAATATGGTTTAGGTAGTCCTCAGTCAAAAAATCAACGAGCGATAACAGGTGAAATGATTAAAGAAATCTGCATCCCGATAAAGGTAGACCGATTAGGAAATATAATAGAAGCATAATGATAAAGAAAACTTTGTATTTTGGCAATCCCGCTTATTTGTCTTTGCGCAATGCCCAATTGGTTATTAAACTCCCGGAAGTGGAGAATAGCACTTCACTTCCGGAAATGATGAAACGTCAGTCGGAAGTGACCAAACCGATAGAGGATTTTGGAGTTGTAGTTTTGGACAACAAACAAATTACGATTACTTCCGGAGTTATGGAAGCGTTGTTGGAGAATAATTGCGCCCTCATTACATGCGATAGCAAGAGCATGCCTGTCGGTCTGATGCTCCCGTTGTATGGAAATACTACGCAGAACGAACGCTTCCGCAGGCAATTGGACGCATCTGTACCATTGAAAAAGCAGTTGTGGCAGCAAACCATCCAAGCAAAAATCAATAATCAGGCTACTGTATTGTCCGTTTGCACACGTGAAGAATCGAAATGTATGCGCATTTGGGCGAATGATGTCCGTAGCGGTGATCCGGATAATCTGGAAGCCCGTGCGGCAGTTTACTATTGGAAAACATTGTTTGCGGACGTGGATGGATTTACCCGTGACCGTGACGGCATTCCGCCCAATAATCTGTTGAATTATGGTTATGCTATTCTTCGTGCCGTGGTGGCACGTGGATTGGTTACCAGCGGTTTGTTGCCTACATTGGGTATTCATCATCATAACAGATACAATGCCTATTGTTTGGCTGATGACATCATGGAGCCTTATCGGCCATTTGTTGACAAATTAGTTTTTGAATTATATAAACAGTATGGTGAGACTGTTTCGCTGACCAAAGGACTAAAAGCTTCTTTACTTTCCATCCCGACTCTTGAAGTGCGAATAGGCGGAAAGCGAAGTCCTTTGATGGTTGCTGTAGGGCAAACTACGGCATCTTTGTATAAGTGTTTCTCGGGTGAACTCCGTCGCATTGTGTATCCGGAATTATAATGGATCGTTTTAGTGAATATAGAGTCATGTGGGTGCTGGTTCTTTTTGATTTACCTACGGAAACAAAGAAGGATAAGAAAGCTTATGCCGATTTCAGAAAGAACCTGCAACGTGATGGTTTTACGATGTTCCAATTCTCCATATACGTTCGTCATTGTGCCAGCAGTGAGAATGCGGCCGTACATATAAAAAGAGTTAAATCTTTCTTGCCGGACTATGGACAGGTCGGAATTATGTGTGTTACCGACAAACAGTTCGGCCAAATAGAGCTGTTTTATGGGAAGAAACTTCAAGGGGTAAAAACTCCGGGGCAGCAATTAGAACTCTTTTAGAACAAGAAATCCCGCCTTAACAAGCGGGATTCCTGTTGAAAACAACTTCCTTTTTATTTTCTAATCTTTCTTTTAAATTGTTGAAAATCAAAAAATAATAAATTATCTGCTGTTTTCAACGGTTCAAAGATACTAATTTGAAAGCAAATCACAACCTTATGCAGAAAAGCCAATAGAAGATTATGGCTGTTTTCAACGGTTCAAAGATACTAATTTGAAAGCAAATCACAACGTAAATCGTTCCGGCTGGTGGAACTCGCAGCTGTTTTCAACGGTTCAAAGATACTAATTTGAAAGCAAATCACAACAAAAAGTAACCGTTTGGGCGGTTTAAAAAAGCTGTTTTCAACGGTTCAAAGATACTAATTTGAAAGCAAATCACAACCGGTGGGTGAAACGAATCACCCCGCAAAAGCTGTTTTCAACGGTTCAAAGATACTAATTTGAAAGCAAATCACAACTTCTGTTTCGTTGTAACGTAATACGCTTGCGCTGTTTTCAACGGTTCAAAGATACTAATTTGAAAGCAAATCACAACTAACACCATGTACTATCACTATAAACATTTGCTGTTTTCAACGGTTCAAAGATACTAATTTGAAAGCAAATCACAACAAAGAGAACGCTATCAGCTGGACAGTCGAAGCTGTTTTCAACGGTTCAAAGATACTAATTTGAAAGCAAATCACAACCGGTGGTATCAATTCTTCGCTTGACATTAAGCTGTTTTCAACGGTTCAAAGATACTAATTTGAAAGCAAATCACAACATGCAGAAGACTTCCCTAACCCTGTGTTTGGCTGTTTTCAACGGTTCAAAGATACTAATTTGAAAGCAAATCACAACTGCCCGTCCTCCTACTGATACGGGCAATTAGCTGTTTTCAACGGTTCAAAGATACTAATTTGAAAGCAAATCACAACAGCTGTTCAAGGTAAGCGATAAAAACTTATGCTGTTTTCAACGGTTCAAAGATACTAATTTGAAAGCAAATCACAACAATTAAAACTTTAATACACCCTAAAATAGTGCTGTTTTCAACGGTTCAAAGATACTAATTTGAAAGCAAATCACAACCAGGCGTGGGAACTGATTAAAAGAACTTATGCTGTTTTCAACGGTTCAAAGATACTAATTTGAAAGCAAATCACAACAAGTAGAAGCCTGTTAATCCCGAAAGATAGGCTGTTTTCAACGGTTCAAAGATACTAATTTGAAAGCAAATCACAACCTCACCATCCTGTGTTTTTCTTATCCTTTCGCTGTTCTCAATGGTTCAAAGATAGTAATTTGAAAGCAAATCGCAACGTGGCGTCGTATGTTTTTCTCGTACTTTCGTTATTTTTAATGGTTGTAAGCATTCTAAGAATATGCATTGTACACCCTGGAGTTCATCGAATGCATACCAAAGTATTGCAATGGCTCGGAAGAAAAATGCTTACTTGGGGAGGAATAGCAATTGGGGCTTTTGGGTCATTTTATGTGTGTTATCAATTAAGGCTGAATTGATATAAAAGGTATGGGCTATGTGTTCAATGCCATAAGCATGATGTATGTGCCCGAAAATATGGTATTGAGGTTTTATGGCTGTTACCTGCTGCAATAACTCAAGATTTCCCCAGTGGGTATTTTCCGAATAGTCACGTATGCCTAGCGGGGGTTGGTGTGTGATTAAGATATTGGTGTCATAAGGGATGGTTCGGATGTGTTTCTCATACAGTTTTGTTGCTACATCTTGGGTGAATAGAGGAAGACCATAGAATTTTACATAATCTATTTCGATGGAAGAATTGCAGAGGTAGTATGCATTGTCTGGCAATCCTTCCAAGTGGTTTTGGTAAAGGCAAGTGTCATGGTTGCCCGCAATAAATATTTTATGCGGATGGGGTTGGCTGATGAACCATTCAATAAAGTCGAAAACTTCTTGTTCCGTACCATCTGTAGTGAAGTCTCCGGAATGTACCAGTACATCTGCATCGGGCAGTGTGCCCAATTGTAGATGTAAACCGTGCGTATCCGATAAGTGAAGTATAGTCTGAATCATGATAATTCATTGCAGTCATAAGTTTCTCCATCTTGTAGCAGGATGATTGGGGCAATACTGCCAAATAGAGTCTCGAACCTTTCAGGGTGTTCCGTATGGATGGGGATAATGCCTTTCTTTGGTTTTGCTTGCCGAAACATCTTCTCCAATGTCCGTATGTCACAGTGTCCGCTGGTGTGCATGTATTTGTAATTTGGATAATGCTCCAGTCTTTTTTTCAACTCTTGATTAAATGCTGAACACTGAGATGCTACATAACCTTTCCACATGGAATAGTAAACCGCTTGGTCGCTATCTTCGTCAAACTGTGCGACAGTATTCCAAAAACAGTCATTATCACGCATTGGCATGCAGAACCCTTTCTGTTTCATCAGTCGCAGCAGATTGTCTGATATCAGAAACGTTCCGTTTTCCTTTTTTGTTATTTCATATATGGTGCCCTTTATTTTGTAGAACGAGGAATAGGTTTCGTGGGATTTTGTTACAATCTGCATGAGCTGATATTGATAATGGTCACATACAAATAGCCTTCCCGCCCATTGAGCCGCATGGTAAAGTGAAAATATCCGGTCGATGTTGGTGCTGGATGTTAATACGAAATTATACTTGCACTTGCGGAATTCTTCCGTAAATCTATTTTGCAAGGAACGTTCGTTTTCGTTTTCTATAGTGCGACAAATATTAGTCCCTTCCGAGACAATGTAATCTATTCCCTCTGCATATTGGGCGATCAGCTTTGGCAATGCCTTGCTACGGAAACCGTGTCCTCGAAAATCGCCCGTGTAAAGTAAGCGTACTCCATCAGCCTCTATTACAAACATGTAGGCATCGAAGGCTGAATGGTCTATCATAAGCGGTATAATCTGCATGTTTCCCCAACAGAAGGCTTTGCCTGCTGTAAATGTATTTACGTTATTGATACGTTTCAATATCTGCTTGTGTTTTTCGGCTGTCTCCACTTCCGGTATGTATGTTAGTCGGTTTTCGCAGTGATTGTATATCTTCCATGCTGTTTCTCCCATGTAGATTGGTACTTCAGGTCTTGCTTTCAGCAGTTCACCGACGTGATCTGCGTGGTAATGCGTGATGAGCAGCGCGCTCTTGTTTGTGTCACCTTGTGTCAAGCCTTCAACAGCAAGTTCTTCTGTGTTATGTGTGCCTGGCAACTGTTCTCCCAAGTCGATAAACAACTTATATTCTCCGTGGCAGATTTCGGTGACGCAACCTCCTATTTGGTTGGTACCGCGATGAATTGTGATTCTCATAATTGTTTTTACTTTTGCAAATTTGATATTGTTGTTCTTTCACTCTGCTTTACTTCATCCAATTAATTTTGTTCACTTACTTAAATATTAATACGCTGGTCTAAAAGTAAAAAGTTCAGCTAATCAAACTGCCGTCTGAACCTTTACCGAAAAAGCACTTAACTATTTCCCCAAGAAACAGTTAAGTATTTCTCCCGAAACACTTAACTATTTCGGAAGGAACAGTTAAGTATTTTCGGGCAAATAGTTAAGTGTTCCTGTTTGAATATAAATGGCTGTAAATCAGTCGTATTTGAAAACCGTTCCGTTTTATGGCAAGGATTGGCCGCTCGTTTTATACATTTATTTGCATTCGTCCCATGAAAAGTTATCATACATTAATTGTTTATTGTCAAGACAAATCATAAGCAAGTGAACAAAATTAATTTATACTATAAATGGGATTTTAGCCCCTAAAGTGAATGATAACAAACTCCTCTCCTCCGGGGAGGTTGCTCTCCCCCGATAACGGGGGAGCAAGGAGGGGGTAGGTGCCCACCGGGCGGGGTGGTAGGACAAAAATGGTTCGGCCTATTTGCATTATATAGGAATAGGAATCGCTTACGCGGCATGTTTCTCCTACCATCCCGGCCTAAAGGCCACCCCTCCTCCCCGGAGGAGGGGAGTTCAGTTACCATTTGCTCCTAACCGATAAATAATCACTAAAGTTTCGCACCTACCTTAGACTAAGGTGCGAAACTTTAGATTATAATATATGATGTTTGTACTGTTCCTCCTTTTGCCTTATGAATAAGGTGGAGCGTAGACAATATGGACAGGAAGTCCATTCTATTTGTATTGAGGGCGGGTGGATGAACTTTTTTCCGCGATATGTTCAGTATCTCATTTTCTTATATTACCTTTGTCCCGACAATCATAATATATCGTCTTTTTTATGAAACACGTTCGTATGTTTTTGGCCTTGGCGCTGGTGTTTGTGGCGTGCTCGGCGTTTACCATGAAGAAAGGAGGGGACAAGCCTGTGTACATATTCGGAGTGGCCGCTTCGTTTAACGATACGGTGGTGTATTATACGCCTGTCCAGTTGCTGGACAGCGTCGTGCTGGACCATCAGAACTTCCTTCCGCAGCGTGAGCTTTATTCCTACCAGTTGAAGAATTATCTGGAATACACAGTGGGGAAACCCAATTATACGTGTATGATTTATTTTTCGGAGAAGAAAGGCAAGCTGGAGCGGGAAGCTCTGAAAATAATGGATAAGTATAGGAAGGAAAACGTGGAAGTCCGGCTTTTGGACAATTCGTTTGTCTTTAAGAAACCGGAAGAATAAAAGTAAAACTATGAAGAAATTGTTTGGATATGGGCTGGCATGTCTGCTGTGCCTTTTGGCAGTGACTGCCTGTTCGGAAGACGACCCGACACCTTCGGCCACGGTCGAACGGACGGTGCTGGTGTATATGGCGGCGGACAACAGCTTGGCTCATTTCGCCCTTGAGGATTTGGAGGAAATGAGGGAAGGCATGCAAAACACAAACGGTGAGTTGCGCCTGATGGTATATATCGATACCGGTTCCGCCCAACTGATCGAGTTGAAAAAGGAAAACGGCAATGTCGTAGAGAATATAGTCCGTGAATACGGTGACCGTAACTCAGCGGGAGTAGAGGAAACGCTGGAGGTCTTTGATGACGTGTTCTACAACCCGGACTATTCCGCCAATAGCTACGGACTGATTTATTGGTCGCATGCGGATGGATGGGCACCCTACGGAGCGCGAATCACGACACGTTGGGTAGGACAGGACACCGGAGACGGGGATAACCGAATGAACATCTCGGAGTTGCTTTCTGTGTTGGACAATGCCCCTCACTTCAGTTTCATCATGTTCGACGCCTGCTTTATGTCGTCAGTTGAAGTGGCTTACGAGTTGCGTAATCATACCGATTATTATATCGGCTCGCCTACGGAAAACCCGGGTCCCGGCGCTCCCTACGACTTGATTACTCCGCTGATGGCGGATGAGGATGCGGCGGTGGAGATGGCTTCCGCCTATTTCGGACACTACGAGGACAACTACAACGGGGGCATAGGCATTTCCAACAGCAACTGGACGGGAGGAACTTCCATCTGCGTGATGCGTACATCGGCGCTGGAGGCGTTGGCGGCGGCTACGGCACAGGCTCTGCAGGGAGCGACGGCTGACGGGGACGATGTGGCCGACGCCGTATTCGATTATGACCAACGCACTGTCTCCAGCGGTCACATAGGGTATTATGATTTCCGCCAGCTGATGGAGGAAGTGACGGATGAGGCTTCCTTTTCCGCATGGGAGCAGGCGTTTTTGGCATCGAGGGCATATTGGTCGACAACCGATAAGAATTATTCGATGGTTGTGGGCATGTTCTCCATGGAAGGCGCCAACGGCATCACGCATTATATTCCCGGCGGCAATACCACGAATGACGAGGCTTACAAGTCCACTTCGTGGTATCAGGACGCAGGCCTGGCTCAATTAGGCTGGTGAAAGGAGGGGAGGAGAGATGCAGAAACTGTTGTCGTTGCCGCCCCACATGGTGCGGGCATTCCATGAACTGGAGCATGCGGACCGTTCGGAGTGGTTTTGCGCTTCCGACCCCGTTGATAAGAAATTGGGATCTGGTGGCGGCACTACATGGCTTTTGCGCGAATGGGAACGTAGCTGTGGCGAGGAGGCTCGGAGTGAAAAGCGTATCCTGCTGCATGCGGGAGGCCAAAGCCGGCGTTTGCCCGCATACGCTCCGGCGGGGAAGATATTGACTCCCATACCAGTCTTCCGGTGGGCGCGTGGCCAGCGGTTGGAGCAAAATCTGCTGTCCTTGCAGTTGCCGCTTTACGAGCGTATCCTGCTGCAGGCGTCCGATTCGCTTCGCACGCTGATAGCCAGTGGGGATGTGTATATCCGTGCCGGACAGCCTTTGCAAACCATACCGGAAGCCGATGTCGTATGTTACGGTTTGTGGGTCGACCCGGTTTTGGCCACTCATCACGGCGTATTTGTGTCCGACCGCAAGCGTCCCGAAGCGCTCGACTTTATGTTGCAGAAACCCACCTTATCCCGGTTGGAGGATTTGTCGAAAGATTACTTGTTCCTGATGGACATAGGCATTTGGCTGTTGAGTGACAAGGCGGTGGATTTGTTGAAGCGCCGTTCTTTGAAAACCGAAGGAAAGGCGGATGCTTCGGTCCCTTATTCCGATTTGAAATACTACGATTTATACGCGGAGTTCGGTCTGGCCTTGGGTGAGCATCCGTGCATTGCCGATGCCGAACTGAACGGATTGTCCGTGGCTGTCCTTCCGCTGCCCGGCGGAGAGTTCTACCATTATGGGACGAGCCGGGAAATGCTGTCGTCTACCGTAGCCTTGCAGAACAAGGAATACGACCAGCGTAAAATCATGCACCGCAAGCTGAAGCCCAATCCGGCCATCTTCACGCAAAACGCGGACGTGCAGGTTTCTTTTACCCCGTCCAATCACGATGTGTGGGTGGAGAACAGCCATGTGCCAGCTTCGTGGAAGTTGGGCGCTTGCCAGATTATTACGGGAGTCCCTCATAATGATTGGGCGTTGGCGGTGCCCGATGGCGTGTGCATTGACATCGTCCCTTTGCAAGAGGGGTGGGCGGTGCGTCCTTATGGTTTTGACGATGCCTTTAAGGGCGCTTTGGACGATGCTTCCACCGTTTATTTAGGCCGTCCGTTTGCCGAGTGGCTGGAAGCCCGTGGCTTATCCTTGAGTGATTTGCTGGGACGTCACGACGACCTCCAGGCGGCTTCGTTGTTCCCTGTGGTGTCCGATGTGGAAACCATGGGAAGGCTGCTCCGTTGGATGACATCCGAACCGGGTTTGGAAGGCGGGCGTGACTTATGGCTGCATGCACGACGTTTGTCCGCCGATGAAATTTCCGCCCAGGCCGACCTGGGACGTCTGTATGCCCAACGGAGGGAGTTTGTCCGTAGGAACTGGCAACAGCTGGCGGCAAATTATGGGAAGAGTGTTTTTTATCAGCTCGATTTGGCCGATGCCGCTGTCCAATATCATGCCTTACAGTTGGACAAACCCTCTCCGTTGAAGGAAGATGACCCTTTGATGCAGCGTATACATAACTATATGTTGCGCGCGCAAATTGACAAGCTGAATGGCGAGGATTACAAAACGGACGAGCAAAAATCGTTCGGCCTGTTGCGCGAGGGCTTGTTGGAGGACTTGTACAAGCACAAAAACGCGCCCTCGCTGAATGTGTATGCCGACCAGATAGTGTGGGGGCGCAGCCCGGTGCGGATTGATGTGGCGGGTGGCTGGACCGATACGCCTCCTTATTCCTTGCTGGCCGGAGGCAATGTGGTCAATATGGCCATCGAGCTGAACGGGCAGCCGCCTTTACAGGTTTACGTGAAACCTTGCGCTGATTTTCATGTCGTGCTCCGTTCCATTGACATGGGAGCTATGGAAGTTGTGCGGACGTACGAGGAGCTGCACGACTACAGACGGGTAGGCTCGCCTTTTTCCATTCCCAAGGCGGCCTTGGCGCTGGCCGGATTCTCCCCGCGGTTCTCACAGGTGACTTATGCTTCCCTTCGCGAGCAGCTTGAGGCTTTTGGGGCGGGCATTGAACTGACGCTGCTTTCGGCTATTCCTGCCGGGTCGGGGCTGGGTACCAGTTCCATTTTGGCTTCCACAGTGTTGGGCTCGTTGAGCGATTT
The DNA here is from genome assembly GCA_949289345.1 of uncultured Bacteroides sp. GTDB lineage: Bacteria > Bacteroidota > Bacteroidia > Bacteroidales > Bacteroidaceae > Bacteroides. The sequence goes on from CASENS010000008.1 coordinate 42,143, forward strand.
CTGCGGGTTGTCGTGGAGCAAGAATGAGATATGCCGTCGTACGTTGGCTCTGGAGCAGCTGCTTACCACAGGTGGCGGTTGGCAAGACCAGTATGGCGGCGTGCTGGAGGGAGTCAAACTGTTGCAGACCGAGGCCGGCTTTGCCCAACAGCCGTTGGTGCATTGGTTGCCCGACCATCTGTTTGTACAGCCTGAATACCTGCCTTGCCATTTGCTTTACTACACGGGCATTACCCGCACGGCCAAGAATATTTTGGCGGAGATAGTGCGTGCCATGTTCCTCAATTCAGGTCCCCATTTGGATTTGCTGGCCGAAATGAAAACCCATGCGTCGGACATGGCCGAAGCCATACAGCGCAATGATTTCTGTACGTACGGAGCGTTGGTCGGGAAGTCATGGGCTCAGAATAAGGCGTTGGACAGCGGCACCAATCCACCGGAAGTGGAGGCTGTTATCCGTCGGATAAAGGATTACACGTTAGGCTATAAACTGCCCGGTGCGGGTGGGGGAGGTTACTTGTATATGGTGGCCAAGGATCCCGAAGCCGCCTTGCGCGTCCGTGAGACCCTGTCCGCCCATGCGCCCAATCCGCGTGCCCGTTTTGTGGACATGGCGCTGTCCGGCAAAGGCTTCCAAGTGTCACGCTCGTAAGTGGGGCGTGCAAGCTTTTATTCGTGGTGGTAGGGACTTCCGGCCAAGATGCTCATGGCACGGTATAGTTGCTCCACGAAGATGAGTCGTACCATCTGGTGGGAAAACGTCATCCGTGAGAGGGAGATTTTCTCCTGCGCGGCGGCATACACTTTGGACGCGAACCCGTATGGCCCGCCGATGACAAAGACCAACCGTTTGTTCACCGTATTCATTTTGCGCTTCATGTAGTCGGCGAACTCCACGGAGCGCATTTCCTTTCCTCCTTCGTCCAGCAGCACCACCACATCGCCGGGTTGCAGGGCTTTCAATATCAGTTCCCCTTCTTTCTCCTTTTGCACCTCTTCGCTCAGGCTCTTGGTGTTTTTCAGTTCGGGGATGACTTCCATGTCGAACGACAGGTAGCGTTTGGCGCGTTGCAGATAGTCATTAATGGCTGTCACAAAGTGAGGCTCTACGGTTTTTCCAACGACGAGTAAGACTGTTCTCATGAGTTTTTTTGTTTGGTTCAACGGCAATGTCCCGTCGCCTTTTGGGGGATTTGGCGTGGGAAAGCATGGCAAAGATAATTAAAAAAACGCTTCTTTATGCCGTATTTTGCAGCAAATGCTTATCTTTGCGAAAGCTAAACTGATTGTTTATGAAAAAACGGCTGTTCGTTTTGTGTACGGCGGTGCTTGTCAGTGCGGTTGCGCTGATGGCTCAAAATGTACTCGGAGGGTTGTCGTCGGCTTTCCGGAAAGGCGATTCGCAGGCATTAGGCCGGTACATGCACGATGATGTGAGCTTGGCGCTTGCGGGTGAAGAAGGCGAAGTGTCGGACCGTCCGAGGGTGGAAACCGCAATGCGGACTTTCTTTGCCGCGAACAAGGTGACTGGCTTTGAGATAAACCATAAAGGGAAGCGGGAAGAGTCGGCTTTTGTGGTCGGTACGTTGCATGCTTCTACGGGAGTTTATCGGGTGAACTGCTATTTGAAAAAGACTGGAAATAACTATTTGATACATCGGATTAGAATTGAGAAAACAAATGAATAAGGAACAAGAACTGATTGACAGCCTGATTGATCTGGCTTTTGCGGAGGACATAGGCGACGGCGACCATACTACACTTTCGTGTATCCCTGAAACGGCTATGGGCAAGTCGAAGCTGCTGATTAAGGAACCGGGTATTTTGGCCGGCATTGAGGTGGCGAAGGAAGTCTTTCGCCGTTTCGACCCGACGATGAAGGTGACTGTGTATATGGAAGACGGTGCGGAAGTGAAGCCGGGCGACGTGCCGATGGTGGTGGAAGGTAAAGTGCGGTCTTTGTTGCAGACCGAACGGCTGATGCTGAACATCATGCAGCGCATGAGCGGTATCGCTACGATGACACACCGGTATGCGGAGCGGCTGAAAGGTACCCGTACGCGTGTGCTGGATACCCGTAAGACAACGCCCGGCATGCGTATTCTGGAAAAGATGGCGGTGAAGATAGGCGGTGGCGTGAACCACCGTATCGGTCTGTTCGACATGATTTTGTTGAAAGACAATCACGTGGATTTTGCCGGAGGCATTGATAAAGCCATAACCCGGGCCAAGGAGTATTGTAAGGCTAAGGGCAAGGACCTGAAGATAGAAATAGAAGTGCGCAACCTGGATGAGCTGCAACAAGTGCTTGACGTGGGAGGCGTGGATCGCATTATGTTCGACAACTTTACGCCGGAATTGACAAAGAAGGCTGTCGGGATGGTTGGCGGACGTTACGAAACGGAATCCTCGGGAGGGATTACATTTGACACGTTGCGCGACTATGCCGAGTGTGGTGTCGACTTCATTTCTGTAGGAGCTTTGACGCATTCGGTCAAAGGGCTGGATATGAGTTTCAAGGCTTGTTGAGTGGGGATGTGAACATACATCTGTCATATTTGGGTTGTAAGCGGATTTTGCGGAGTATGCTTGTTCAATAAGGTATATGTCTGCATTATCCGCTTTTTAATGCAATCCGGAAATCCGGTTGCGGAAGCATTCAATATCAAATGCCCGGCTGTCATTGGATAAATGCCCGAGTATCCAATAATACTTAGGCATGTAACCTATGATAGGGATAAGGTAGAGCGCGGGCTGTATTCTTTTTAACTTCTTTTTGCGGTTAGGCTTGCAGCATTTCCTTTTATGCTGCGTCTAAAGTGTGAAAGGCGCGACGATGTGCCTGTATTAAAAGCAGAGCTTTGGAAAACGAAATAGAACTGATAGAAGGTTGCCGGGCAGGAAAAGAGGCTGCCCGTAAGGCGTTGTATACGCGGTTTTCCGGGCGTATGTTGGCGGTGTGCTACCGTTACACAGGCAATGTGGACGAAGCGTATGATGTCCTGCATGATGGCTTTATAAAAATATTCACGCATTTCAATTATCGGGGCGAATGTTCGTTGGCTTCATGGGTGACGAAAGTGATGATGAACCAGGCGATAGATTACTTGCGGCGTAAACAGCGTTTCGCGCAGTTGGTGGTGTGTGATGAGCAATTGCCCGATGTGCCGGACGAGCAGTCGGTGGCGGAAAGCGGGTACCATCTTTCGGAGGAAGTGTTGATGGAGTTTGTCGCCGAGTTGCCGGACGGGTGCCGGACGGTGTTCAATTTGTACGTGTTTGAGGAAAAGTCGCACAAGGAAATCGCTGAATTGCTGCATATCAAGGAGCATTCTTCCACATCGCAGTTGCATCGGGCCAAGTGTTTGTTAGCAAAAAGAATTCAAGAATACAATGAGCATGAAAGGAAATGAGGGTATAGACGGATTGTTCCGCGATAAGTTAGGCCGGTCGGAGCTGCCGGTGCGCGAGGACTTTTGGGAGGAATTGCAGCGGGACTTGAATGCGGTTAGGGCGGACAGAGACAAATGTTTCTGGCTGTCTCCTACGGTTTCGCGTGTGGCGGTTGCCGCATCGGTCGCATTGGTGCTGGGTGTGGCTTCGGCGGTGTATTGGTTCCTTTCCACGCCGGAAATAAGAAAACAGGCGTTTGCCCCGACAGCGGCTTTTATCCCTGAAACGACATTGGATGCCGGCCATGTGGAGGAGACGCTTCCTGCGGCCATTCAGGCGGAGCCGTTGCCCGTTTCATCCGGACGCCGACAACGGAAAGAGAAAGAGGAGGTGTGTGAGGCTTCTGTGGCAGAGCCGAGAACCGTGTCGGTACACTTCTCTATCACCGTGAGCCAGCAGGCGTATGGCGGAAATGCGGATGGCAAACGTACGTCCGATTATGTGCGGACGGGTGCGGAGAACACTTATACCCGCCCGAAAAGATATGAGAAGAAAACGGTGGCCACTGAAGCAAACAAGGATAAGGATGTGGTCGCCTCGCCTTTGAAGTCGCGTGACTGGGCCATAAAGTCTTATATAGGAACAGCTTTGCCCAAAGGGGATTTCCGTATGCCTTTTACGGCGGGTGTCCAGTTGGAGCGTCGGTTGAACAGCCGCCTGGCCCTGGAGGCGGGATTGCAATACAACTTTTTGCATGATGTGTTGAATGGGAAAGGAAAGACATTGCATACTTTGGCTGTGCCTGTGAAAATGAATGTGCTGTTGGCGGGTAATGATAAAGTGGATTTTTATGCGACAGCCGGCGGAGCTGTAGAGAAATGTGTTGCCGGTGCCGTGGACAATAGTTTTCGCGCTGAACCGGTGCAATTGTCGGTTGCGGCCGGATTGGGTATCCGTTATAAGCTGACCGACCGCATCGCGCTCTTTGCCGAGCCTACGGTGAGCCATTATTTTGATACCGATTCCGCTACACGTTCCTTACGCACGGAGCGTCCTGCCAATCTGAACCTGTTATGTGGTGTGCGTATGTTATATTAATCTTTAATGAAAAGTGATTTATGTCTGTTCTCACTGCTATATATCGTTTGATGGCAAGCCTGCTGCTCTTGGCTTTCGTTTCTTGTACAGAAGAGGTCTTCGATTATAACCATCCGGATGTGGAGCTGTTTGTCGAACAATTGAGGTCGGGGCGTTATGTCGCCCGGACTACCGACGGATTGACCCCGATACCTAAGTTTGACAAAGAAGATATTGGCGAACTGCTGGAGTATGCGGATGATATGCGAGAAATACCCTCTTTCCCGCTGGCTCCTGTTTCCTATTCACCCGGCGGCAAACTTCGTTTGGGAGAATGTATTTTGTGGACGGTCGAGACAATCCGCCTGGGACATCCGGCTTCCATGGGTTGCAAGTTGGTATATGCGTATGCCGACGATTATGAAGGCATGTACTTTTTGTCCGAGAAGGAATTGCATGATGCGGTAACCTTATATCGTGATTGGTGGGATAGCCGGAAATATCCGCGTACCATGTGGACGATAGATCCGTGCTTTGACGAACCTTTGTGCGGCAGCGGATATATGTGGTGGTGAAATGATGAGGTTTCGTCTTTTAGCGGGGTTGCTATTTCTGGTGACCTTTCATTCGTATGCCCAAGATTGGACGGCAGAGGACTCCTTGCGGCTGCACCGGTTTCTTCGGCAAGAAGGTGAAATCAAGCTGAATCCGGATGCGTTGGAGGAACTGAACCAAGCTATGGGTAGGCCGAAGGTGGCGGAGGAGAAACCGTGGTTGGAGGTGGACGAGACGCTTCCGGCCGTTGATGGCATCCGTCCACGGAAAATAAAACTGACACTGTTCCCCTATACGGCCAATACTCCTTATAATTGGGATCCGGTGCGTCAGCGTAAGATTGAAGTAGATGAAAATACATGGCGGGGCGATCCTTTTTACGAACTGAAGACTCTGACCGTGTATTCTAATTGGGCGAAGTCACCGCTTGATGCCGGTCCACGTGAATCGGTGGAGCAGATTGAGGCTACAGGACTGCGCTATGGTCCGGTGGGGCAGGCGGGAAGCCATGCTGTTTACGGGTGGCAGTCAGTAGGCCGTCCTTCCGGTTACAGCCTGATGCCGGATAAGGGAGGGTGGAGAATAAAAGCGCGTAAACGTCGTGCCCGTACACTGGAAGTGCTTCGCACATACGCCGACTCTACCCGCATAGAGCCGAAAGATGCCTTGCACGGAGTTGAAGGGGAATAGCGGTTTCCTGATTTTCCTCCTAAAATAAGGCTAAAATGAGCCGCAAGGCAATGAAACACTGAATAATATTATATACCTTTGTCCCGACAAACCAATTTCAGCAGATATGAACCCGAAAGAGATAAAAGACGAAACACAAAGTCCTTTGAAGTTCATTTTCAATTATGAGAATGTATTCTACAGTTTCTTCTACGACGATACCGCTGCGTGCATCCATCGCTCGCGGGAGTATGCCATGAACTATGTCTACTCAGGCGAGATGGTGCTGGACAACGGTAAGAAACAAATACATGTAGGCAAGGGCGAATGCGTTTTCATCCCCCGCGACCACCATATTACTATGTATAAGAAGCCATGCGACGGCGAGCGCTATTGCGGCATCTTCTTGAGCTTCGTCCGCCAATTCTTGCGTGAAATGTACGCTTTGGGCGATTCCTACAGGGTTCCCGCTGATACGCCCAAGTTGAAGCCTGGTGTCATCAAGCTGCCCCAAACGGCGGAATTGACCAGCCTATTTGCGTCGCTCAGTCCCTTTTTTGACCCGAAAGTGAAGCCTCAGAGTGACTTCATGCGCCTGAAGATGCAGGAAGGTCTTTTGGCATTGCTGCATATCGACCGACGCTTTGCTCCAACACTGTTTGACTTCAACGAACCGTGGAAGATAGACATCCTGGACTTCATGAACCGGAACTACATGTATGAGTTTACGCAAGAAGAACTGGCACACTACACGGGTCGGAGCCTGGCCACCTTCAAACGTGACTTCAAGAAGGTAAGCGAACTCACGCCGGAGAAGTGGCTCATTCGCAAGCGGCTGGAGGTGGCTTACGCCCTGATGCAGGAAGGTGGCAAGAAGATTGTGGACGTCTGTGCCAAAGTAGGATTCAAGAACCAGTCTCACTTCTCCACCGCCTTTAAAAAGCAATATGGCATCGCTCCCACCTCCGTGGTCGTTTCTTGATAAAATGGGGCTTCCCGGCAATCATCTTTGAGCCTCATAGGCAATGTGTGAAATATCCGTGCTATATATATGTGTATATCAGTTGAAAAGGCCTTAAAGGAGTGAAAGATGTTTTTGGAGAACTTTTTTATTTCCGATTCTTTTTGATATCTTTGCCATAAAAAGCATCATGGCTGACATACTTTTAATTATTCTCGGTTTCCTCTGTTTGTTGGGAGGGCTGGCAGGTTGCATACTCCCTGTCCTTCCCGGTCCGCCGTTGGCTTACGCAGGCATGCTGTTGCTCCATTTCACTGAGCGGGTACAATTCACCACAATCGAACTGATAGTGTGGCTTGTTTTGGTTGTCGTCATTCAAGTGCTCGACTATTTTGTCCCTTTGCTGGGAGCCAAATATAGTGGCGGAAGCCGTTGGGGAGAGCGTGGTTGCCTGGCGGGCACACTAATAGGACTGTTCTTCATGCCGTGGGGAATTATCATAGGCCCGTTCTTAGGTGCTTTCATCGGCGAATTGGCAGGCGGGCGAGAGACTAAAGACGCATTACGTTCCGGCTTCGGTTCCTTGGTCGGTTTCCTGCTGGGCACGTTTATCAAGTGCGTTCTTTGCGGTTATTTCATCTGGAAGTTTGTAGGGGCATTGGTGGCGGCGTGAATGTTTTAGTGTGAAACCGTTTGCATAGGCTGTGATTGCTTTTTGTGTTGAGTGAGCTTAATCCGTTTATGGGCAAATCGTATATTTGTTCATCTTAAAATTTACGCTTATGAATGGAAAAAGCAACAGACTTTATTGGCTCCTGTTCTTAGCGGGAGTTTTCTTCCTGTCGTTTGTCTCGTGTAGCGACGACAATCCTGTGACACCCGAACCTGAACCGGTTCCGGAACCTCAGCCAGAGGTGGAGTGGAAAACCTTGACGGCTGCCCCGGCAGAATGGGATGGAGAGAAGCGGGGAAACATTTCTTATCAACTTCTGATTTACTCTTTTGCAGACAGTAATGGGGACGGATGCGGCGATTTGCAGGGTGTGATTGATAAGTTGGATTATCTGGATGCGCTGGGCGTGCAAGCGCTTTGGTTGTCGCCTGTTCATCCGTCAATGTCTTATCACGGATATGACGTGACGGACCATGCCACGGTCAATCCGGCATATGGCACAATGGCCGATTTTGAACGATTGGTGTCGGAAGCTCATCAGCGTGACATCAGGATTTATCTGGATTATGTAATGAACCATACAGGAAAGGACCATCCTTGGTTTATGGATGCCAAAACTTCGACGGATAGTCCGTATAGGCATTATTACATCTTTTCCCAAGACCCGCAGGCGGACATTGCGGTGGGCAACATCCCAATGATTGCTACGGAAGGCAGTGCCGGATATAATGCGGGAGAATGGTTTGCTGCGGCTTCGGATGAGAGTCTGGTGAAAGGTTGTTATAAGTTTGTGCTTGACTGGTCGGACGCATCGCGCCCTACAGTGACAGTAACAGAGGCCGAGGTGCCTGATGCGGATAATCACGATGGAGGAACCGAAGGCGCGAAATACTTGTATTACGGTGACGGAGTGTGTAAGAAGTTTTATCATCGTGGCGGTGAGCTGTATGAACTGACCGTGGATTTCGTTTCGGACTGGGGATTTCTGATAAGGACAAGCAATGACCCGTCGTGGCCGTCGGGAACCAAATATGGAGCGCCAACGGGAGAAAAGCTGACGTTGGGTGAAGCTTTTGTGCTGGATAATCGGCAGGCGGCTGATATTAAGTTCGATTTTATGCAGGCGTGGTACTATCATTCGCATTTCTGTACCGATTGGTTTGCCGACCTGAATTACGGGCCGGTGGAGGATGTGACTTCCAATTCCGTGTATCAAGCAATGACAGGAATGGCAAAAGCATGGGTAGACCGTGACGTAGACGGTTTGCGGCTGGATGCGGTGAAGCATATCTACCACAACGCGACATCGGATGAAAACCCTCGTTTCCTGAAAACGTTTTATGAGGAAATGAATGCATATTATAAGCAGAACGGTCATGCGGATGATTTCTACATGGTGGGCGAAGTACTTTCTGAGCATGATGAGGTGGCTCCATACTATGCCGCTCTTCCTGCCTTGTTCGATTTCTCTTTCTGGTATCGGTTGGAGTGGGCCATCAACAACAGTACCGGATGCTATTTCGCTAAAAACATTATGGACTATCGACAGGAATATGCAGGCTATCGTTCCGACTACATAGAGGCTATCAAGCTCGCCAATCACGATGAAGACCGTGCGGCTTCCAAGCTGGGACGCTCAATGTCCAAGTGTAAGCTGGCTGCGGCTGTGCTCTTGACTATGCCGGGAGCGCCTTATATATATTATGGTGAAGAGTTGGGTCTGTATGGCACAAAAGAGAGGGGCGACGAGTATGTGCGTGGCCCGATGCTGTGGGGCGACGCGTCGACAACGGCTTATACAGACAAGATAGACGCTTCAGTGGCCTCGAACGTGAAGGCTGTGACCGAACAACGCCAGGATGAGACTTCTTTATTGAATACTTATCTGACTTTTATAGAGTTGCGCAATACTTATCCCGCTATGGCCGAAGGTGATTTGACCCGGCATGCGGTGTACAACGATCAAAGCGATGAGGCTTACAGGCAGATTGCCGCTTGGTATCGGACAGCCGGTGACGAGCAGATGCTGGTCATTCATAACTTTGGGAGTCCTGCCGTTCAATTTCCTTTGGAGGATGACATTTCGCGTCCGGTAGCGGTTTCCGGTGAGGTGGAGCAGCGCATGATTGATGGGGAAACTTTCCTAAGACTGGGCGGCTATGCTTCAGCTGTGTTTAAAGTGAAGTGAAATCGTTTACCTGTATATCCAGTTCAGCACCCGATTAAGCCATTCCCAACGGAAGCGAAACCATCGCCGGGTGCTGATTTGTTTTCCTCCGAAGCGTAGTACAAACTCGCGGTAGCTATGCTTTTGGAAAGGCAGGCCTACGTCAATGAATTCCAAGTGCCGGTAGCCACGCTCCTTGGCGTCAGTCAGCGCTTTCCATACGGCCAGTACGCCGGGATAGAGTAGGGCATGGCTCTTGCGCATACCGCCGGAGAACCACAGGTAGGCGTTGTCTCCGGAGTAGATACAGGCACTTCCTCCGATAATGCGTTGCTTGTGTAGCACGATGAAGATGCGGCTTCGCGATTCGTCGGCGTCGGCCGCATGCTTTGTCAGTTGCTGGAAGAACTCCCGACTGGGGAAGTGGCGGCGTATTTTCCAGGAATAGATGTGGTGCAGCATGTGGGCAAACTGGGTCACTTCTTCTGCATTTCGGGCTTCGCGCACTTCGGCCCCATTCTTTAATCCTTTCTTTATTTGCCGGATGCGCGAGGGGCTGAAACGGTCTTCTGCATGGGCTACGTTGTGCAGCGAGTTGCGCACGCGCATCCAGTTGATGGGAAAATAGTGACAGGAGCGGAACGAGCGATAGCCGAAGCGTGCGTCCGGCAGATTACGGAATTCAATGAGGAAAGTATTGCGTATGGCTTCGTCGGTTAGGCGTTGCAGCATGTCGTTGAATACGGCTTCGCGGTTAATGCCTTCGGACAGGTATTCACCAGTGCCGAACACCTCGCATCGCTTGATGATGGCAGGCGGAAACAGGCGGACACTCTGACGTATGGTGCCCAGCAGCTTTGCCACAGGCTTTCCGTCGAGGCTGGCCACAATGAGCAATGGGTCATATCCCGGTGTCGCTTCGTAGATGCGGAACAAGGCCGTAGAGTGGAACGTGTCGTTTCCCGGCAGGGCCGGAATGTCGTTTCCCCGATAATATGTCGTGAGTTTCAATGGCATCAACCGCAAATTTAGAAAATAATCTTGTATCTTTGCAACGTTTGTTTAAAATTTAATTATGGAAAGCTTTAGCGAATTGATAAAGAACCGGCGCAGCATGCGCAAGTTTACAACGGAAGAACTGACGCAGGATGAAGTGGTGGCCTTGATGAAGGCTGCTTTGATGGCTCCTACCTCGAAGCGCAGTAACTCATGGCAATTTGTAGTGGTGGATGACAAGGAAACTTTGAAACGCTTGTCCATGTGCAAGGCTCAGGCAGCCCAATTTATAGCCGATGCCGCGTTGGCTGTAGTGGTGACGGCTGATCCGTTGGTCAGTGACGTGTGGATAGAAGACGCCTCTGTCGCTTCAATCTATTTGCAACTTCAGGCCGAGGATTTGGGATTGGGCAGTTGCTGGGTGCAGGTGCGTGAGCGTATGGCTCCTTCGGGCATTCCTGCTGCCGACTACGTGCGTGAAGTGCTGGACATTCCCTTGCAGCTCCAAGTGCTCAGTATCATAGCCATCGGCCACAAAGGCATGGAGCGCAAGCCTTTTAACGAAGAGCATCTGCAATGGGAGAAAATCCATCTGAACAAGTACGGAGGAAACGGCGATGAGCGCGGCGAGAGCGAACAATAACAGCGACACATATAAAGCCACGGGAGTGACGCTGATGGTATTCGGTGTGCTCTATCTGATAGACAAGCTGGTTCATTTCGCTTCCATGGGCCTGCCGTGGGTGATGAATAAAGATAATTTCCTGCTTTATACAGCGGTGATTTTTCTCCTGTTCAAGCACGACAAGTCCGTAGGGCTGGTGCTGGCCGGCCTTTGGCTGGTGCTGAATTTTGGCTTGATAACGGCTTTGTTGGGCACTATGTCGGCCTATCTCTTGCCTGTGGCATTGTTGCTCATAGGCATTATCTTGTATTTTGTAGCTGCGAGGTGATATTTATGAAAAGAAGTATAGAAGATACATCGATTGCATTTATCGGTGCGGGAAACCTGGCCACCAACTTGGCCGTCGCACTTTATAAGAAAGGATTTCGAGTCGTACAGATATACAGTCGTACGGAAGAGTCGGCCGGAAAGCTGGCTCAAGCCGTGGAAGCCTCTTGTACCACCGATTTGAACGAAGTGGTGACCGACGCCCAACTCTATGTGGTGTCGCTCAAGGATGACGCTTTCTTAGAGTTGCTTCCCCGGATGGTGGGAGGAAGGGGACAAGGATTGTGGGTGCATACCGCAGGCAGCATTTCCATGAATGTTTGGCAAGGGCAGGCCGAACGCTTCGGCGTGTTCTATCCGATGCAGACTTTTACCAAGGCCCGTCTGGTGGACTTCCGCGAGATACCCGTCTTTGTGGAAAGCAACTCGGAGGCCGATACCCGGTTTTTGAAAAACATAGCCGCCGCATTGTCCGGTTGTGTTTACGAGTGCACTTCCGAAGAACGGCAAAGCCTTCACCTGGCGGCCGTATTTGCCTGCAATTTTACCAATCACATGTATGCTTTGGCTTCCCGTCTGTTGGCCAAGTACAATTTGCCTTTCGAAGCCATGCTGCCCTTGATTGATGAAACGGCCCGCAAGGTACACGCCATGAATCCGCAGGCGGCTCAAACAGGCCCTGCCGTGCGCTACGACCGACAGGTGATAGACAAACACCTGGCTATGTTGTCCGACGAGCCTGAGATGCGGCAGATATACCGTTTGTTGAGCGAGAGCATTCATCGTCTTTCCTAATTGTTCCCTATACAATGAGTACCATTAATTATGATTTGAAGAAAATACGCGCTTTGCTTTTTGATGTGGATGGCGTGCTGAGTGCCAATGTCATTCCGATGAGTCCGGAGGGGGAACCGATGCGGACTGTCAACATCAAAGATGGCTATTCGCTGCATTTGGCGGCAAAAATGGGGATGAAGTTAGGTATCATCACCGGCGGAAGGACCGAAGCTGTGCGTAAGCGTTTCTTGGCTTTGGGATTGAAGGAAGAGGATATTTATTTAGGCTCGTCGGTCAAGATACACGATTATCGTGATTTCCGTGACCGCCACGGGCTGAAGGATGAGGAAATTCTCTACGTGGGCGATGACATACCGGATTTGGAGGTGATGCGCGCGTGTGGCCTTCCCTGTTGTCCCCGTGATGCGGCTCCCGAGGTTAAGGCCGCGGCACGCTATATTTCGTATGCCGATGGAGGCTGTGGAGTAGGTCGTGACGTGGTGGAGCAGGTATTGAAGGTGCATGGCTTGTGGCTGGCGGATGAGCGGGCTTTTGGATGGTAAGCCAGTCGGGCACCCCCGACACGATACAATGAATATAAACCTGATGAATATGCTGGATCATTTAAAGAAATATAAGATTATATTAGCGAGCAATTCCCCCCGTCGTAAAGATTTGCTTTCGGGGCTTGGGATAGAATATGAGGTACGTACGTTGCCCGATGTGGATGAGTCTTATCCTGGAACGTTGCGGGGTGGGGATATACCGCTGTATATAGCGCGTGAGAAAGCGGCCGCTTACCGCGAGTTGTTGCGGCCGGACGAATTGATGATAACGGCGGATACCATTGTGTGGCTGGACGGACATGTGTTAGGCAAGCCGTGCGACCGGGAAGATGCTTTGCGTATGTTGCGTGACATGTCGGGACGGACGCATGAAGTCTTTACTGGGGTATGCCTCACCACTGTCGCCTGGCAGCGTAGCTTCACGTCGCGGACGGAGGTCCGTTTCGCTTCCTTGACGGAAGAGGAAATCGGCTGGTACGTGGACAGGTATCGGCCGATGGACAAGGCTGGCGCGTACGGTGTGCAGGAATGGATCGGTTATATAGGTGTGGAGTATATTGCAGGCAGTTATTTCAATATAATGGGATTGCCTGTGCAGCGGTTGTATCGCGAACTGAAGAGCGTGGAGTAAGGAGGGGGGGGCGCGTTCCCCTCCCTTCCGTCGTTCTTGTGGATTCTACAACATCAAATCCATCATCAGCGGCATGTCTTTTTCCCGGATGCCTGAGTTCAAGAGGGTTTCCTTGTCTTTGTTGAACATTTCTATGAAATCCTGCATGTTTCCATATGCGTTTAGCGCTTGCCCGTAGCGTGTGGCGGCTTTGTCTATGTCGTGCCGTATCCATGCCGCGTGTCCTGCGTTCAAGTAGTCGGCTGCCACAGGCTTGTCCGTGCCCAAAATCTTTTCGTAGTACCTTTCGGCTTGTTCCGTTTTGCCGCATACTAATGAGCACCAGGCAATGGCCCGCCACGCCTTCAGGCTGTTGTTCTCCATGAAATCCATTTTGAAGAAGTATTGTAACGCGTCATCGTAGCGTTGCAGTTCGGCCAGACAGCTTCCGATGAGGAATAGCAGGCTGGAATTGTCGGGCTGCATGGCTTCTACTTTTTGATAGAGTTCCAAGGCTTGTTCGTAGTCATGTAGCTGACGGTAGCATGTGGCCAAATGGCGCAACGTCCAAATGTGGTCTGGTTTCAGGATGTCAGCCCTTCGGTAAGCCTCGGCGGCTTCGCGGTAACGCCTTTCCTTTTGGAGGCAGAAGCCGGCCTTCTGGAAAATGTCAGCGTCTGCCTCATGTTTGTCTGCCAGCAGGCGGTAGGTTTCCAACGCTTCTGTGTAGTGCTCTTTACGGAAGTGGAAGTTGGCTACCTCAATCAGGACTTCAGTTTGTCCCAAGATTTCTTTCAGCAATGGTTTCTTATGCAGGGCAAGTTCCTCCTTAAAGAAGTCCCGTAATTCATGCTTCCGTTGTGAGCATTTATAAAAGCGGTATATGTCTTGGATGTAGAGCTGGCTGATCACTTCTTTTCGGCTGGCGTATTCCTGGATGTTCTGGACATTTTCTTTATCCAGCATTTCTTCCGGCATTTGTCGGTCGAACTGTTCGAGCATTTGGGTACGTTGTGTCGGCGATAGGAGTGTCATGGTGAAACACAAGGAATATTTGTCGCTTTCGCAGAAGAATCCCGATTGTAGCAATGTTTTTATCAGTCTGTTGCTCTCTTTCAGATTATTGCCGAACAGCTTGACAATGGCCGGGTGTTTGAGGTCAAACGGATAGAACCAGTTGCAGGGGTCATTGAAGAACGGATTTTGTTTCAGAGAATTGAAGGTACTGAAGTGCAGGTCGGCTCCTTCCATTTGCAGTTCACCCATTTGGCGGAGTTTTTCGTTGAATTTTGTGTCATTCAGCGCTTTCTCCCAATCAGGGTTCCTGTCGTTTTCTTCCAAGGGCTCTTCGAAGCCAAACTTCATGCCGCGCATCATATTCACGCCTTTTATCATTTCCGGGAAAATCTCTTCACGCATCTTCTTGTCCACTTTTTCGGTTTCTTTGCTTTGTAGCAACTGGAGGTAAATGCGGCTTAAGTCTTTGCGGAATGTCGTGTCGCTGCCAAGCAGACTGATACGCGCTGTCAGGTTAGGATAGAGTGCGGCCTGGTCTCCATGGATGTATAAGGTGATGGCTAATCCCACTAACGCGCGTTGGTTTATCATCGGATTATCGGTTTGGTAAGCGTCAATCAGCCATAAACATTTGCGGATATCAAAACATTCTGTCAGACTTAATGTGACTGCACTGGTGAACAAGGATAAGTCAATGGGGCGCAGTTGTTGTGAGGTAAGGTAACTTTGCGCTTGGGCTGCGGTCTCTTTACTCCAGGAAGAGTTTCCCCATGTCGCGAGAAACAGTTGCCGGTTTGTTTCCCAAAGTTTGTTTCCCAATTCGTTGATACGCTGCTGGTTGTCGGGCATCAATTGGCAGATGGCCATGTCGTCCTCAAAGTTTTCCAGCGTGTGCAGACAGGTTGCCAGCGTAACTTTTTCAGATTGTCTGTTGGAAGCGTGCAGCGTTTGGTAATAGCGGTAGGACATTCCGTCGAGAATATTCGCTTTCGCCTGGTTGGCTATGTCCCATGTCTCTGCCCGTAAGTTCCGGTATAGTTTGTCACGTTCAGGGTCGTCTATGCCTTGTCGCATATATTGTAACATGTATTGGTAGGAAGTCTGTGCTTGTTCCAGACGGTTATGCAGGTTGCCGTCACTACATGCGGTCAGCATAGCGCTCAGTTGAGTCTGCGCTTCTTTCAACCTTTGTTCTTTCAGTAAGTTGACGATACTTTCGTGTTGTTCTTTAATACTCTGCTCGTTCATGATGAAAAGATAATGTGCTATGTGTGCGCAAAGATACAATAACAATTCATAGATGTCTTAAAAACGTACTTGAATTTGTGTCTGTAGCAGGTTGGAATTTTCTCCTTGATGACGGTTGCAATAGGTGTATTGTACTTGAAGACGGCATTTGGGGTAGAACCACCATTGCAGACCGGCGATATAGTTGGTTTGTTTATTGTCGGTAGATTTGTTTTTGTTGAAATAGTCATAAGAGGCGACGATGTCTACGTTAGGAAATGCGTGGATTGAGGCTGTGGCGTAATAGCCCGCACTTTTCACTTGACCATCTTTTCCGGCTAAATATTCCGTGCGTAAGTCCAACGGTTTGGTCGTTAGCTTTGCGCCGATGGACCAACGGTTGCGTGTATAGTTATCGCCTGCTTTGATGTCAGGATTGATGTCTGAGGTCGCTACAGCACATCCTTTGCCTTTAATGAATGAGCCTCCGAAGGATAGCACTTTGATTGGGTTTACCATCAGGGTGCCCACAATGTCTTTTTGATTGTTCTTGTCTTTCAAGTTGATGCCCTGCCCGTTCATAATAGCCAGTTTGTAGCTGAACCGTTTTTTGAACAGGTCTCCATAAATCATGATTCCCAGGTCGCGTCCGGTTTGTGAACCGTAGAGTGGATCGCTTCCGTTATATCCGGCTAAATAATTGGTGGCTTGTGAGTTAACATTGATAAGTTCTAATACGCTGGGGGACATCGGATTTTCGATGGTATACATGGTTTTAAACTCACCGACTCGCACGGATAGCTCAGGTAGGAAGTGATATTCAGTATAAGCTTCCAATATTTTGGGCGAATTGGCCAGACTGAACATGAAGTAGCATGACCATTTTTCGGTGATTTTACCACGTGTCATTAGGATGGCTCGTTTGATGTCGAACGTGTTGGTTTTGTTTGACTCTAGGTCATCGTAGGTATAACCTAATTGGAGATAACCCTCTAAGGTGATGCGCTCTTTCAATGTATTGACAACGTTCTTAAGGGGAGTTCCTTGTTGTTTTTCTTGTGCATCGAGTTGTCCGGATATGATGCAGGTCAACAGGATGATAAGCAGTTTCCTCATAGATTTTTTTGAAAAGAAAAGGCAGCCCGCACTTCTGTGTCAGGCTGCCTTTGTTATAAATGATTTGTATTATTCGTTGATTGCTGCGATACCCGGAAGTACTTTTCCTTCAATGGCCTCAAGCAATGCACCGCCACCGGTAGAAACATAGGATACGCCACTGGCCAAGCCGAATTTGTTGACGCAAGCTACAGAATCACCACCACCTACAAGCGAGAAAGCGCCGTTCTTGGTAGCTTCAACAATAGCTTCGCCTACTGAGCGTGAACCGTGTGTGAAGTTCTCAAACTCAAATACGCCCGTAGGACCATTCCACAAAATTGTTTTTGAGCCTTTGATGACTTCCGCAAATGCCTTTTCGCTTTCCGGACCTATGTCAAGACCTTCCCAGCCATCGGGTATTTCGTTTACTTTGCAGAACTGTGTATTAGCGTCGTTCGAGAAAGAGTCGGCAATCTTGGCATCAGTAGCCAATACCAGGTTTACACCTTTCTCTTTGGCTTTCTGCATCAGTTCCAAAGCCAAGTCCAGTTTGTCATCCTCACAGATGGAGAGGCCGATTTTCCCGCCTTGAGCCTTGGTAAATGTATATGTCATACCACCGGTAATAATCAGATTGTCTACCTTGTTCAGCAGATTTTCAATGATTTCAATCTTAGAGGAGACTTTTGAACCACCCATGATGGCTGTAAACGGACGGTGAATGTCATTCAGCACTTTGTCTACTGCTTTCACTTCTTTTTCCATCAGGTAACCGAACATCTTGTGGTCCTTGTCAAAGTATTGGGCAATCAGAGCTGTAGAGGCATGTGCGCGGTGAGCGGTACCGAATGCATCGTTTACGTAGCAGTCGGCATACGAAGCCAGTTTTTTGGTGAATTCCTTCTGGCTTTCTTTTACGGCCTTCTTGGCAGCAGCCTTTTCTTCATCTGTTGCGTCATCGGCCAAACCACGGGGCTTGCCTTCTTCTTCCGCATAGAAACGGAGGTTTTCAAGCAACAGGGCCTCACCAGGTTGTAGAGCGGCGGCTTTGGCGGCAGCTTCTTCGCCCATACAATCGCTGGCAAACTGTACTTCGATGCCCAACAACTCGTCCAAGTGTTTCAAGATGTGTTTCAAGGAATATTTCTCTGTTACACCTTTCGGGCGACCCAGGTGTGAACCAATAATAATACTACCGCCGTCGGCCAAAATTTTTTTCAGCGTGGGGAGAGCGGCACGCATACGAGTATCATCGGTGATGTTGAAGTTCTCGTCCAAGGGCACATTGAAGTCCACACGAACGAACGCCTTTTTACCGGCAAAGTTAAATTGATCGATTGTCATAATACTTATTATTTAAAAGTGTTGTTTTCGTTCTGTTGTAACTCTGTTTGGTTTTGTATCACGCCCGCAAAGTTAGTATTTTTTTCTTTTTTCTCTTCATAAATGAGATTTTATTCTTTCTCTTTAGGGGTGACTTTACGAACTTTATAGGTATTGCAGTAATATTTACACATGGATTGCAAACCGCACTTGTCACATTGAGGGGTGCGAGCCAGACAGATGTAACGTCCGTGCAGAATGAGCCAATGGTGGGCGATGGGGATATCGGCCGGTGCTATGTGTTTGGTCAGTTCTTTTTCCACACTTAACGGAGTCGTGCAACGGTCATTCACTAAACCTAAACGGTGACTCACGCGAAACACATGAGTGTCTACAGCCATGGCCGCTTTATTGAATACTACGGATTGGATGACATTGGCTGTCTTGCGGCCTACACCGGGCAATTTAATCAAATCCTCCAACGTATCGGGCACTTGGCTTTGGAAATCTTTCACCAACATTTGAGCCATACCGACCAAATGTTTGGCTTTGTTATTAGGATAGGATACGCTTTTTATGTATTCATACACCACTTCGGGAGTGGTAGAAGCCAAAGCCTCAGGTGTGGGAAAATCGTGAAAAAGCGGAGGAGTAACCATGTTGACCCGCTTGTCCGTACATTGAGCCGAAAGAATGACGGCTATCAACAAATGAAAAGGATTGTTGTTGTAGTGCAACTCTGTCTCGGCCACGGGACGATTTTCGCGAAACCATGCCACAATCTTGTCATAGCGTTCTTGTTTTCTCATCGCAATTTGTTTTTTTGATAGTGAGGCGCCACTTTCCAATTGAAGTAAATGGCGGATATGATGGTGAGGCATGCGCCGAACAAATAAGCCTTATCGAAAGTGCTGATGTCCGAGATGTATCCGCCTGTCAACATACCGATGCCGATACCCACATCCCACGAGGTGAGGTAGGTCGAGGTAGCAGTTCCTCGCTGATTGTTGGGAGCCAGATTGACAAATAAGGTGTTGTAGGCGGGAAACATGATACCGAAGCCTACACCCAGCATCAATGCCACTCCGAAGAATATGAAGGTACATATACCTGGATTCCATTGGATGATGTACACACAGCCCGATAGGGCAAAGAAACTGACAATAACAATGTATAATCCCGCTGCAATGACTTGTGTTACTTTGCCCCGATCCACAATCTTGCCGGAGAAGATGCGCGAGATGGCCATTCCGGCCGCCATGAAAGTAAAGAACAGTCCGGTACTGACGTCCAATCCTATTTGTTTGGCATACATGGCCACGTAGTTGGTGGTCATGCCGTATGGGATGGATAGCATCAATAAACCGAAGCCTGCGGGAAGCCCTTTCAACAGGATAAAACGGTCTAATGAGATGGGTGCTCGCTTTACGGGTGGTTTATAGGGGGCTTTCACTAATGTGGCGCAACAAAAACCGGCGATGCACGAGCCTAAAGCGCAACAGAAGATGGTGGTGTAGCTCATGCCTGCATCGTGCAGGAAAAGTCCCGACATAGGGCCTACAGCCATGGCAATATTGTTCGATAAGCCATAATAACCTAATCCCTCGCCTCGGCGTGAGGACGGCATGATGTCAATGACCACTGTGTTTCCCCCTACGGTTACCGTTCCAAACGATATGCCGTGGATGATGCGGAACATAATGAACACGGTCAATGTGCTTGCAAAAATATACCCCGTAAATATGCACATAAACACAAAATAAGCCACCAGATAGAGTGGCTTGCGGGCGAATGAGTCCAGCAGATAGCCCGAAAACGGACGGATGCACAAGGCCGCTACGGTGTAACACGACAAGATGATGCCGATGGTGGAGTTGTTCGCACTGAACTCTTCGGACAAATAAAACGGCAATACCGGCACTATCAGCCAAAAACCAAAATAGAGTAGGAAATTTGCTGCCAGGATAAAGCAATAGCTGGGAGTGACAAGTTTGTCTTTCATAAGAACTTTTTAAATGAAAATGAAGAATTTAGAATGAAGAATTATAAGGTAATTGCGGTGCGATGGCGCATACTGAATTCTTAATTCTCCATTCTTAATTCTTCATTTTGATATTAGTATGCGCTTTCAAACTCGCGCAGGAAGCGGGTATCGTTTTCGGAGAACATACGCAGGTCCTTTACTTGATACTTCAAGTTGGTGATGCGCTCTATACCCATGCCAAAGGCATATCCGCTATATGTTTTGCTGTCTATGCCACAGGCTTCCAATACGTTGGGGTCTACCATGCCACATCCTAGGATTTCCACCCAGCCTGTTCCTTTACAGAAGGGACATCCTTTCCCGCCGCAGATGTTGCACGAGATGTCCATTTCTGCACTGGGTTCTGTAAAGGGAAAGTAGGATGGTCGGAGGCGGATTTTCGTGTCAGCACCAAACATCTCTTGTGCAAAGAGAAGTAACACCTGCTTCAGGTCTGTGAATGATACACCTTTGTCAATATAGAGGCCTTCTACTTGGTGGAAGAAGCAGTGTGCACGGTAACTGATGGCTTCGTTGCGGTATACACGTCCCGGGCAGATGACGCGGATGGGCGGTTGGGTATGCTCCATAGTGCGTACTTGCACACTGCTGGTGTGTGAACGCAGGATTACATTCTTGGTCACATCGTCCGGATTGACTTCCACAAAGAACGTGTCCTGCATGTCGCGTGCCGGGTGGTCGGCGGCAAAGTTCAGTTTGGTGTATACGTGCAGGTCATCTTCTACTTCAGGGCCGTCTGCGATGTTAAATCCCATGCGGGCGAAGATGTCGATGATTTCATTCTTTACCAATGTCAGCGGATGGCGTGTTCCCAGCCCGATAGGGTAGGCAGTGCGTGTCAAGTCCAGTTCATCCATGCCTGTGTCCTGGCTTTCGAAAGCTTCTTTCAAGGCGGCGATTTTCTCTTGGGCCTTGGTCTTCAGTTCGTTCAGCTTCATGCCCACTTCCTTCTTTTGTTCAGCGGGTACGGAGCGGAAGTCGGCCATCAGTTCGTTGATGGCGCCTTTCTTACTCAAGTATTTGATGCGCAACGCCTCCAACTCTTCGGCATTGGCTGCTGTCATGGCTTCCACTTCTTGCAGAAGCTCGTTGATTTTGTCTATCATAGTTATAATGTATATGTATAGCGTTCGAAGAAAAACGGTGCAAAGATACAATTTCTGTCGCATTCTCTCTTATTATTTCTTTGAAAAAAACTTCTTGGCGCGGTGGATTTCGGTACATTCGGAAGATAAAGATGCAGTTGCACACCACGAGCATGCCTGTGCGAGAATTTGGGATTATCCGGCAAGTGCGTAATTATATAAATGGGAATTTAGCCCCCTCCCTCCTCCCCCCCCGAAGGGGAGGCGACCCGTACATATTAGTGAATTGTCCGTTCAAATGGATTAAGCCCCCTCCCTTCGGGGGAGGGATGGGGAGGGGCTTCTAAATTCACATTTATAATAAAAACTAATATTGTTCACTTACTTAAATATAAATACGCTGGTCTAAAAGTAAAAAGTTCAGATAAATAAAGAGCCGTCTGAACCTTCACCGAAAAAACACTTAACTATTTCCCCAAGAAACGGTTAGGTATTTCCCCCGAAACACTTAACTATTTCGGAGGGAACAGTTAAGTATTTTCGGGCAAATAGTTAAGAGTTCCTGTTTGAATATAAATAGCTGTAAATCAATCACATTTGAAAACAGTTCCGTTTTATGACAAGGATTGGCCGCTCGCTTTATACATTTATTTGCATTTATTCCATGAAAGGTTATCATACATTAATTATTTATTGTCAAGACAAATCATAAGCAAGTGAACAAAATTAATTTATACTATAAACGGGAATTTAGCCCCCACCAGACCTCCCCCCCCCGTGGGGGAGGCTTTGAATACTAAGTAGAATACAATAGCTCCCCCACGGGGGGAGTTGAGGGGGTTTCTAAATTATCATTTTATCACTCGTTACACTTTGTATTTCCTAATCGCTGAGAATCGCCTGTCTCGGGCTGCGGAATGGCTAAAGGGAAAGAACGGATTTTTGGAATGCCTGTGGCTTTAATTGTTCAATGTGTTTAACTCTTATGGGACGTCGTTTTACGTTTTGGAAAACTTTTTGGATATTTGTATTTTGTAAATCTCTGAAATATAGGTGTTTATTGTTTTGAAATGGGAGACTTATAAGTTGTTGATAAAAAAAGAAATATTTCTTTTGTCAATTCGAAAAACATTCATAGCTTTGCAAAACATTTGTTGACCACCAGCATGACTTCTATAAAACCGACTGAGGGTAACACATATACATCTTAAATATATATTTATTGTGGAAAAGAAAACTTATACGTACGACGAAGCCTTTGAAGCATCATTGCAATACTTTCAAGGTGACGAACTGGCGGCCAGAGTGTGGGTGAGCAAATACGCTGTGAAAGATTCTTTCGGGAACATTTATGAAAAGTCTCCCGAGGATATGCATTGGCGTATTGCTAATGAGATAGCCCGCGTTGAGGCCAAGTATCCCAATCCGCTAAGCGCCGACGAATTGTTCGGTTTGCTGGATCACTTCAAGTACATCGTTCCGCAGGGAAGCCCCATGACGGGTATCGGTAACGATTATCAGATAGCTTCTTTGTCCAACTGCTTTGTGATTGGTGTGGACGGGGAGGCCGATTCGTATGGTGCCATCTTTAAGATAGACGAGGAACAGGTTCAACTGATGAAGCGTCGCGGGGGTGTCGGTCACGATCTTTCCCACATCCGTCCTAAGGGTTCACCCGTGAAGAACTCGGCGCTGACTTCTACCGGATTGGTTCCTTTCATGGAACGTTATTCTAACTCCACCCGTGAGGTCGCTCAAGACGGACGCAGGGGAGCGTTGATGTTGAGCGTGTCCATCAAGCATCCGGATGCGGAAGCATTCATCGATGCTAAAATGACGGAAGGCAAAGTGACAGGAGCTAACGTATCCGTCAAGTTGGATGATGCTTTCATGCAGGCGGCCATTGACAATTTGCCTTACACGCAGCAATACCCCATTGACAGTAAGAACCCGTTGGTGAAGAAGGAAATCAATGCCAATGAGTTGTGGCGGAAGATAGTGCACAACGCATGGAAGTCGGCCGAACCGGGCGTGTTGTTTTGGGATACCATTATTCGCGAGTCAGTACCCGATTGCTATGCGGACTTGGGCTACAAGACTGTGTCTACCAATCCATGTGGCGAGATACCGTTGTGTCCCTACGACTCATGCCGTCTGCTTGCCATCAACCTCTATTCTTACGTGGTAAATCCGTTTAAACCGGATGCCTATTTCGATTTTGACCTGTTCCGCAAGCATGTGAAACTGGCCCAGCGCATTATGGATGACATCATCGACCTGGAACTGGAGAAGATTGAACGCATCATGGAGAAGATTGATTCCGATCCTGAAGGCGAGGAGGTGAAACATACGGAACGTGCATTGTGGCAGAAAATATACAAGAAGAGTGGGCAAGGCCGACGCACCGGTGTGGGTATTACGGCCGAGGGTGACATGCTGGCTGCCTTAAACCTGCGCTATGGTACGGAGGAAGCGACCGGATTTTCAGAAAAAGTGCATCAGGCCATTGCGCTGAGCGCTTATCATTCTTCGGTTGAGATGGCCAAAGAGCGCGGCGCATTCGAAATATATGATGCGGAACGTGAGAAGGACAATCCTTTCATCGGTCGCTTGCGCGAAGCTGACCCGCAACTTTACGAAGACATGAATCGATACGGACGTCGCAACATCGCTTGCCTGACTATTGCTCCGACGGGTACAACCAGTTTGATGACCCAGACAACATCGGGCATTGAGCCGGTGTTCCTGCCCGTGTACAAACGCCGTCGTAAGGTGAACCCTAACGACACGAACGTGCATATTGATTACGTGGACGAAACAGGTGACGCTTTCGAGGAATACATCGTTTTCCATCCTAAATTCGTGACATGGATGGAAGCCAAAGGTTATAATCCCGCCAAACACTATACACAGGAAGAAATTGACAGACTGGTGGAAGAATCTCCTTATTATAAAGCTACTTCTAATGATGTGGATTGGTTGATGAAGGTGAAAATGCAGGGACGCATACAGAAGTGGGTGGACCATTCGATTAGTGTCACTATCAACCTGCCCGCCAATGTGGATGAGGAGCTGGTAAACCGGTTGTATGTAGAAGCATGGCAATCGGGTTGTAAGGGTTGTACAGTCTATCGCGAAGGCTCACGTTCGGGTGTGTTGCTATCCACGAAGAAGAGTGATAAAAAGGACGAATTGCCTCCTTGTAAACCGCCTACGGTGGTGGAGACACGACCCAAAGTTTTGGAGGCCGATGTGGTGCGTTTCCAGAATAATAAGGAAAAATGGGTGGCTTTTGTCGGCTTGATGGACGGACATCCTTACGAGATATTTACCGGTGTGCTGGATGACGATGAAGGTATTGTGTTGCCTAAGAGCGTTACAACCGGACACATCATCAAGAACTACGATGACAACGGACGCAAACACTATGATTTCCAGTTTGAGAACAAACGCGGCTACAAGGTAACTATTGAAGGCTTGTCTGAGAAGTTTAACAAGGAGTATTGGAATTATGCCAAGCTTATCTCTGGCGTGTTGCGCTACCGCATGCCTATTGAACAGGTCATCAAACTGGTAAGTTCGCTTCAGCTGGATAGCGAAAACATCAATACCTGGAAGAATGGTGTGGAACGTGCTTTGAAGAAATATGTGCTTGACGGAACAGAAGCGAAAGGCCAAAAATGTCCGAATTGCGGAAATGAGACGCTTGTCTATCAGGAAGGCTGTCTGATATGTAAGACATGCGGAGCTTCAAGATGTGGATAACCGGCAAATAATCACAAACGTTTGCACCCCTTTTCGGAAAGTAAAGTGGCAATGGCTACAATGGCTGTCGGGATAATTTTTTATACTTGCATAACCAGTGTAGCTATTGTTGTTTTAAATTCAAATTCAATAATATGACCTTATCATTTAATATCGAATACCGTACCAACTGGGGCGAAGAAGTCAAAGTACAAGGCTCTGTGCAGGAGCTTGGCATGAATGATGCGGAAAAGGCCGTCTCTTTACATACCATCGACGGAATTCATTGGACCGCGGGCGTTGATTTTTCTTGTCCGGCGGAAAGGTGCCTGCATTACAGTTACCATATATATAAAAACGGTAAGCCGGTTCGCGACGAATGGAACGGCCTGTGCAGGACGTTGTATGTTACGTCCGACAATCCGAAGAAGATATATCGGTTGGCGGATTGCTGGAAAGACATCCCCGAACAACAATATTTTTACACATCAGCTTTCACCGAGTCTTTGCTGGCGCACCGTCAACGCATGGCTGCGCCTTCCTGTCACATCAAAGGTGTTCTTATCAAGGCATATGCCCCATGCATTGACGACAATCATTGCCTGGCTATATGCGGAAATCAGGACGCGTTGGGCAATTGGGACCTCAATAAAGCCGTACTGATGAGCGACATCAACTTTCCCGAGTGGCAGGTAGAGCTTGACGCGGATGCCTTGACTTTCCCGTTGGAGTATAAATTCGTGCTGTATAAGAAAAGTGAAGGCAGCGTTGTGGCTTGGGAAAATAACCCCAACCGTTACATTGCCGACCCGCAACTGCATGATGACGAAACGCTGGTTGTTGGTGACCGCTATGTGTATTTCGGCTTGCCTGCATGGAAAGGAGCGGGGGTGGCTATTCCTGTATTTTCATTACGTTCGGAAAAAAGTTATGGTGTAGGCGATTTCGGTGATTTGAAACGAATGATTGACTGGACAGCGATGACCAGTCAGAAAGCCGTGCAGATTCTTCCCGTCAACGACACTACCATGACCCATACATGGACAGATACGTATCCCTATAGCAGCATTTCCATCTACGCTTTCCATCCCATGTACGCCGATTTGGAGCAATTGGGCGAATTGCATGACCGGGAGAAGATGGCCGAATTCCGCAAACGCCAACAAGAGTTGAACGCTTTGCCTGCCGTAGATTATGAAGCCGTCAATCGGACCAAATGGGAATACTTCCGGCTGATCTTCGCGCAAGAGGGGGCAAAAGTGCTTGCATCCGATGCCTTCAAGGACTTTTTCGAAATGAATAAAGAATGGTTGCAGCCTTATGCCGTATTTTGTTATCTGCGCGATGCTTATAAGACGGCTAACTTCCGCGAATGGCCTCGTTATCAAACGTATAACCAAGAGGATGTTGAACGGCTGTGCCAACCCGATACGGCCGACTATCCGCATATTGCCATTTACTATTACATTCAGTTCAATCTGCATCTGCAATTGCTGGATGCCAGCCGTCATGCCCGTGCCAACGGTGTGGTGCTGAAGGGAGACATCCCCATTGGCATCAGCCGCAATAGTGTGGAAGCATGGAAAGAGCCTTACTATTTTAATCTGAACGGACAGGCCGGTGCCCCGCCCGATGATTTTTCCGTCAATGGACAAAACTGGGGCCTTCCTACTTACAATTGGGATGTGATGGAGCAGGACGGATATGCCTGGTGGATGAAGCGCTTCCGCAAGATGGCGGAATACTTCGACGCATACCGCATCGACCACATCTTGGGATTCTTCCGCATATGGGAAATCCCGATGAATGCCGTACATGGATTGCTGGGACAATTCGTTCCGTCCATTCCTATGACAAGTGAAGAAATTGAGTGTTACGGATTGCAATTCCGCAAAGACTTCTTCCTCAATCCTTACATTCACGAATATTTCTTGGAACAACTGTTCGGCGCGCATACCGACTATGTAAAGCGAACTTTCATAGAGCCTGCCGGCGCCTGGGGAACTTACCGGATGAGGCCAGAGTTTGACACCCAGCGCAAGGTGGAAACTTTCTTTGCCGGAAAGGATGATGCGGAAAGCATTCGGATACGTGACGGGCTGTATGCCCTCATCAGCGATGTCCTGTTCGTGCCCGACCGCAATGATCCGGAAAAATACCATCCGCGCATCGGCGTGCAACACGATTTCATCTACCAGGCTTTAAACGATTGGGAGAAAGCCGCTTTCAACCGGCTTTATGACCAATACTTCTATCATCGGCACAATGATTTCTGGGGAAGGCAGGCCATGAAGAAACTGCCTCAGCTGACGCAATCTACCCATATGTTGGTGTGCGGTGAGGATTTGGGCATGATACCCGCTTGTGTGGCATGGGTCATGAACGAATTGCGCATCCTTTCCTTGGAGATAGAGCGTATGCCTAAAGATCCCTCGCAGGAGTTCGGTCATCCGGAATGGTATCCCTACCGTTCGGTTTGCACCATCTCTACACACGACATGTCCACCCTGCGTGGCTGGTGGGAAGAAGACGCCCGGCAAACGCAACGTTACTTCAACAACATGTTAGGCCATCCAGGTGAAGCTCCGGCAAGCGCTACCCCGGATATTTGTGAAGAAGTCGTGCGCAAGCATCTCCGTAGCAATTCCATCTTGAGCATCCTTTCTTTCCAGGATTGGCTTTCCATTGACGGACGTTGGCGCAATCCGGATGTACAGGCTGAACGTATCAACGTTCCTTCCAACCCTCACCATTATTGGCGTTATCGTATGCACTTGACGTTGGAACAACTGATGCAGGCCGATAGTCTGAACGGGAAAATACGGGAAATGATTGCGCAGACAGGGAGGACTTATTGATGATGGAAACTTATGTTTGCCTGGACGATTTACATTTCTTTGCCTACCATGGTGTGGCTTCACAGGAAACCATGGTGGGCAATGAATATATCTTGTCACTCCGTTTAAAGACGGATATCACACGGGCTATGGAAACGGACGATGTGGCCGATACACTGAATTATGCGGAAATCTATCAAGCCATTAAGGACGAGATGGCAATCCCCTCCAAACTTTTGGAGTATGTAGGCGGGCGTATTGTCCGGCGGTTGTTCCGTGATTTTCCAACTCTTGAATATATTGACTTGAAGTTGTCCAAACGTAATCCTCCGATGGGGGCAGACATCGCATCTGCGGGAGTGGAAATACATTGTGGGAAAGGAGACACAGGAATTCTCCTGCATTCGTAGTGTGGAAAGGCTGGAACGTGCAAGCCGTGAAATCAGTATCGGGAAGATATTTCCGGTTTTATTTCAGAGCCTGACACAAACAGTTTCGTTTTGTACCCTTTCCATGTCCGGTAAACGATGAAATCGTATAGCGGATATCCGTTCCATGTGGGGATAGTGATAATGCCTATGCGTTTGTTGGGGCTGTATTCATTGGTCAGGAATTCGATTCTTGGGCTGTAATGAACGGCTTTTTCTATAATTTGAAAGAAGAAAGCCTCTCCAGGATTGGGCCTTTTTCCATTCCATGTACTTTCGTCCCATCCGCCGTGACCGTGTAGGTATCCTTGCTCAAGCCCCATCAGATAGATGGCTTTTATGAGTTGTTATTGTTTGTCGATTTTATCCAGACATTCTTTAGCCCAACGCAAGCGAAGTTCTCCTTTTTGTCGTGCTTCTTTAGCCCAACGCAAACGCAATTCCATTTTATTTGTGGCTTCTCTTGCCCATCGTTGATAGGTTCTGACTTTTCTATCATTGCCTTTCCGGGAATAATGTGCGGCTTTTTGAAGATAGTTCTGCGCTTTTTCATTATAGCGTTCGGCATCACGTTCATAACTTTCCGCCTGCTTAAAATATACTTCTGCTTGTTGTTGATATTTTTTAGCCTGTTGCAGGTAATAATTATTTTGCGTATATACATTGATTGTGGCCAATGTATAGATTGCGATAAGCGTGAGCCTCATCAATTCAGACAGTTTCAACGTACCCATTTAATAAATAGTAATTTGTGTTGAGTAATTTCTGTGGTAAAGGCCATGGCAGTTAGAAAGTGTGGTTTATATTGTCGGCTTTCTATGCAACCATGGCATTCTTTCTTTCGGTTACACTGTTTATATTCCGCTTTTCGGGCTCTTCCCATATTGATTGCTACGCGGTTCTCCCTCTTGACAATACCAAACAATCAACAAAATCCATCCCACAAGAGGGATTAAAGCAAATAGAAGGTTTAGACCACTTTTACCGAGGTCATGTAAACGACGAACACTAACAGCCAAGCCGGGAATTATAGTCACTAATGACCAAATTATAGATGCAATCGGGAAGAAAATCAATAAAGCAGCCAATATTGTATTAAACAGATAAAACCACCAAAACTCACTACGCCGGGCTCGTCCCGAGAAATCAGCATAATGTGTGAAAACACTGGCAATCGCATCACTCAATGAAAGCGGCTTAATCTCCCGTCCACCTCCTGGCGTTTCATAATCTTTTCTGTTCCAGTGGACATGCTCGGTATCGTCTTTCATTTCCGAATGAGAATAATCAAGACGGACTGTTTCTTTCATTAGCTCGCGCTCAATGATTTGCCAATTAAATATAACATTGCCAGGAAATAAAATCTTATCTCCTTTCACAATGCCGCATGAACTGTTATGGACTTTTCTTCCGTTCACCCATGTACCGTTTGTACTGTGGTCGGTTATGATGAGATGTCCTTCATTTAAAAAGATATCTGCATGATAACTACTGATTGAAGAATTATTATATACGACATCATTGTCAGATGCCCGTCCAATGGAAATCCATTTCATGTTTAGTAACCTTTATTATTTTGTTGAGTGTATATCAGAGTCCTAACTTGTTCAGGAAATTAGCTTTAGCCTGTTTCACAATTATTTCGGCTTCTTTATCTTGACTTTTCAAAATAATGACTCCAGCCCGTTCGGACTTTTCCTTGTTTCTTTCAGCCTTGATTAACAATTTATCACTGGCAGATGTATAAGAAATCCATTCCGGAGAAGAAACCACTTCCCATTCTTCCACATTACATTCTATCGTAACTTCCAAGTATTTACCACCCTTGGCGGCAAACTCTATGATTGTAGGGCTTACAGAAAGATGCACGTCTATCTTAGGAACGTTTATGGGTGCTACATTCATTTCCGTGGCAGTTGTGTCTTTAGGGATAGCAGGCTGCTGTTTTGAGGAAGCTTGGGCTGAAAGTTTTTTTATAATGTTCCGACAGGTTATAATCTGTTCATCGCATAAGTCTTTTTTTACTTTAGAGTCATAGGCTACCTTTGCCTTTCCAAATGCCACAATAGCCTTATTCTGCATTGCTATTGTCAAGGTTTTCATGTAAGATACTCCTTGGGCATATAACCTGTCGCCTGCACTTGCCGTTTGTGCATCAGTTGTCCAACATGACATACATAGGATGCATAATAAAATAATCCGTCTCATGGTTTTTGAATATTAATAATATTAGCGATATTGTTTGCTCTCTCTTCAAATTCAGCCTTACTGACAGGATCGTCTGAAAAGAACTCGGCTTTATCCATCATTGATTCATAGGCTTGATGAAGTAAGGAATCCAATCCTGATAGATTTTTCTCCACAAGCATTTTCTCGTTCAGCATCCTGCTATTGGTAAGTTCTTCCATAAGTTGGAGCACCGAGTTATATTCCTTCCATGCTGTGATCAGAGAACGTTCGTAATGTTCCTCTTGCTTTTTCCCCGTCTCTAACGCATTATTTGCGGCATTTAAATGTTTACGAATCAAAAAAGTTATAGAATCGTTATGATGTATTTCTGTTTGTTCCTTTACACGTGCAATTGCTTCCATCCTCATTGTATAAGTCATATATAATGCCCCGCAAGCAATGAGAGACATGACGGCTGCCACCGGCCAAAACTTCTGAAATATTGTTTTTTCACCGGTCACCCGGAAATGTTCCCCTTTTAATCCGTGTGCTGTATATGCTTCAAGTTGTTCAGCTGTCGGCCGTTTCCAAGGCTCCGGATTAAGACATAGTCGAAGAACTTTTCGCAAATCATTGGAGAATGTTCCGCTAAGTTCCGGTATTTCCGCACCTTTTTTTTGAAAAAGTCCACCATCATTGCCAAAAGGGGCATCACCAGTCAACAGTTCAAAGGCTGTAGCGCCTAAAGAATAAATATCACTTGCCATTATAGGAATATTGCCGTTTTTGCCGAAACGTTCAGGTGCCATATAAGCCGTAGTACCTGCAGAAACAAATGTGCTGTTGACACTTCTTCTTAATGCACTTTTACAATGGGAACTGATGCCAAAATCGGCAAGCATATAGTCTCCATCATCATTTTGCATAATATTATCGGGTTTAATGTCTTGATGTATGACTGGCGGTTTCATGCTATGTAAGAAATGAAGTCCGCTTGCTACATCATGAAGAAGTTTCCAGATTTCTTTCTCTTTAAAAATTCCTATGCGTTTCTGCGCACTGCCATTGGAGCAATAAGGCAAAACCAAATAGGGCTTTCGGTCGCATGTGTCATAATGAAGCGGCCTTAATAAATTCTTGTGGTTTGCATTTAAGACAATAGCAAACTCACGTGCGAAAATATTCAATCCGTCATCGTCAAGTCCGGTGCCTGGAGCGTAGATTTTTAAAGCGACATCGGTTTGAGTCATCGTGTCGTTTGCCAGCCACACTTCAGCAAAATTGCCTCTGCCCAATAGTCGGATTAGTCTGTATCTACCGTGAAACAAATTATCTTCTTCCATGCTTCTAGAAACTTAGGATTAGGGAGGGTGTGTCATAATACATTTGATGCGTCATTTTGCTTTGTCATCTAAGGGAACGAAGAGAAGAATCTCCCGCTTATTTCCGCTAATGGGAGTTGCTTCAACTACACCCTCCTTACTCCCCCGTTTGCCGGGGGAGAGCAACGTTCAGCATGACAGAATGATAGTAGTTTTGCATTTTGACACACTTGGGTTTATTTTTTGATGAATGGTTCTATAGATTTCACAATTCTCATGGCAAATTCATTTTTAGCGGCAGTGTTCGAAACTCTATAATTCTCCAAATCATAATATATCACTACGGAATTCACGGTATCATACACCACCATAATTTTGGAATTCTCCTGTGTCTCGTTATCTCTAAATGCAAACATGGTATTTGTTTCATCTGTCTGATATAGGTTGTATTGAGCAGACAAAAGTTTCAATACATCCTGCGTTTTTACAGAACTTCTGACTCCTAACTGATAAGCAGTGACTTTCCCGGTGGTTTCATCTATGGTGAAATAAATTGTCTCAACATAGACATTGGACACTAAATAATAGGGCAAGACTCCATAATACAAATCCCCAAAGCGTTCCACGATTTGCTCCGTGGTCAGTCCAAAGGTTCCGGTGTAATCCGGCCATATCCAATAGGAGGGATTAAGAAATCTGATGCAATTATTTTCCTTGTCATATCTTACGATAGCCAGGCTGTTCTCTACTTCCGGACATGTGGTGTAGCAGTGCTCATATCCAAGCCCGTCATAAGGATAATAATGCGAATCCATATAGGATAAGATTTGAACTTCCGGCACATTGCTTTTTAAAGCCAGTATCATTTCATCAACCAAACCGGTTGCAGTATTCAAAAACACATCCAGTTCCGATGCTACATCGCTGAGTTCAAGGGCATACGCAAAACTATAACCATCCGGTCCACTGACAGCCGGTTCACCCAAAATATTGGTCATTGCAGCATAATCAACCCCCATTAATGACACGTAATCATACCATAAATCCAGACAATCATCACCTACAGTAACCCTTACCCAAACATTTCCTTTATTTGTGGCTATTTTAATATAAGTTGTACCTTTCTCCCCTTCAGCCACAATCTTTCCATCATCAGTTACGCTTGCCAAACGTTCATTGTTACTCGTATAGGATGAAACCGTATAGGACGGATAGGCAGAGGAGAACTGTATATCTGCGCTACCTCCTACTTCCAAGTTATACGTTTCAACGATTCTCTCTACTTTATGTTCTGCGACTGTTGTTGACGAGAGGGTCAGACTCATTTCCGTCAGTTCCTCCACAGTCCAATCCACGAATTGGGTTTGTCCCAGGAATGAATAAGTATAAGTCAACTTTTGGTTATCTCTGTCGTACTCCCAACGCCCCTCTATTTCTTCACTTCGCGTTGGATTGCTGTATCGGTCATAGAAAGTCCCATTTTCATTAAATCTCATTTCCTCATTCATTGCTTCTTCATACCAATTACCTGCTACATCTAATGATGCGACAGGATCGGTTTGTCCCAGATTGTGGTCACATTCATCATCGCCACAGGATGCAAACGCAATCATTGTGGCTGTTATTACCGGAATTAGAAACTTTTTCATATTCATAAAAATTATCTTATTGGTTATTACTATTTGTCACTGTGGGGGAACCCGCACCACCTGCAGGCGAAGGGGTAATTACTGCTTTTGCATCTATCGTATCTTTCTTATGTTCTTCAACTTTGTTCTTCACCGTGTCAGCAGGTATTTCTTTGGGCTTTTCTCTTATCAGAGTAGGTTTGCTTGCGGAAATAAGTAACAAATGGACGCTATCACGAACTTCGTTACATTCGACATGAATGTTTATTATCGTATCACAGTAATATCTTGCGTTCTCTGCAATCCGAATGACGCTGTCTGCCTCATTCAATGCTATCAGATTTTCGTCATAATGGAATTTACACACAGAATCAGTCCCGTTCACCATCAAGTGATACTTCAGTTTTTCTCCGGCTTTAATCGAGTCCCCGTCTAAACTGAATTCTACAGTAGGTTGCTTTACAGGTTGTGTCGGTTGTAAAAGATATCCAATATATCCAAGCCCTCCCAAAATAGCAAGTGCTGCTAAGAGCATAACGATACGCAAAGATGTTGTCAGCTGTTTCCATTTGGTCGTCACACCCGCTGATTTTTTATCAATATCTACAGGCGCGGAGTCATCAAAGAAGCGCAATAAGGCAATTGTAATGTTATCACTCCCTCCGGCGGCAAGAGCAGCCGTTGTTAATTTTTCTTTGCACAATTGAAGGCTGTCCATATATTTCTCTATAACAGCCCCGATTTCACTATCCTTGCAGACACCGCTTAGCCCGTCGGAACAAAGCAAAATCATTTCACCGTTTTCCAATGGATGGGCCACTACCTCGGCTTTGGCTTTTTGGGATGCGTCTCCTAAACTCCGTGTGATAATGTTGCTGTTAGGATGCGTCATGGCTTCTTCGTCAGTCAAGGTTCCTGCATCAACTAATTGCTGGACATACGAGTGGTCCTTGGAAATACGGACAATTCCTTTACCGGGTACATACGAATAAGCCCGACTGTCTCCCAGCCAAGCTATATACGCCGTGTTCCGTACAATCCAAGCCATTACGATTGTAGACCCCATACCGGCATCATTGGCATGTTTCTCGCTATGCCGCTTCACACGAATGTCGGCTTCGGAAATAACCTTTTTGAGAAAAGCCTTGACGGCATCCGGATTAGTCCATGTACCTGCAGGAAGATGTGCGGCAGAAAACAGTTCTTGAACAGTCTCTATGGCAATGGCACTGGCTACTTCACCGGCATTCTGTCCGCCCATGCCATCGGCCACCACCATGACACATCCTTTCTCCCCCAATGGAAAGGCCTGCTGACAATCAGCAGGGACAATCCATTTATTGGGAATAAGATCCGGACATACCGTAAAGTTGTCTTCGTTGTTCTCCCGCAAGCCAACATCCGTGCCTGCAAACATCTTGAATGAAATCATATCTTCTACTTTATCGGTGTAGGATTAATTGAGTCCGTAGACTCAGATTGTTTCCCCTTTTTCTTCTTATCAGACTTATCGGAGGGAGCAGCTGCGTCACCGTTTTTTGTCGGTTCAGTAGCAAGAGTTTGTAATGCCCATTTCGAGTCATTCGTTCTTACCGCAATACCCGCAAGCATGTACAGGACACGTCCTCCCCGCTCATACTTGGGCACCACATATAAACCTCCGATAATTTTCTCCGGTTCATTGGGAGACATGGCAACAAGCGTACTGTCTGCTTTAACATCCAATTTAAAGGATGTCTGACGCAGTTTCACCACCATCGCACTGTCCCGCACACCTGTATCGGAATAAGCCCATAACATAACCCCGGATTTGTAACCCAAAGTGTTGTCTACACTAAGTCCGAAATCGCTTTTGGCATCTTCATGCCAATAAAGGCTTTTCTCTTTGTTTACCGGAGTGGTATACCGTGTGCCAAGCTCCAATTCAACAGCCTTATAAATGCTATCGGACAAAGCCCGCTGGTAACTCCAGAACCAAACCGGCTTGTAATTCTTGGATGCGTTTACTCTCTGGTAATCCGCATCGCGCTTCCACGGCTCAACTACATCCTCCAATAAATACATACCACCTGTCACTTTGATGCTAAGCGAATAGGTTTCTCCGTAATAAGGCTCATTATTCTTGCCATAGTAGTCGCCGTCACGCTCCAAACGGTATTGCTGACGGATAATAGAAAGTTCGGAAAATACAGCATTGTTTATCACTTCACTTTCTTTTTGCGTTTTGCTTATCTGTGCTGTGTCCGTTTCATTTTCTATTCCTTCTATTTTACCGACCTTCCCTTCCAGCAACTCATCAAGGCTGATTTGAGCTAATGCAGGACTTGAGATAACGATAAGCAATATTATAGTCCATATCCTATTCATAACAAACTCTACTTAAGATTTGACATTGGAACCAAATGATTATAGAAAGCCGATTTATTATCACCACGACTTACTAATCCGATTACCTTAAGCATTCCTTGATCCATGACAAACGCCGGACCTCCCGAATTTCCATGATCAACACCTTGGCTTATCATAATACAACGGGAATCATTCAATCCATCTCGAGAAATGGACATACTATTATAAATAGGTTCTGGTAATTTTTTAATATCATCACTGTCTGCAATGCCATTTCCTTTTGGAAAACCTAAAAGATGAACGGTCATACCACTCTTTAAGCTACTGGATATAGTACTACCATCTATAATGCTACCCTTTCTTGAAGTTTTTGCATAAGCCCAATCATTTCCCAATGATGCCTTCGTACCAAAAGCAATTGCACCGGACAAATTCATTTTTTCTTCTTTCAGTTCAAATGGAACTGTTATAGGAGAATCATAAGAACGGTCAATCATAAAATCATTGTCGGTAAAAGAAAATACCTCACCATCCCTATTTGCAGCAACGACTTCTGAGTATATTTTAATGTCACTGATAGCATTAGACAATGCATACATTGCCTGCATTTGTCCAACATCAAACATCCATGGTTCCACGCAATGCCTTGCGGTTATAAATCTTCCGTCCGACATTAAGAAACCTGTTCCTAATGAACTTGCAATAAGTTGCTTTTCGCTTGAATTTGCTATATAGACCTCGGTCAAAACAGCATATACCGAAGACTTCACCAAATCTAATTGGGTTGCAATATCATCAGAAGCAGGTCGTGCCATTTCTTTTATTTGAGCGGCAGCTTTCGCCTTAGCCTCTGCTATTTCTTTCGCAAATGCCAAGCTGTCTTTCTTCCATTGTTCACGAGCTTTCTCAAACAAAACCTTTTGGCTCTCAGTTTTTGCCATTAAATCATTGATGTTTTTGTCTTGGTTATAGATGACATACCCCGCACTTCCACCAAGGATTATCAGCAATGCAAACAATGACGCTATGGCTGTTTTGTAAGGCTTCAATGCCTGCTTGCGGAATAATTCCAAGCGTTCGGTCATCTTAATGCTCGACACCAGACTTTGTTTGCCTGCCGGTACAATAAATCCCAAGCGAGGACCGCCAATCGACAACTGAATTTCATCCCCATTCTCCAAATACCATTCCGTATCAACGGGACGACCATTCAAGAACGTAGAGTTTGTTTTAGAAAGTTGTACCAGCTTCCATCGGTCGCCTTCTCTGACTATCGCTGCATGGCGACGGCTCACGGTAGTAAACGTTTCATCAAACCGGACCTGACAATTGCCGTCACGTCCCAATTCGACTTGGTCAATGATGATTTTCTGGGACTCTCCGGCCTTATGATATTGAGAAGCATCCTTATACTCCAAAATGTAATAACGGCGTCCACTGCCGTTAAACAAGGCACTTACACCTGCACCTACGGAACCACGTAACGTGCGTTTGTATTGAACTGTTTTATCCATAACTTTAAAAATGTTACTATTCTACTTTTATTTTATATTCTCCCGCCGTAATAATATCTCCGGTATAAACTTTCATGCCGTTCAACGGTACCGGTGCCGCGTTCAGATAAGTTCCATTCGTGGAAGCTATCCATTTTCCTTCTTCCTTTCTCCATTGTCCGTCACGTATGGTCCAAAAGGAACTGTCCACTGATTTTTCAAGGGTGAAGTGGTAACGTGACACATACATACTGTTGCGCTCATGAAGAATAATATCGTTTCCTGTTTCTCGTCCTACCCTGACCATTCGTTTATGATTTTGTACATACCGGCTTAACAGATACATAGCACCCGCATCCTCGCCTTGTGTGATAACAAGTCGCGTTAAGGAGTTGGAGCGAGACTGACGTTCTTCCATGTGCTTTTGAACCACGTTCCCAATCATAGGTTTCATGTCCTGCAGCACTTCAATGGCGCTTTGATAACGTTTCTGGTAATTCGGATTAAGACATTTGCCGATGATGTCAAACCAATCCTTTCCATATGGAGCATTTCTCAACTTCCCGATATCCCATTCTCCTCTTTTGGCGCTTTCTTGATAGCGTACTACATCACCCATGTTCTCAATGTCCCCAAAAGGAAATGCCCCTCCGGTCAACAGTTCGTACATCATGACTCCAAATGACCACAAATCTACTGTAGGCAGATACGTCACACCTCCGCCTGCTCTTTCCACCATTTCCGGTGCCATGTACAAGGGAGTTCCTTGGATTTGC
Organism: uncultured Bacteroides sp.; assembly: GCA_949289345.1. Taxonomy (GTDB): domain Bacteria; phylum Bacteroidota; class Bacteroidia; order Bacteroidales; family Bacteroidaceae; genus Bacteroides. The sequence continues at coordinate 80,079 of CASENS010000008.1, forward strand.
TTGGGACGCTTGTTCAACCAGCCTACTTCGGAAAGTCTTTTGGATTTATCCATTTCGCCAACTACACCAAAATCAGTAAGTGCGGCCCTCCCATTGTTTCGTATCAGCACATTCTCCGGTTTTAAGTCCCTATGGATTTTTCCTGCTGAATGCAAGATATGCAATCCTTCGAGGATGTCGTGAGCGAAATAAGGGAGTTGCGAAAGATTCATCCCTATGAACTTTGACAAATCACCTTTCGGACAGTATTCCATCAGAAGGTAAGGATTCCCCCGGATAACCCCAAAATCCAAACTATGGACAAGATATTCGCTTTGTATTCTTGATGTTTTGTATTCATGTTCAAACCTGTTCACTAGATTTTCGTGCAGCTCACTTGAAACTTCCCACAAACGCAAAAGTTTCAATGCATATTCATTACCAAGCGTATCGCCAACCTTAAATACATCGCCATACGACCCCGTACCAATTTTCTTAACGACACGATACTTGCCGTCAATCCAATCACCCGTGTTGAAGTCCAGTCGATATGCAATCATGGCAACTTTTGGTTCAATACATTAGACATCAAAACGATACAGCTGGTTGCCAAGAAGGATTAGGTCGCCTTTTTGAAGTTCAATCGGATGACTTGCCTGCACGAATGTGGTCTTAAGCTCACTCTTGTCCTCCATATTCCATTTGCCCTGTTCGCAACGAATCAAAGCCTGGTGGGCGGAAGTTATAGTCAGGTTTTTCGGATCGGTGTTCTCCCGGTTCAAACAAACTTCATCGCCTTCAAAAACAAGAGGCTTCCCTTCCGGTAATCCGGTTTCTTCCGAAATAGGGGTTAACGTGAATTGTCTTTCCTTATCTCCTTTTCGTTGAGGACGAATCGTCTTGCGCATATCTACTGCCATACCTGCATTGGAAGCCGGTTTGTCTGCCGCTTGAACAGCACTAAAACCACAAGAGGCGCATGTGCCATTTTCTAACGGATAACCACATTCCGGACATACATCTTGGTTCTGGTTTTCAGTCTTACACTCCGATGTACTCTCACGCACAGTCGCTTTGGGATTGAATAAGCTTGCTGCCTGACGATCGGTGGGACGTGAGTGCCGTTCAGATGCAGGCGGCACCGCTTCATGACCGCTTACAAAAGCAGCGTCCATAAGTGGCTTGTTGCACTTTTCACAATTAGTTTTCCCTTGGGGATTTTCCCAACCACAAAATTGACATCTCATAATCTGCTATTTTTTAAATCTAATGTATCTCAATGTATAAGCAAGTTTCAGTTCGAGGGTATTTATACGTCGTTTGTAACCTTTCATGGTTACATCGCTTACGTTAAGAACCGTCCACCGTTCATTGTCCCAATAGTTCTTCTGCGCCATATTGGTGAGCATGTGTGTGTACGAAATGCCAAAAGACAATCCGGCCCATTCATAAGCGGCTCCTATGCGCAAACCGCAATTAATTTTTTTCAGAGGTGCCTCTTGGAACTGGTCATGGTGGGGCACGGGAGCATCATTGCCTGTAGTAAACATCTCCTCCCAATACACGCAAGGCTGATAAAGATTAAACTCTGTATTTACCGCCGTGTGACGTTGGTAATTGCTATTGTTAACAAGCTGGCCGGTCATGTTATTGTATTTTCTCAGCGTCTCGCTATCTGAATTTCCGGAAAATTTCATTTTAGCGGAAAGCCCAAAATTAATCACAGGACCCAAGTTGAATTGTACATGACTTACATTGTTTATCTTAAAACGGTAGGAGGCCAAAATAGGAACTTCCAACATGGTATGGGTATAATCCTCAGTATACGAATTCTGCATTTCGCCTTTCAAATATTCATAATTACTGAGCGGGACTTGCAAAACCGTATTTTGATTGAACTCATTCTTATATTTTACTTGGGTAAAATTAATGCCTGCTGTCAAAAAAATGTTTTTATACAAGCGCATATCCGCAAATACGCCAAAGCTATACCCTGTAGCCGATTTGTAGGATGCGTTTTCCGCACTTGTACCTAAACCATAATCTAAAACCGATCCTACATAATCACCTCCCGCACTTGTACTGATAAACGGTATGTAATAACCGGCACTAAATCCTATTGAAAAATTGCGCCCGCCGACAATCTTTGAGTCAGGGAATATCAAATCTTGCGCCATACGGGGTGATTGGGTGACCATGACACCAGCTGTCTGGCGATCCGTACGCACTTGTACACTTCCGGAACGGGGTTCACCATTGGGGACATTCTTGCCACATTCTATACGGATACTGTCTCCATTCATCCGTTGGACATTCATCCAGGTGGGATAATCGCCGACAAACCAATTATCCGCATCTGTGTACACCTTCACATAATGTACGTCACCATCCGCATTCAGCACCAGATTGTTCTGTGACAACGTTAAATGTTCTTCTCCCGCGCCTTGATAAATTCGGATAGTAACAGATTCGGACGGAGAAATAATAACGATATCGCCTGTACGCTCCGTGATGCGCTCGTTAGGAGATACAACGACCCGAATGCCATCCGGCTTTTTCTCAACATCGCACCATGAAGGGACTGAGGTAATATCCCAGTTCGCATTCGACTCGATTGAAACATTGTCTTCCGTGCCTTTCGCAGGGAAGGACAGACTCGTGGCACCTACTTCAATATATTCAGGCCGACCTTCCTGAACGACTTGCACGGACTTATAGAGAGAACCGCTTTTCACCCTGAGAGTCGTTACCCTGTCACGTGTACTGTTATTTGCTTCCCGGCACTGAACGATAAAGTTTTTCGCGTCGTATGCATTGGTGCTACACCAATCTGAATTACCTACAATATTCCACTTTCCGGAAGACTTGACTTCTATTTGCTTGTCACCCCCTTGATAAGGAATTTGTATTTGTTGTGTCGAAATTTCCAGGACAGTCTGGTCATCCAAATTCTTTTTACAGAATTTAATCCATTTGTTACAATCCGTCTTGAGATTGGGGTCACAGTCCTTTGCCCGCTGATAATAGACAATAGCGTCCGCATAATTCCCGCTATCTTTCAATGAGTTTGCCCGTTTGTACAAGTCAGAGCAACTCTGCGCATAGACTTGCTGCATCATGGTAAACAAACCTACCAACACAAACAAGAATAAATTAGTCGTTCTCATTTCATTACAAGGTATTTATTGTTAATATTCTGTTCTTATTCCATTCTCAGCATCTGTGACGGATGTTGATTTGACGGCCTCTGAAATAAAGTCTTCCAATACCAGACTCCTGTTACTAAAGACTTTGGCTGCATTCTCCGCACCTATTTCCGCATATTCAGTTTGTTTACCGCGAAAATAAACGTATATCGTATCAATGAAAGCTTGAGCTACCTGCCATTTCTCTCTACCAATTTCCCCGGTTTTGTCTGTTACTTCCATTTGTAAAGCATTCCGGTATATTTGAGCGGCTTTGGACAATTGCAACTCATCAATAGAATCGATATTCGCTTTTTCTTTCTCCATTTCTACCAATCCGTTAGCTACTTCTATTTTAGCCAAAAACGTACTGTCATTGGGATGTAATGGCGAATGGGCAATCCGTTTCCCTGCAACAAAACCCACTATGACAACCGCTGCAATTCCCGCTGAAACGATAGCGAATTTTTTCCATGACGGAGATTTTACGGAAGTGCCATTATGTTTTCGGATTTCCTCCAATATTTCTTCTGCACTTGGTCTGTCCCATGTATTCAACGACAGACATTTATAAATCAATGATTTTAACTCTTTAGAGATATCTCTTTCTATTTTAGGCACTTTCCCATTTAAGGATTTTTGAGTGATACCTCCATATTCACCGAACGGGACTTCGCCTGTAACCAATTCATAAAGAGTGGCACCCAAGGCCCAGATATCTCTTGATATTACGTTGGAAGGATTAGAAGCCAGGCATTCATAGGCCATATAGGCTGTCGTACCGGCACCCGAATGTTCATTAGGCGAACCGTTTTTGCCACGAATCGTATTACGCAATCCCGTGCTGATTCCAAAATCCGTTATCAAAAACTGGTTATCAGCATTAATAAGAATATTGGCAGGTTTAATGTCTTGATGAATAATGGCATGTTTGTGAAGGTAAGATAATCCGGAAGCCACCTGTTCTACAAATATCCAAAGGTTTTCCTCCGATATCTTAGCAATCAATTTTGCTGTCGAACCTTTTTCACAATACGGTAAAACAAGATAAGGCGTGCCTTGGTATATATTGAACGAAAAGGGTTTTAAAATATTGGTATGGTTTAAACTGCATATAATGGAGAATTCTTCTCTAAACATATTAATTCCCTCTGCATCCAAATTCATGGAGGAGGCATAAACTTTCAGTACAACGTCCACACGCGCCTGACAGTCATAAGAGAGCCATACTTCGGAAAAACCACCGCTGCCTATTTTCTCTATCAGCCGATATCGGTTGTCAAACAGTGAATTTTCCTTTTTTAAAGAAAGCAAATCCAGCATTACAGTATTCTTTATCGGTTTTTGTTATCTTCAATAAGACACAAAAAAAGACGTGAGTCCATCCTGTTGTCTGTCCCACGAACTGAGGCCTTCGCATTGCCTGGAATAGTTGAACAGACAACGCTAGAGCCCACGCCGATATGAATACATTCCACCTGTCGGATAAACTCTCCTCATTGCATAATCTTGCACTAAGAAGTACAAATTATGCCTAAAAAGTTTTCCGCAGGATATGATATAATCACACCCGGGGCATCTACCGTTGCTATGTCCGTGACTATTCCTTGAAAGTTGCGAAGTTTCAGTTCGTCAAGAACAAAGCGCCAAGTAAACGCCTTTCATTATGTCACACTTCATTTCCCCACCCATCCGCCTATAGTAGAGGCTCGGCGTGGATTTGAAGTGCGATAGTAAGCCTCAATCAAACATAAGAGACAAACTCTTTATGTTTTTTTTGACTTAATATCGGCACAAAGATATAAAATAACTCCATGTGGTGATAAATGTACTAACAAACCTTAAACGATTTCATCGTCCGGTAAGTAGTAGTCTCTCCATTTGATGTCCGATTTGTAAATGGCGGCAATCTTAACCAACCTATCAAACAGGTCATATTTCGGGTCGCATGAATC
>CASENS010000009.1 GCA_949289345.1 uncultured Bacteroides sp.
ATCTCCTTTTGTCACATATCCTTGTTGTCTGTCCCACTTGTTTTTCTTCCTCAGAATCAGTGCGTAAGTTTGCAGCGTAATCAAAACATTAATCGTATGAAGACAAAAGCAATGATTCTCTTCGCCGCCCTTTTCTTTTTAGGAAGTGCGGCACGGGTGCAGGCACAAACGCTGACCCTCGAAGTGTGCGACATCGACCGTCCGACCGGTACGCTGTATGTCGCTATCTATTCCTCTCCAGACAATTTCCTGAAGAAACCCCTCACGGGCTTCCGTGTGGAAGTGAAGGACAAGACCGTTACCGTGCCTTGCAGCGGTTTGCCCGAAGGTAACTATGCTCTTGCCCTCTTCCAAGACCTGAACGGAAACGGGATGCTGGATGCGGGTGCCTATGGCATCCCCACGGAACCATGCGCTTTCAGCAACGATGCGCAGGGCGTGATGGGGCCGCCTTCGTTCGAAAAATGCAGTTTTACTCTGCGGCAGGACACCACCTTGGTAGTACATCTGAGGTGATAAGATATAGCCACGAACCCCTCTTTATAGGCTATTTATATGACTAAAAAGCCTTATTCGTCGTATTAAAAAGGCTTTTTCGTAATACTAATAAGCCTTATTCGTAAGCATGAGATACTTCAAATAGCATGGCTTCATTCTATAAAGACGGGACGAAGGTAGTAAGAAGACGGATATAGGACGGTAATTAAACATATTTTCGATGAAGATATTCTGGATTATTTTGGGGGGAGTGGCTCTCGCACTCTCTCCGCTGGGTGCCCAGACGCCTGTGGACACCGTGCGTCTGACCCTCTCTACCGATACCATCGCATTGGACGAAGTGGTAGTGACCGGGCATCGTACGCCTGCCGCTGCGGGCCGCTGGAGCGATATGAATCCCGTCGAACTGGTCACAGTGGCCGGAGCAAGCGGAGATTTCTATAAAGCGCTCCAGACCCTGCCCGGCACCCAACTTCAGGGCGAGACGGGCCGCCTGCTGGTGCGCGGGGGTAGCAGCGAGGAGACACAGACCTATATAGACGGCCTGCATGTGCTGAAGCCCTATACCTCAACGGGGATTAATTCGCCCGCGCGGAGTCGTTACTCCACGTTTATGTTCAACGGCATCAATCTGGCATCGGGCGGTGCGCCGTTGGAGTATGGGCAGGCTCTCTCTGCCGTCCTTCCCTTGGAGACGAAAGATGAAAGTCCTGTCACGAAGTTGGGCGTGAACGCTTCTATCGTGGGGGTGGGTGGTGGAGGCACGCGGGCTTTCCATCGGGGTTCGCTCTCCGTGGACTTGACTTATCAGCATTTGGGGTTATATAATAAGATGTATAGCGGGCGACGGGATTTTGCAGAGCCATATAAGATGTTTTCTGCGGCCTCCCAGTTCAGGCATTCGTTGGGCAAGGATGTCTTGCTGAAGATTTACGGGCAATACGACCGCACTGATTTCTCTACCTACGAGGGCGAGGCCCCCCGGCGGCTATTCTCTTTGGGCGAAGACAATGTTTATCTGAACGCCACTCTGCGACGCACGCTGGGAGAGGGGTGGCGATGGATGGCGGGAGCCGCCTTCTCCTACAACCGGCAGCGCATAGTAGGGGCATCGCAACAGGATGACCGTTGGATGGAGTGTCGGCGGGAGCTTCATGTGAAGGCCACCGCTTCGCGTCTTTTGCTTTCGGGCTTGCGCGTGGAGGGCGGGGTGGAGAGCTTCGTGCGTGGTTACACCAACCGTTATCTGCTCCCTCCGATAGCTGAGGCCGGCAGGGTGCGTCCGGTGGTGTCGGCTGCCTTTGCTTCGGCCACGTGGTTTCCGTGGGAGAAGCTGAAGGTGGAAGGCGCTCTACGGGCGGAGAGCACCTTCCCGGCAAGGAAATTCACCCTTTCACCCCGTGTGGCGCTGAACGGATATGTGGGTAACGCCGTGCTCTCAGCCACCGTAGGTCGTTATACCCAGCAGGCGGAGATGGAATATCTGGCTGTCAATCCCCGCCTTCGTCCGGCCTCTTGCTGGCAATACAACCTCTGTGTGCAGTATGAACGCGGCGGACGCTTCGGCAAGGCGGAGGCTTATTACAAGGATTACGCCCGGCTGCCTCTTTGGGAGGGGCAGATGCTGGCTGCGCATGGTTTTGGCTATAGCACGGGGCTTGATTTCTTCTTTATAGACTGTGCCTCGCTCAAGAACGTGGAATACCGACTGTCGTACACCTACAATATCTCCCGCCGCCGCTATCTGGACTATACGGAACTGACCACGCCACAGTATGCCACACGCCACAATGCCTCGCTGGTCGTGAAGTGGAGCATCCCTCGTCTGCGCCTCATTTGGGGGCTGACCGATACTTATGCCAGCGGCCGTCCTTGGCACAACCCCGCGCGTCCCGGCCTGATGAACGATGAGGTGAAGCCCTACAACAGCCTCGACTTAGGACTGACTTTCCTACTGAGTCCGAAGGTTATTATCACTGCTACTGCCACGAACCTCCTTTGCCGCCGCAATGAGTTCGGGCGGGTGGACGGGCGTCCCGTGCTGGCATCGGCCGACCATTTCTTTTATGTCGGGGTGTTTGTCACATTGGGGAAGAAGGTTGCGTACGATGTGTCTAATTTCTGAGAGAACGACTCCGCCGGGTAGTGGCCGCCCCTCCTATGAATGTTTCTAACATTCCCCCTCTATGTTAGAAACATAAGCCCCTTGAGTTAGTAACTTGTATTTACAAACGATTATTACTCAACATTTTGCAAGTAATAAGTCAGAAATATGGTCATAATCTTTAAGGGTACATTCTGAAAGACGAAGATTTAACGCTTTTATTGATTCTTAACTTCCTTGGAGCATCAATATGGGCATTTCCCTCTCTTTTCTATGCTATTCACTTCCAATACTCCACATCTGTTTTAGCTCATTGTATTAAGCAACAGCAAGGTAGTATGTTTTTCTTTATTTCCATAAAGGTTCTTGTTCCCAATTATGAGGGAAGCCTAATAAATACTGGCTTACTGATATATGTTTTATCAAAAGTTGTTTGAAGTCGGCAACGAAAGTATTGTTAGGGGAAATGGAGTTAAGCCAATAAGCCACATAGCAGAGTTGCGGATAAAGAGTTTGTTCACGAAACGAAAAATCTGTAATCCAAGTCTTGGGCATACGCTCCGGCATCATTGGCTTTACAGGAAATGCACGGTTTGATAGTCTTGAATGATGGGCACAGCAATTACGAAGCACAGCAAGGCATTCTAACCAACTTCTTAAAAATTTGTGATGGTTCAAGCCAAACTCTCTTGCTACAGCGTGTTTTGCCGTAGCATCCGAAAAATTAGAATAAAGTTTAGAAAGTGTACCCATTGAAATAACCTCCAATGTTTTCCATACAGGAGGCAGGTCTGGTTCGCTATATTTACGGAAATGCTCGGTTATAAACTCGTCATGTGAACGAGATACTTCTTTGCGAATAACAGCTAGGTTTACTGCAAAACGTGTTTCGTTAGTAGCGTAATTCTCGTCCATAAACCAGAATGCACCAAATTCTGAGGCAAAGTGCTTAATTATTTTTGTACGGACGGAAACCTCAATCGTTTGGATGGCGGTAAACAGTAAGGCCCGAAGTTCTTTGTCGAAAGAATAAAGGTCTATAACATCGGCAAAATTACTGTCCTCTCTAAATTGGTGGGTGATATGGTCGACTTCAAAGTGTCGCCAATAACCTGCAAGACGGAAATAACTGATGGTGTCAAGAACCTCAATAGCTTGCTTAACATCATCTATGAGCAAACCTCTTCCTCTGAGAATATCAATTTGCTGTTTTGTGGTTATGGCTTGATGCGTATATCTGATTCCCATAAATAAAAAATGTCCCGCTGGGTACGCTAATCTTACGGGAAGCGGGCGGGATTTGTTGATGCAAAGGTAATCTATTATTTTGAATATAACAAGAGAAGAATAGAAAATTGCTGAACTTTTTTATCTTACATTCGTCTTTTCCAAATGTTTTCGTTAATTTTGTATTCGGATTTGGGTAAACCATTTCCAGACATTTGAAAATAAAGGAGCGTTATGCTACTCTTGTAAGTGCAAAGCCTGAGAAACTGAAACACAAAAATCAACAAGAATTGGCATGGCAGTTCCCACGTTATAGCGTGGGCTGCTTAACCATATCTGTTGATTAAGGTTTTCTCAGGGCCTGCACTTTAAGACGTGGTTATTGGCAGTGCCACGCTTCTCGTTTTACCAAGTGAGTGTTCAGCACAATACTGTTAGAGTAAATTATGAGCAATAAACAAGAAGATAGAACTGTCATATTAGATAATGGAGAGATTGCCAAGGCAACTTTCCCTGTTGTTGTTTCTGCAAGCCGAAGCACAGATATACCGGCATTCTATGCCGATTGGTTTTTTGAACGACTAAAAAAAGGCTATTCGGCATGGACAAACCCATTCAATGGAAAAAAATGTTATGTCGCTTATGAAGACACTCGGTTCATCGTCTTTTGGTCGAAAAATCCTCGTCCTCTTTTTAAGTATATAGATTATTTACGAAAAAAAAGTATTGGATGTTATATTCAATATACTCTCAATGATTATGAGAACGAAGGATTAGAGCGTGGTGTACCTCCAATTAAAGAACGTATTGAAACATTCAAATTGCTTGTTGATAAACTTGGAAAGGGCGCGGTTGTTTGGCGTTTTGACCCCCTTATTCTTACAGATAAGATAGACATGGATAAGCTTCTGCAAAAGATAGAGAATATAGGGGAGCAACTTCAAGGATATACAGAAAAACTCGTTTTCAGTTTCGCAGACATATTGTCATACCGCAAGGTTAAGTCAAACCTTGAACGTAGCCATATCAACTATATAGACTGGACTACAGAACAGATGATAGAGTTTGCAGAGAAACTTATCAGTCTCAACAGAGCAAAAAGATGGAACTATAATCTTGCTACTTGTGGAGAAACCATCGACTTAGATGGAATAGAACATAATCATTGTGTGGACGACAAACTTATGGTACGCTTTGGTTACAAATCTAAAGAATTAATGAAATTCTTAGGAGCAGAACTTATAGATTCTTTGCAACAAACTGATTTATTTGCTGAGATTGAACCGTTGGAAATACCTTCAGATGTAATTGTTTTAGATAATAATCAATATGCGGTTATTAATAAGAATAATAAAGATAGGGGACAACGCACAGCGTGTGGTTGCATGAAAAGTAAGGATATAGGAGAATACAACACATGCCCACATTTATGCGAATATTGTTATGCCAATGCAAGCAAGGAAATGGCAGTGCAAAACTGGGAACGACATCAGTTAAATAAAGACAATGATACAATAACTGGAAGATAATATGTATCAAGACAAGATTGGGGAATATACTCCTCTCACAATAGACAACATAATTCATATAGCAGAAACCGATATACCTCAACGCTTTCGCTCTATGCCGTGGGCATATAGCGATGCTGAAGGTAGAACTTTGGAGCATGGGACTGCCATACTTGAGACGGAAGAGCTATGTTCTGCCTATATAGCTGCCTATGGTAGGATGCACCGTGAAAAACTTTATTTTGCATTGGACGGGGCAAAAGAAAAAGGTAATTTCCCTTATCGTGAACTGCATAACGGAGTAGAACTATTTGATTGGGGTTGTGGGCAAGGTATAGGTTCAATGGCAGTTATAGAAAACTTAAAGAAAAAGGGATTGCTGTCTTGCCTAAAGAAGATAACCTTGGAGGAACCATCAGAGGTCGCACGAGTAAGGGCCGTACAACACGTAAAGCACGCACTTGGTACCGATTCTAACGTAATAGTCGAGCAATATTCTGAATACCTTCCATCAGACTATAGTACTACAAATACCATTCAAAATATTACTGTAGAACAACCTTGTGCTATTCATATATTCTCCAATGTACTTGATATTGAATCTGTAAGTCTTAAAGGCGTTTCCAAATTGATTACATCTTCTGGTGTAAAGCATATTGTATTGTGTATCGGTCCTGCCAATCTTAACGAAAGTAGAATAAATGCCTTTAAGAACTATTTTAAGGACAACGACATACAAGTGTTTACGGATTATCGAGAAACGAAATTTGGCAAGCACCCAAATGGAAGAAATTATGAATGCCTAATCAAAAGCTTCGCATTCTCGCTGGATTCTGCAGAAAGTGTTCTTCATAAATACAAATGTTTTGCTCCAATACAATTATTCGCTTGTTATGCGGAGACAATGCCCGAACCAAAGAATAGGAGCATAAAAGATGGAGCTTTTGAGATTATAGCCCCATTTGATATGACAGTACACAAAGGGTTGAATCCCATTTTGGCACTTGTCAGCAATCTCATATCAAGGGGCATCCCAACGTATGCAAGTGAATACATTACTACGGCTCTTTCACACCGAGGTGAAAGGGAAACATCATTAAAAGCAATAGCCCGAATACAAAAGACTATTGTTGAAGCAATGATAACAGGGCGGCTTAACATTCAATCTGCAGAATGGAATGTCTTGATTATAGAAGATGGTACGGATATTGCCGATATAGCAGTCAGGGATTTTGTTGAAATGTACAATAATGTCATTGCAATGACAGAGGGCTACGACGACATGTTGTTACCACATATAAATATCGTAAAGGCTTCTTCTGCCAAAGCAGATAAAATTTTTGACATTGTTATTGATGTATCTGTAAACAAGTATGCCGATTTTGAACATATAGTATTTTCGAAATACAAGGCTAAGAACGATTGTTATTTTATTGTTCGCTCTTCCAAATTAGTTTACGAACCACGTATACTTTATACTACAGAACGCATTAAATATAAATCGTTTGTAGAAAAAGAATCAAGTGGGAAATATATTGTAAATGAGGCGACAGCATCTCATCTCAGATATTTCTTAAAACTTATTTTCAGGAAAGAAGATTTTCGCCCAGGACAATTACCTATACTTAACAGAGCTTTAGGATTAAAGAGCGTGATTGGTCTGTTGCCGACAGGAGGGGGTAAATCCCTAACTTATCAGTTGGCTGCAATGCTTCAACCTGGTGTTACATTAGTTGTTGACCCATTGAAAGGTTTAATGAAAGACCAGTACGATGGACTAATTAACACAGGAATTGATTGTATTTCATTTATCAATGCAGACATTACAATCAATCCAGAAGAAGCACACAAGCGAGAACAAGCTCTTACTGGTTCTCAGATACAAATTATGTTTCTCTCCCCCGAACGTCTTTGTATTCATCGTTTTAGGGAAGTATTACGTTCTATGCGAGAATCTGGTGTATATTTTTCGTATGGCGTAATAGATGAAGTACACTGCGTTTCAGAGTGGGGACATGATTTCCGATTGTCCTATCTTCATTTAGGACGTAATCTGTATAACTATATCTTACCCAAAGAGGTTGAAGGTGCAGATAATCACATTTCCCTTTTTGGTCTAACAGCGACTGCTTCATTCGATGTGTTGGCAGATGTGGAACGTGAATTATCTGGCAGCAATTCCTATTCATTGGAAGATGATGCTACGGTCAGATATGAGAATACCAACAGATTGGAACTGCAATATAACATTTATCTAGTTGATACTTCAAATGCAAAGAATGTATGGGATGTTGGTGACATTAAAGAGAAATGTCTCATTGATGCAATCAATGATGCAACAAAAAAGATACAGGAGATACAGACTGATGAAAATATCAATGATATAAAAGTGCACTTTTTGGATAGAGAAAACATTTCAGACAAAGAAGTTATATCCAGCGTTAATTCTGTTGATCTCTATACACATATTGATAAAGATTGGTATAGTGTAAGTCATACAGATACGGCTGGTATCGTGTTCTGTTTACGTGCCTCTGAAAAAAGCAATTTAAGTGTTCCTTCTGTTGCCAAAAAACTAAAAACATGTAATATCAATGGCTTCTCCACTTATAAAGGAGGCGATGATACGCAGTGTCAAGAAGAATTCTTGCATGGCAATACACAGTTGATGGTGGCAACAAAAGCTTTTGGTATGGGTATAGATAAGTCAAATGTGCGTCTTACATTTCATTTGAATTATCCGGGCTCTTTGGAATCTTTTGTACAGGAAGCAGGACGTGCTGGAAGGGACAAGAAAATGGCATTGGCTACCATAATGTATTCGCCTAAAAAATTCTGGGACAAAAATGCTCGGACGAATGAATGGAAAGAATATTCGGCAGATTACACTAATAATAAATTTTTCTATGATAGTAATTTCCTTGGAGAAGATTTCGAATTGTATGTAATGGAGTTGCTGATGAATGGGTTGCCTTTGCAAATAAGCAATGAAGAAATAGCTGGTATAAACGAAACTATTTTCGGAAAAAGTACGGGAATACTTCAATTTATCAATAGATATCCTAAAGGGACAACTCTTACCTATTATGTTTCTTATATTGAAGATGATTATATCCTTGACATGTATAATGAACGTTTGACAGAAAAGCAGATGCCATTATTCAATACCCCAAAGGCAAAATATCTGAAAAATGAACGTGGCTTTAGTTATACACGTGATTTCGGTTCGACTAATTACAAAGATGCTATACAAAAAGCTATCTATCGTATGTGCATTATTGGACTGATAGACGATTTCACAGAGGACTATGCAAAGAAACAATTTCGCATCACAACGATTTGTCAGGATGATTCACGTTATTATGAATATCTCAGTTCCTATTATCGAAAATACTATTCTGAAGATAGAGTTGAATCAATGCTTAATGAAGTTAGACAGATAGCGCAAGGCGAAGGTGTTATTATGGCTTGTTTGAAGCATCTCACTTCATTTGTCTACAGAAGTATTGCGGACAAAAGAGCTAGAGGTATCTTGGATATGGAGCAATTCTGCAATATGGCGATTACTTCAGACAAGGATTGGAAAGAAACGAATGAAGATTTAAAGGATTTCATCTATTACTACTTTAATTCTAAATATGCAAGAGAGGGATTTGTCACTTATGATGCAAGTGTGAAGCAAGAAATACCATTTTCTCTTAAAGATGACACCAATACTGATTTTCACTTAGAGAACGAAACAACCAGTTTTGAACTGGTCAAGAAATATATGCGAGTTGTAGATGCGGACATTGTTAATAACGATGCTCAGAAAGATAATGTTAAGCATTTACAAGGGGCTGTTCGACTTATTCGCAGGGCAGCTGCAGAAATGAACCCGGTTCTTAATTTGTTAAATATTTTCTGCGCATTATTCCTCGGACAACAAGATAATGAGATGTTAGAAGAAGAAATTTGTAACGATTACGAAGAAGTCATCGATTACTATACTTCGAAAAATAACATAAAAATTTTGGATGAGTATGCAGAACTGCTTATAAGTCATGCGGCAATAGATGAATATAGAAAGGATTATCTTCAAAAATTGTCCACTTATATTCAATTAAAGAGACATTTGAATAGTTTAAAAAATATCGTATCTAAATACAAGTAACATGATAGACGAAAAAATAAACAAAACTTTGTCCGAATTGGAAGCAAATCTTCGAAATGTAGAATCAGCTCGAAAGCAGGTTGAAAGTACTGTTAATTCATACGAAGGAATCAAGGCTGTAACTGCAAATTATGTAAAGAACCTTTCTTCTATAGAAGACAATTTGAAGGAACTTATAAAAGCCATTGGGAAAGATTATGAGAGAACAACCACGTCGTGCAATTCTTTAATTTCTAAGATTAACGATGCAGTAGACGACATAAAAGACGAAGTATCTTCCCAAATAGAAAAATTTCACAAAAAGTTTATGTATATCATTATATGTAACGTGATTATTTGGGTTACTATGCTAATACTTTTCTTTATAAACAAATAGTATTTGCGACAATTAGAAACAACAAAAATAATTACGTAATGAAAGATTCAGTCTCATCGCAAATCTTCCAAGACATTCAAACTGCATGGAACACATTAAATCCTCAGCATATTATAAAGCACTTGGACAAGTGTTTTATTTATAATTCCCAATGGGTATTTGAGTCTCTTGATTATGAGAGGTATATCTCATATTTAACGGGAAAGTTTAATAAAATAAGAGAAACTGGTTGCATTGTAGAAGCTACTATTGTTGACGGAGCAGTTAGACTTAATCAAAATGGTAGTATTGCATTTTATCGAGTGAAGATAGAAAATGGAAAAATAATCAAAGGTGATTTGTGTATGTTCTAGAAAACAATGCCCTGATGTGATGAAGCTGTGTACATACTATTTTCATCACATCTGGCTATTGTATTGGGAATTATCTTCTCACCGAGAAGCCCCTCTTTTGCTGTTGGTCATAATTCCCTTCCACCACATTGTCAACCTCCCGTCTGGCTTTTATTTGCTCCCGATTGTCAAACCCGCCCTTTTGCTTGGCAGTGAAATACAGGAAATCACCTGCCGCCCGGTGTGATTGTTTGTCCTCCCCAAACAGATTAAGGGCACTCTTGATGTCCGACACCTGTTCCGTATCAAAACGGGACTTATAATAATCACGGGCGAAACGGACGACACAGTAAACAGCCTTGCGGAAGATGTCGCTTGTTTTGAGTAGCAGGAAACTGAGGCAGCTGATAATATGGCTTTGCCATACAATCCGGTTTTTAAGCCTTGTGGTTTCCTGTGCATGTTCCGCTTCCTTACGGCTCATTTCAGACTGGTGCTTACCTTTTAAGTTTATCAGTTCTCGGTGGTGCTCACTCTGCATGGTCTGGATTTTATCCTGCAAATGCTCAATGGTTTCCTCGTGCGTAGAAATCTCATTGCGCAAATCCTCTTGGAAAAGTCACGCGACTTTGACCCTTTTGGCCAAACAGGATTTGCCCACCTTTGGCTACAATATGATTGACCCTTTAAAGTCCTGGTGTTGGGGGTCAATTTTATTCTCCATGTGGTGATAAATGTACTAACAAACCTTAAACGATTTCATCGTCCGGTAAGTAGTAGTCTCTCCATTTGATGTCCGATTTGTAAATGGCGGCAATCTTAACCAACCTATCAAACAGGTCATATTTCGGGTCGCAT
>CASENS010000010.1 GCA_949289345.1 uncultured Bacteroides sp.
CCAGGATTATTTCCAGATGGACTATAAGAAGTTTGTCACAAAATATTTTAAAGGAGACAGAACAAGCGAGATACAACGCAACTTGACACCACAGAAATACAATCAATTGTTTGGACAATTATCCAAACGGCAAATGGAAATCATTTCCGACAAGAATTCACGCTGCATTGTGGTTGCGGCAGGTCCCGGTAGTGGAAAGACACGGGTACTGGTTCACAAACTGGCCTCACTTCTGTTGCTTGAAGACGTAAAACACGAACAGCTACTGATGCTGACATTTTCAAGGGCAGCCGCTACAGAGTTCAAACAACGACTTATGGAGTTGATAGGCAATGCAGCCCATTTTGTCGAAATAAAAACATTCCATTCCTATTGCTTCGACCTTTTGGGCCGAATAGGAAATCTTGAAGATTCAAAGAATGTCGTCTCAAAGGCAGCCGAAATGATACGTCTAGGAGAAGTTGAACCGAACAAAATCGGCAAGACTGTATTGGTTATAGACGAGGCACAGGACATGGGAACGGAAGAATATGCACTTGTAATGGCTCTGATGACCTATAACGAAGAAATGCGGGTGATAGCAGTGGGAGACGATGACCAAAACATCTATGAATTCCGAGGTTCCGATTCCGATTATATGTATCGGTTAGCGCAAGAAACCGGAAGTACATTTGTCGAAATGACCGAGAATTACCGCAGTGCGCGCCAACCGGTAAATTTTGCCAACGGGTTCTTAAAAGCCATCCATAAAAGGATAAAAAGAACACCTATCATCTCTATGAGAAAAGAGAAAGGCTGGGTGGAAGTGATACGTCATCATTCAACCTATATGTATCAGCCGCTTGTCGAAAACTTACTTCAGCACAAGGATAAAGGCACTTCGTGTGTACTCACCCAAACAAACGAAGAGGCTGTCATCTTGATAGCCCTCCTGCGAAAGCATGGCATAAACAGCAAACTGATACAATCAATGGACGGCTTGCGTTTTTGGAACATAGCGGAAATGAGATACTTCCTGAGATATATAGACAAACGGATAAAAACACCACTAATCACAGAAGAGCTATGGGAAGAGGCCAAACATGCAACCTTTTCTATTTATGACAGAAGTCTAAGTTTGATTTATGTAAAGCGGTGTGTGGAACAGTTTGAGCAAACTAACAGAACTAAATATTTCAGTGACTTCAGAGAATTTGCATTTGAGTCATCAGTGGAAGACTTCTGTGACACATCAGGAACCGATGTTGTGGTATCAACCATTCACAAGGCTAAAGGCAGGGAGTTTGACGATGTATATATGCTCATATCGGACGATTATGTGAAGGACGACCATCTGATGCGTCGATATTACGTAGGAATGACCCGTGCAAAGAACAGACTATTCATACATACAAACGGCGATTGCTTCAACCATTTAAGTGTAGACCAATATCACGTTGACCAACGGCAATATGACATGCCCGAAGAAATTGTACTACAGCTTTCTCACAAAGATGTCAATTTGGGATTCTTCAAAGACAGGAAACAAGAGGTATTAGCACTGAGAGGGGGAGATTCTTTAATTTACAGTAATTTCTTTTTGTACAGTCCATCAACCGATAAACCTATAGCTAAATTATCATCAAAAATGCAGGAAACATTATCGGATTGGGAACAAAGAGGTTATAAGGTAAAATCTGTATCTGTACGATTCGTCGTGGCATGGAAACCTAAAGATGCACCTAAAGATGAAGCGGAAACGGCTGTCCTATTAGCAGACCTGATACTTTCTTTGTAAGTTAAAGCACTTAAAGTAGCACGAACGGAATTGAGGTAGCCGACAGATATGATGGCATCGAGATTACAGAACGCTGTGTTATATGTTTTACCCTCCCCGGCAGTATGTGCAAATTTTGCACATACTGAATGTTGCTGCAATTCAGAACTATCAAAGATATTTTTCAAATGCCTTGTAATGACAGTTTTGTCAACACCAAACAATTCAGCCATTGCTTTTTGGGTTGCCCATATAGTTTCATCTTTATATAACACTTGAATACCACTTTCCTTACCTTCAGCTATAAAGGTAAGAAACTCCGCCGTGCTGTTCCGTATTTCAAAATTCTATGCCACGATACCTTTAGTTATTAATTATCACAAAGACAAAGGTATAGAAAATCCTCAGAAATCCATTATGTAATTACATTCAGGAATGGATTTTACGAAGATTTCTTCTCCCTAATCCGTTTTTTCCCATTCTAATTGAATGGAAAATAAGCTTTTTTATGTATGTTTGTAATTGAAATTGGGGCTTGTGCTCAAACAACAGCAAGAAAATCATGCAGATACACGATAACAGGCTCATAGCAGAATGTACGTCTTACGATTTCAAGGAGATGCTGGAACGCAAGAAAGTGAAGTCGTGGCTGAAATCCGTGTCGGCCTTTGCCAATACGGAGGGCGGCAGCTTGTTCTATGGCGTAAACGATGAAGGTGAAATTGTGGGATTGAAGAACGTACAGGCGGATGCCGACTTTATCAGCGAAATGATAAAGGCAAGGCTTGACCCTGTACCGGAGGTGCAGCTTATATCGATTGAGCACGAAGGACGCATCCTGCTTGAAGTGAAAGTCAAGGCTGGTGTTTTGACACCTTATTATTATTACCAAGACGGAACGCGCACGGCTTTTGTAAGAGTTGGCAATGAAAGCGTGGAATGCAATTCGCAACAACTTCTCTCGTTGGTACTGAAAGGTACACACATGACATGGGATTCACTCCCCACGCAAGTGGACGCACGCAAGCACTCTTTCATCATCCTTGCTAATACGTTCCGCGAACAGACGCATCAGGAATGGAACGACAAATATTTGGAATCGTTCGGGCTGGTGACTTCTGACGGAAAACTTACCAATGCCGGACTGTTATTTGTGGATAATTGCACCGTGTTTCAATCCCGCATATTCTGTACCCGTTGGACGGGGCTTTATAAAGATGATGCCATCAGCTCCGTGGAGCATCGTGCCAATCTTGTGTTGCTTTTGAAATATGGCATGGATTTCATCAAGAACTACACCATGAGCGGCTGGGTCAAGATGCCTAACTACCGCCTCAATTTACCCGACTATTCTGACCGGGCTATCTTTGAAGGGTTGGTAAACCACCTTATCCATCGGGATTACACGGTGATGGGCGGTGAGGTACATATCGACATCTATGATGACCGTGTAGAATTAGTTTCGCCCGGCGCGATGTTCGACGGCACACAGATTCAAGACCGCGATATTTACAATGTTCCGTCCATACGTCGCAACCCCGTCATTGCCGATATGTTTACCCAACTCGACTACATGGAGAAACGTGGCTCCGGTCTGCGCAAGATGCGTGAACTGACCGAGAAGCTGCCCAACTTTTTACCCGGCAAAGAACCTCTCTATAAAACCGAAGCATCCTCATTCTTCACCACTTTCTATAATCTGAATTGGGGCGAGAATGGTAGAATCTCCGTAGAAGAGGTGGCCGACAGGGTAAACAGTACCCTCAAAAAGTACCCTGTAAACGGAGGAGTTTCGGAGAGAAAGTTCGGTGTAAACGAAAAAAGTTCGGAGAAAAGGTTCGGTGTAAATGCTGAAAGGTTCGGTGTAAACGAAAAAAGTTCGGAGAAAAGGTTCGGCGTAAAAGGAGAGGATGCATCTAAAAGAGTTAGCAGGACAGGGCAAAAAATAATAGACTTAGTTATTTCCGACCCTTCTATAACAGCAGAAGCAATGTCTGTAAAAATTGGCGTGTCCAAGCGGGCAGTTGAAAAGAACATC
>CASENS010000011.1 GCA_949289345.1 uncultured Bacteroides sp.
TACGAAATTCTTCGTAACATGGAACCTGAAAATAATTTTGAAGGTAAAATCTTTGTAGAATGGCATGGCGGAGAATGGGAAGATGAAGAAAAATGGATTGGCGTAAGCCCGATGCACGACTGTACTTGGGAAGAAGATTTGGCCAAGGAAATCGTCATAGCCGATGATGTGCATCTTTCTCCGGCAGAACTCGCCATGCATTGCTTGTGGGAAATCACTTATTGGGGATTCTCACCTGACGAAAGAGAAGAAACATGGCAAAGAAAATTTGGGCCAAAGGTTTTGACTAATAAGTATGAAGTTGCTTTGGATAAACTGGAAGAAAGCATCTGGCGGCATCAGACTCCACGCCGACTACGCAGTAAAGGGAAGGACGGACGGCGTTATGTCAAGTGGACAAACGCGCGTGATTTCTTTAACAATCGCATGAACCGCTCAAAACGAAAGCGGGAATACCGTCTGGACAAACGGAAAGAATATCTGCGCAAGATGGCCACACGAGAGAACTTGGTAAGGACGCTTTCCGCCGAAGGCAGCAGTTTCCGGCGAAACGAAGTGGAGTTTCTGCTCCATGTCCAATACGGCAGGCAGTATGATTACCGCTCGGTGACTTCAAACATTGAAAACAGGTTGGATTATATCTTTGAATCAATGACCCGTTACCAACAAGTGGACTTGTCCCGATACGACGGGGCGCTGCTCTTCTTGCGCATCCCAGCTGGCGCGCCGTTGGAAGAATCCGCACTGACCGCATTCAAACATGGGGTCAGGGCAAGGCTGGGATATGCCGACATCCGTTTCGGGAGCATGACGCGGGAGGCTGACACGCCGGAGGTGGCGGCCACGCTGTTGTTAAACAAATGCAAAGTGGACTGACGGAGAAAGCAGGGCTTGTATACGTTGTGCATAAAGTTTATCTTCGCATTCAACTGGTCATCATGTACGATGATGGCTTGTTCATCGTCGTACTAAACAAAAGGGAAGTATGTGTTTAACTTCATAAAAAACGTCAGTATGTATTACAAGAAACAGAAGATTGGGAAAAAGTGGTATCCCCGCTCGTTCACGGCGGGCACGTATGATACGAAGGATGTGGCCGGGCGCAGAACAACCAAGTTTGGAAGCGTACCATCGTCCCCTCGCAGGTGGAAGGGACGGTGAAGAAGTGAGGGAAGGACTTTACCGAAAGGGTGGCAGAATCTGATGAATTTCAAAAATGAGTTTCTCCACTTCGTCTACCAAGCTGCCAGCCAAGCTTTCTATGCCGTTTTCCACCGTCAAGGTGCTGAAATCTTTCATTCCTAACCAGGCTGGTGTATTGGCATAATTTACTTTATCAAAGCATTCGAGCAATTCTCTCACGTGTGGCATGGGAATCTGGTCAATGTCTTTTTCTCCTTTATAATTTTTGGGGCGTATGGCCAAGCCCTGCGTGGTCGAATTGTTGCCTATGGTTAGTTGCAGGCCATTACACAAGTCGTAGCGGCAGAACTTCTTTTCGCAGGACTCATACGCAGCATATGGCAGGTTTTGCATACGTGCAATGAGCCTGTCGAACAGGGTGTCCCTTTCTTCTTTCGACAAATCTTGTACTTTTCTGCGTTGCTTTATGCTGTGAAGCAAGTCCCGACAAGCGTCGGCCGTGATACTTTCGCAACGATATGTCTGCGTGACAACCTTTCTCATTAATTCGCGTTCTTCACGGAATAAGCATGCCGACGGATGGGGGATGCCACAGCAGGGGATACCCTCCAGTTGTCCGGTGTAGATATTTCCCAAGGAGGAAAAAGTCTGTGCATACTCAAGCCGCCGGTCTGTCATATCACAATGTGCTTTGATGGCCTTTAGCAGCGAATTTCCACTCAATACTACTATCATCCGAGGACGTGTTATCTCGATAAGTTCCAGCGTGTAAGGCAATGTTTCTGCCAACAGTTGCGGCAATAGGTTTTTGGCTTTCGGCGTGGCAAAGAACGTGGCGTTTGTAACGACAAATTCATTCTCATAGTCTAACGGATGGGGCTGGGCATCAAACAGCCGATATAGCCTTTGCCAATAAGGCCAGTCAAACCTATTGCTCCATGATGGATTGCCTTTCAATAAATGTGAACCGTCCATCGACTTTCCGCCAAGTTGCCAGTATTCATCCTCACATTGTTTCTTATACGAACCATTCGAACCGGGATTTATCCCCATGATAAACACGCGCGGAGAATCATTTATCTTTGTAAGGTCGGACTGAGTATAAAACGCCGGAGCATCATCACCATACGCACGGGCAATCCTATCGTAAGCCTCGGCTGTCTGGGCAGCCCAAGTGGTTAATCGAGTATTCATTTCATATTGGTACTATAGGATTTAGACGGTTACAAATATATCCTTTTATGGCCAACCGTCCTAATTATTCTCCTTCTTTCTTATTCCGCAGCTTTGAAGTTATACACAGGCTTTATCACATTCACAATACTCACCGTATCCCGGATGTTTCCGATGATTTCATCCTTTGGCTTATATACCATAGGCGACTCGTCCTTGGTGTCTTCCGACAGGCTTTCGCTGTAAATGCCCAGCATGGAGGCACGGTAGTCATCCATAGAGATACTCTTGAAAGCCTGGCTCCGGCTCATGATGCGTCCGGCACCGTGTGGGGCCGAACAGTTCCAATCGGCGTTGCCTTTGCCTATGCAAATTAATGAGCCGTCACGCATGTTCAGTGGGATGATGCACTTTTGCCCTTCATAAGCGGCAATCGCCCCCTTGCGGATGACGTTGTCGTCGCCTATGTAGTTGTGCACACTTTCAAATGCCAGTTCATTTTGTTTCAATTCGACATAGCCTTGGGAGATGAAGTAATCCATGATAAGGTTGGCAATCAGACTGCGGTTCATCTTGGCCCAATGCTGGCAGAGACGCATATCATGCAGATAGTCCTCCCGATAATTGCTTTCCAGATAGGACAAGTCGGGCGGTATCGCGGGTTTGCGCATCTTGAACGAATTATGCAACTCGCGAATAGCATCCTGCAACTCGTCCTTACGCCCCGCCGCTTTGTATTCGGCAATCATGCGGTTCTGTTCTTCCATCAGTTCGGCCCATCCAGACTGGCACTTTACGGCCAATTTCTGATAGATTTGCGCCACCTGTTTCCCCAAGTTGCGGCTTCCGGTGTGAATGACAAGATAGATCATGCCGCATTCATCCTTATCCAGTTCGATGAAATGGTTACCTCCGCCCAGTGAACCGATGGAGGCGTTCAAGCGTTTAGTTTCCTTCAGCTCGCGATAGCAGCGTAACTGTTTGATGATATCTTTGGCTTCGCGATAGACATCCATATACTTTTGCGGGAGCGGCGCATACCGGTTGTCCCGGTAATTGCGGCCGGACGGTATGTGGTGAAGGATGAACTCATTGAGAGCATGATAATCAATGTCATTCACACAGACGAACGGCTGCACCAAAATGCCGCAACCTATGTCCACACCTACGATATTCGGAATCACCTTATCGCCTAAGTCTCCGGTAAAGCCGATGACACAGCCTGCTCCGGCATGTACATCAGGCATGATGCGGATTTTACACTTGCTGAACACATCGATGGACAGCAACTCCTTGATTTGTTCGCTGGCACTGTCCTCGATGTTGTCCGTGTAGATTTTTACGTTATAGCCTTCTACGGCCTTCATTTTGTTTTATGAAAGGATACGTATCTTCAGTTGTTTCTTCTCGTCTTCAACCAATTTGTCCCATAAACGGGAACGTTGCAAAGCGGATGCCGGAATATAATCCTGGTATTTCTCCAGAAACTCCATGCTATACAATTCGTCCCGGTGATAGCAGTCTATGATTTCGTTCCAATCCCAATACTCGGCAAACTGTTCCAAGAGCGCGGAAGTAAGTTCGATGTCGGAGTTTCTTGATAATTCACGCCAATTCCAATATTCCTTGTATTTCTCCAGATTCTCCGCCGTAAACAGATGCTCATTGTCCGAACCGGAAAGTTCCTCCCAGTCCACTTTGTTCTTAAACTTCTCGATCATGGATACAGTCCAAATGATGTTGCTGTTGTTGGAAATCTCTTTCCACGCCACTTTGTCCTTGTACTTTTCCAGCAGTTGCTCATTCCAGGCAAACTCGCTTGACAGTTCTTTCCATGCGGCTTCTTCCAATACTTTAGCCATAAAATCATTGTTCCAATTTTTTGTTGCCATACTACTTGTCATTAAAAGGTTTAACATCTATTCTGCCGCAAAGTAAAGGGCGTTAAGTGCCAAAACAAGGCACAACATAAAAGAAATGCAGAAAAGAGCGAAATTTTTAAGGTTGGGCTACGATTTGGCACAGGAGAATACGTAACTTTGTGGCATAACCATAAAATGATAGTAATATGGCAGCAAATCTTTTGGGACGATATGTCTGGTTGATGGACATTCTGCGAAGATATAAGCGTTTGACGTTTGAGGAAATCAACGAACTTTGGCAGGAAAGCGGACTGAGTTATGGCGAGGTATTGCCTTTGAAGACTTTTCATAACCATAAGAAGGCTATCAAAGACATATTCGACGTATATATAGAATGTGACCGGAAGGATGGATACCGTTATTATATTGATGAGCCGGAACGCATCGAAGGAAACAATCTGCGCAGTTGGCTCATCAGTTCATACGCCACATTGAACCAAATACAGGCAGACAATAAGTTGGAGGACCGAATTATTTTTGAAGAAATCCCTTCAGGACAGACTTGGCTGACCTGCATTGCGGATGCCATGCGGCGTAATCGAGTATTGAGCATTACGCACCAAGGTTTTGGCAAGCCGGAAGCCAGCACGTTTGAGATTGAGCCATATTGCCTAAAAGTCGTGAAGCGCCGCTGGTACGTGGTGGCACGTAGCCCGTACTATTCGGAGCGGAATAAAGAGAAAGGCATCAAGCCTGTCGATGTCTACCGAGTGTATGCCCTCGACCGTATTTCTGACATTCAGGACACGGGCAAGACATTCAAGATGAAAAAGGACTTCGATGTCAACCAATATTTTGAAGGATGCTGCGGAGTAATCACTTCAGACGACCCCATCCAACGTATCGTGCTTTTGGCCTATGGCGGTTTTGCCGACTATCTGCGTACCTTACCCTTGCACGAATCACAACGTGAGATAGAAGGCGATGATGAGTCCACGCTCTTTGAATATCACCTGAAGCCGACTTTCGATTTCTATCAATTGGTTCTTGCCCAAGGCGACCAAGTGGAAGTATTGGAACCGGAATCTGTGCGCAACGATATGCGCAATTTTGCAAAAAACATGTTGGACTATTATACTTGGGAGGAGGATTAACCATGCAAGGAATAAATTTCATCGCTATTGATTTTGAAACAGCCACAGGCAAACGCGCTTCCATCTGTGAAGCCGGCATCTGTGTGGTACGTAACGGAGAAATTGTGGAAACCCGTTCGTGGCTCGTCCGTCCGCAAGGAAATATGTACAGTTATTGGAACATGCAGATTCACGGCATCCGCCCGAATGACACCGTCAATTCACCGGAATTTCCGGAAGTATGGGCAGAAATTTGCGAATACCTGAAAGACATTCCCGTGCTTGTGGCTCATAATGCCGCTTTTGACATCGGCTGCATTCGTCACTCGTTGGAACTATACGGCATGGAGAAGCCTGACATCACTTATTATTGTTCCCTCCGTGCCGCACGCAAAATTTACAGTTTCGGTTGCAATAGTCTGAATTATCTCTGTAATCAGTTCAAGATACCTTACGGACAGCATCACCGGGCAGGGAATGATGCAGAGATGTGCGCACGGCTGTTTCTGATGGAACTGGAGGATGCAGGATGTGGTTTGGAAGAAATGGGTTATTGTAGTGAAAGACTATGAAACTGTTTTGATTTCATTCGATAAATTTGTTAAGCATGATTTGGATGAATGCAATATGTACCATAGCTTCCACAGTTTCAGCAAGGAATTCGTAATCGATGGTGAGCCTTCTGAAGTTTTCCAAGGCACTATAAAAACAGAATTACTTGTTGCCTAATTCCCCATTCTTTTTCTTTGTTACACAATATGTTATATTGCCTTCTATTATTTTAGCTTCTACTATCCTACCACCAGATGCATGAAGTTTGAAAGAAGCATCAACATCTTTTGGCCATGCAGGAAATAATAAGATAGAGTCGTCAGGAGCTTCCTGAAGGAGCATTTCTTGAAGACCAATCATGCCGGAACCACCACGATTGCAATCGGGTGCCCAATCGAAACCGGGATTCCAAAAAGCTGGGAAACGATACGGCCCGTCTGCCAGTTTTTCTATGTTGAGACGTACTGCCTCATCAGTCAGTCCGAGACAAGATGCCCATATATTATCTTGTTTCCACCCTACATGACTTCTCATATTAAGGACGTGGGAATCCTTGAAGTACGTGTTGCGTGCTATGTCGAGACCCTGTCTTCCGATTCCGTAAATGCGCCAAGGAAATACAGGGTATAGCTGAGGGGTTTCCTCATTCTGAATGCGCCCCCAGACAATTGCCGGGGCAATGCAGGTGTCACCGTCAATGGTATGGAGAGGAATCTCGGGAAGACGCCCTATCAGCCCATAAACATACCCCTGTACCTTCTCCGTCTATATATACTGCTCCATCGTTTAAGCATAGTGTTTGAGAAAAGGTACCACCGGAGTCTCTAAACGGATCGGAGGCAAGCCTGAGACGCCAACGTCCAGACTTGAGAAGTGTATTGTTCTCATCGAACATTCCACTATGCGAAATGTAAAATATCAAGTCGCCATCTTCAACCCATACGTTCATGCCAATGTCATGGCCACCGCAAGGCATGGATTCGGAAGAATTTTTACTCGTAGAATGCCATATATAATCATCAGGAACATAATCTTCGGCCAAAAGCTTAGGTGCGATTAATACAGCCATCAATATGCAAATAATAACTCGGGAAATAATTATTGAAGATGTTTTAACAAGCGTCATATTACAATCAATCTAATTCAAGTTAATAATTTGATTGCAAAAATATAAATTAAACTTGACATCCTCTTCAACTTGACAAATTGTTCATTTCTGCGGCATCTACGACAGACAATGAATTCATACTATGTTTGTATCATCAAGACTGTCTGATAACTTCAGTTATACAGAATACAAGCAACAGTAAATTCCTGGCATTCAATCCCTTTTGCACTTCACTTGTTTCATAAATCGGATATGGCATTGATTTTCAGCAATAGTAAGCAATTCCCCGACAAGTTATTGCAGCCTCATCTTATCCCTTACACGAATAATCGCAGTGATTTATTTAAAAAGCCAGATTTAGCCAATCATTCATTTAAAATCTATAAAAACTCTCTATGATTTCATGAAATTGGGTCTTCTTGCCTAACAAAGATATTGGTAGACAGTCTTTTGACCTCTCTGTTATAGGTCATTCTAATCTTCACATTGTAAGTACCATCACTTTTCTGCTTGCTCTTTAGGACTTCTGCTTTGAATGTCAACATGTTATCTCAAATAATTTGGGAACAACAATAGACCAACATCAGCAGATTTCAGGCATATTCCTGTCAAGATTCATAAACAGATGTTAAAAAGGAAACTCCCATAAGTATTTAACTTACAGGAGTTTATCAGTGGACCAGCCAGGGCTTGAACCTGGGACCTCCAGATTATAAGTCTTTTTGTAGGGTATTTCATGGAATTACATATTATGTAAATATACTGATTACCAACGCTTAATAGATTTTATAGTTTGCAGGAAAATACGTATGTTTGCAGTAGTTTTCGTGCGAAAAGGTCACCTGAAGGTCACCGAAGAGAGCGGAATCCCATTTGTAAATAAACATATTATGGAGAAGAAGGAGACGAATAAGGTCACTAAAACGGCAAAAATGGAAGCCAAAACCACTTCAAGGGGCGAAAAGTGCCTCGCCAAATTCACGGCTGCAAATGGCAACGTATATGGTTCATTGACTCTTGATATACGAAAAGCAGGAGATTACTCGCAACCGCTTCCTGTGGCTGTGCGTGTGTGCCA
>CASENS010000012.1 GCA_949289345.1 uncultured Bacteroides sp.
AGAGCTACGACCACGCCGTGCCCGATGAGCTGGTATATAGCGGCGCACTCCGCCTGACCGATGCCGTAGAGGGCAGCCCGCTGGATGCCGGCAAGCTCGTCCTCTCGCCCACCCGCACATACGCTCCGGTAGTGAAACGGTTGCTCGACGCCCTTCGCCCGGAGATTCACGGCATGGTGCACTGCTCGGGCGGCGCGCAGACCAAGGTGCTGCACTTCGTGGGCGACAACTGCCGCGTCATCAAGGACAACCTCTTCCCCGTACCCCCGCTGTTCCGCACCATCAAGGAGCAGAGCGGCACGGAGTGGGACGAGATGTACAAGGTGTTCAACATGGGACATCGCCTGGAAGTCTACCTCTCTCCGGAGCACGCCGAGGAAGTCATCGCCATCTCCAAGTCGTTCAATATCGACGCGCAAGTCATCGGCCGCATCGAGGAAGGCGAACGGCGGGAGTTGATTATCCGGAGCGAATTCGGGGAGTTCAGGTATGAGTAAGCGCCTTATCCGTTACCTGCCGATATTACTTGTTTTCGCCTTATCGTTTATATCGTATTGCTTTGCTTATAGCAATGGCTGGCCGTATTTCAAGTTCCTCAGTTATGCTCTTGCCGGTCTTGGAGGCAGTTATATAGGCGATACATTCCTCAACGATAAGCGGAAGAAGTGGACTTTGCGATATTGGGTGTATGCCTTAGTAGCTTGTGCGATGATTGGCGGAGTATTTACAGGAATAGCACGGTTAGTGGAGTAAACAGATAGAACATACAATGGCTTGGAACAAAGTGAACATAACAAAGGCCGATGGCGAAAGAGTGGAGGCGCAAGCACCTGTCATCGTATCGGCAAGTAGGGCAACGGATATTCCGGCTTTCTATTCTGATTGGTTGATGGAGCGGATAAGAGCCGGATATGTCCGCTGGAGCAATCCGTTCAACGGGAAGCCTTTGTATGTTTCTTTTGCCCGGACAAGGGTTTTCGTCTTTTGGTCAAAGAATCCCGCTCCGTTGTTGAAGCATTTGGATTGGTTTGATGACCAAGGGTACGGATATTACTTCCAGTTCACTCTGAATGATTACGAAGCCGAAGGACTGGAGCCCAACGTACCTTCCCTTTCCGAACGGATAGATACGTTTATCCGATTGTCCGAACGGATAGGGAAAGAAAAAGTTATCTGGCGCTTTGACCCATTGGTGCTGACAGCCACAACGGGAGTCGATGAACTGTTGGAGAAAGCTGCGTACATCGGCCACCGGCTGAAGGAGCATACAGACAAGCTTGTATTCAGCTTTGCAGACATCGGAACCTATACCCGGGTAAAGAATAACCTGGCCAAGGACGCCATCCATTATCGGGAGTTTGACAGACAAACGATGGAAGAACTGGCTGCCGGAATATGCCGTCTTAACGAAAGCTGGCACCTGCAATTGGCCACTTGTGCCGAAGCCATCCCGTTGGAGTCATACGGAATCCTCCATAACAAGTGTGTTGACGATGACCTGTTGATAAAGCTATTTCCCCATGACAAGGCCTTGATGGACAGTCTGGGTGTACAGATAACCATTCCTGATTTATTCCATCAAGAACCGATTGTAGATAAACGGGAGAAAAACCGGAAAGACCCGGGACAACGCGAAGCCTGCCGGTGTGTCATGAGTAAAGACATCGGTGAATATAACACCTGTCCCCATCTCTGCAAGTATTGCTATGCCAATGCTTCGGCTGAAGCAGCCTGGCGCAATTGGCAACATCACTTGGAACACCCTCATGCGGAAACCATTAAAGGCACATATTAGTTTCATAGTTAAGCAAGAATAAAATAAATGGCAGAATATCACTTTCAATTACCTCAAATAACTGAGCTCACCTTGCCGCAGCAGGCCGCACTGAACGAGATACGTCCTATAGCTTTGTCGGGCGGACCAGGCACAGGCAAAAGCGTAGTCTCCCTATGGCGTCATATCGCTAATTGTCAAAATGGGAAGAAAAGTCTTCTGCTGACTTATTGCAGTTCATTGGCTACCTATTTAACAGCATGTTGCTCTACACAACACCCTGATGCCGCAGCCCACATCGACCGCTTTCATAAAGGGAAAGACCGAGCCAACGACGGTATATGGGATGAAGTCATTATTGATGAAGCCCAAGACCTGCCTGCCAACTATTACCAAGGACTCTCTCCCAACATATCCTATGGTGTAGACGACTCGCAAATTCTCTATCCGGAGAGCGGTTCTTCCCGTGAGCTGCTGAAAACTATATTTCCGGACAACATAGATTATGTGCTCGATCGCAACTTCAGAAGTACCCAGCGCATCATGTTATTTGCGCAAAAGGCTTTTCCGGATGCTTATATACCACAGAATATAATCGATGGTCTGTCTGGCAACATCGGTCAATGGCCGGTTTTATTAATCACTCATATTCCGGACATCTGGAGTGAATGGAATGAACGATATAATTCATCGAATAAGAAACAGACGGAAGCCATTCTCCAAATCATTCGGGAATTCCGGACAGGATTGCATAACATTGCCATCCTTTTGCCATTCAAGAAGGATGTAGAGGCTTTTGAAGCAATTCTACAAGCTAACGGCATCTCCGATTTTAGCATCTATTGCGAAAATAACGACCGCTTCCCTGACAGGTGTAAAGTTATAAAAGATTTACACATTACCACCTTTAAGTCCGCCAAAGGATTGGAATTCGATACCGTCATTCTCCCAAACTTTCATAAGTTTAAGGAAATCTGCGGTTCGTATAATGCAGAATGGAAAGATTTCTATGTGGCTGTCACACGGGCACGCAGTAATCTTTATCTCATTTCCAGTTACGACATGCCCGAGTTAGAATCAGTAACCGAACAATCAGCTTTATAATTATGGAAAACGAACGATATTATTTCCCTTTCAATTCTCAGTCATTGGCCCACTACATGGGAAGCGGCTGTATAAAACCCGGAAACTATTTCTCCAACAAGCCGAAGGATTTGCAGGACCATTATTATAATTTCCTGCTTCTGACGACCCACTTCGGTACTGTCCATACGGATTGTTGCATGGAAATTATACTTACCCAAGAGGAAATAAAAGAACTTATCGACATCCATAATGGCCTTTTTTTGTATGGCAGGCCTTTGCCCGTGTCGCGTATCAAAGGAATCTACTTCAATAGTCAAGCACAGGTAGAACAGACTGTCTCCAATATACGTATGAGTACAGCCTTTATTCCGAAATGGTTAATACATGTGACGAAAGGTTTTGATCAGATAGCCGTAAAACTACCGCCTGCCCTCCTTCCAACAACTGAGTCATACATTGACCAAGCAAAACGATTCGATCAGTATTTAGGTGGTTTCTCCCTGCTGCGGCTGGCAGGTGAGACATACATGAACTATTCGGAAAATTATTTTTCCATTTTGGCTTTTTTCAATGAAATTATAGGTCAAGAACTTGAAGCGGCTAACCGTATTATCGATAAGCGCTTTTGGGGAATCTTTACCGGAAGCTACGGCTTTCACAAAATATATCCCATTTTGAACAAGGAAGTCACCGAAGAAGACGTGAAAGCTTTAGCTCAGGAAGAGAATCAGTCCATAAGGAAAGACCCTGTTACCCATGTCATCGACTTAAATCGTTTAGATAAAAACACATACATTGCCGCAGTTTTGAACATGTACGGAACCGGTATGGAATCAAGAAAAAAAAGAATAGACGAATTGATTCTTTCCCGCTTCAAAGATGGTATCAAAGCTGAGAAAGCCGAAGGAATAGCCCTTTGTTACGGACTCAACCGTGGCTACACAGCCCTACAGAACCAATATTCTATTAACAATCGGTATGAAGCAGTTAAATTTCAATTAGATAGCCAATTAGATTACTATACAATTGAAAGTTTATACCAATATGCATTTTATTCCCGATGCAGCAAAGCCTTCACATATATAGACGAATGGTGTCCTAAAGCTTGTCAGGCTTCCCCAAACCATGAAAACGAATATCGGATATTAGATGTTACAGTCATAGGGAAACGAAAGATAAGAGTACTTTCCAAAGAATATTGGGAGAAGTTGTTGCCTACTTTCATGCAAGGCCAACTGCTGATGGAGAAAAAATTACCCGAACTGTTCCAAGAATTAGGAAAGATTATCTACAAAGATACACGTGCTGAAGCTGCAGAAGAGTTTAAATATCACATTACTCCTATGTTTGCCGAGACACAGGCTACTTATCTCAGTAAAAATGAAGTCCGGAAGATTGTAGCGAATACATTAAAATACAATGCCAAAGATTGGGAAACATTATTAAATGAAGCGCGAGCCAAAGGTTTATCTATTCCTTCGGACATCACACGAGAAGAATTGATTGTTTTATTACTAATCGCCCCAAATCAATTATAAAATAGCATGGATAATCTGTTTGACATACTTTTTGAAAAATCGTCTTCTGCTTCATCACTTTCCGACTTTCTAATGAGAAATATGCAGGTGCTGTATGATTTTCATAGCTTGGCACACAGACATCTCGTCGCCAACCAGGAATTGATAGATCGATACATCCAGAAGAAGCATACTATTATCTCACAACTGAGTTTTGCAGACAGTTACAACAAAGCATTTGTTCTTCTGTTACTGGATGATTGCCTACGACTCAATCTCATAGCATCCTCTGTCCGCATATACGACATTTTGCAAAGGAACAAGGTTGCAATAAACAGTCGACAACAAGCTGCTATATTACCCGTATATCCAAAGATCAGTTATAATTCGGAACTTGTCGATCGCTTTGAACTTATTTGCAAAAAGTTACAAGACGCTGTCGAAATAGAAGAAGATGACAAAAAACAAGCCATTGCTACTTTCCTCAACTATTTTGCCACCGTAATAATCAATACTCCGGCTAAATACGCAGAACAAGTACGCGAAAAACTTGTAAAGTCACTGAATGAAGACAATTATCCTTTTTTGCATAACGAGCCTATTTCGCAATTACAAGACATAAGCTTGGAGAACAGACAAGAGGCACATTCTTTCATTCGTCAATTAGCCGATTCTCTATTGGAAAAACAAGACCCTCCGGCTTATTCTTTTACATTCGCGGATTTTCTGATAGAAACCGGCACAGCTTATGCAAGCGACTTGCAAAAAGTCCCTCCAACTTTTACATCCATTCGTTCACTTTCGTTATCCTCTACATCCTCTACCGATTTGACCGACCGGGGAGTGAAGATTCTTGAATCGGAAGCAGAACTATGCGACTATATGAAACGTTTTGGAAATATGCACCGTGCCAAACTGGAAGTTGCTTACAACTCATTACCAACTGTTCTTCCAGCTCCGATACACATCATCGACTGGGGATGCGGACAAGGATTTGCCAGCATGTTATTCATTGAACGGTTTGGACATCAAGGAATCCGGCAAATTACACTGATCGAGCCATCGAATACAGCTATCAAACGGGCAGCCTTACATATCAAACGATATGCACCCGACCTACCGGTAAAGACTATCTGTAAAAAATTGGATGATGTGACACGAAACGATCTATTCATTCAGCCAACCAAAACCACTGTTCATCTGTTTTCCAACATCTTGGACATAGATGACTATTCTCCCAGTCATCTGATTGATCTGATTACCTCATCCTCATTGGGGCTGAGTTATTTTGTCTGTGTCAGTCCTCATGTAGATGAAATCAAGACCGAACGACTGGAATCCTTCCGACGATACTTTGAACAACATTATGATACCTATCGTTTATGGATGGATCTTACAACCACCAAAAATCAAGATGATATATTTTGGAGTTGTAATAATACCTATACCAGAAAATCGACCTGCCGATTCCACAAAATCAATGGATGTAACAATAAATGGACGAGAGTCATAAAAGTATTTGAGATTAAATCACCCAACTGATAACAGTATAAAAGACATAATATGACAGAAAGAAACACGCTCTTAGAAAAGCTCGACACCCTCGTGGCTCGCTTCGAGGAAGTATCGACGCTGATTACCGACCCGGCCGTCATCACCGACCAGAAGCGCTACGTCAAGCTGACCAAAGAATACAAGGAACTGGGCGACTTGATGAAGGCCCGCAAGGAATACGTCCAGGTGCTCGGCGGCATCGACGAGGCGAAAGACATCATCGCCAACGAGACCGACCCGGAGA
>CASENS010000013.1 GCA_949289345.1 uncultured Bacteroides sp.
ACATCAGTAATAGCGCCGAGTTGCGTATTCTCAACCCTCACTGACGCTCCAATAACTGGCTGCCCGTCTTCTTCAGAAATCACGACACCCGTGACCGTCTGATTCTGGGCAGTTACTAAGCCTATCCCGACAAACAGGCAGGCCAATAACAGCATTAATTTTCTTTTCATAAATTCTCTCTTAAAGTTTAACTTTACATTAATTGTTTCTTAACTCTAACGAAATGCAAAATTATTAATAAATATGTAATGGGCAATTATTTTTAGCGAAAAACCTGCAAAATCTATCAAATTGTCAGATGGAATGCCGTTTTTATGCTAAAGAGCAGACTTTATACTCCGAAACGGTCGGATGACGCTGAAAGAAGTGTCAATGTGAGCACCCGTCTTTTTACTTGAAAGTATAACGGCTATATACTTTTTATACAAAAACGTTAAAAATGGACCTTGAAAACATCCTAAAAAACACTGTTGAAGAACATATATCAATGTGTGCATGCGGGATGAAAGCGGGTGAAAACAGGCCGGAAAACAAGGTTGGAAAGTACTTTTACGGCTGTTGTCCGGATATGTTCCGCCTCGGAAATACAGGCTAAGCCAATTGCCTAAAAAAAGGGTTTTAAAATGGATAAAATAGTTTACAGATTGGTCTACAACAGAAAAAACAGGCTGAACAAGAAGGGACAAGCCTTAGTACAAGTGGAAGCTTACCTGAAGAACCGGAAAAAGTATTTCTCCACGCATGTGTATCTGAGACCGGAACAATGGGACGAACAAAAAGAAATGGTAAGAAGACACCCCAATGGGCATTTCCTAAACAAATGGCTGCACGATTACATGGCTCGGATCGAGGAAATGGAGCTGGAGTTGAACCGGCAAGGCAAACCGGCGTCCCTCGACTCTGTGATGCAGACTTTCCGGCAAGAAAGAGACCGGCAATCGTTCTTGGTTTTTTATGAGCAGGAGTTGAAGGAAACGGGGTTAAAGGAATCGTCCTTACGCAACCACCGTTCCACGTTGGCATTGCTCAAAGCGTTTAGGAACGACATCCTTTTCACAGAGCTCACCTTTGAGTTGCTGTGTGCTTTCGAGCGTTTTCTCCACTTGAAAGGATATCACGCCAACACCATCGCCAAGCACATGAAGCACTTGAAGCGTTACATCAATCAAGCCATCAACAAGGAGTATTTAAGCGCGCAGCAATATGCTTTTCGGAAATATAAAATAAAAACGGTGGAGTATCGGCACACACACTTGACGCCGGATGAACTGAACAGGCTTGAAAGTTTGCGGCAAAACGGGACATATGTCCGCTACCGGAAAACGCTGGATGCCTTCCTCTTCTGTTGCTATGCAGGCGTGCGCTATTCGGACTTTGTGCGGCTGGGTCCTTCCAACTTAGTGCGGATGCGCAAGGAAACGTGGCTGGTGTATCGGACAGTAAAGACCGGAGTGGAAGTGCATCTGCCTCTTGATCTTTTGTTCGAAGGCAAAGCAATCGGCATTCTGAACGCATACCGCAAAAATACGGAAGATTTTTTTCAATTGAAAAACAACTCGAACATCAATAAGGAACTGAAGCGGATTGCGCAAGCGGCGGGTTTGGAGAAGCACATTTCGTTCCATACGGCCCGCCATACCAATGCCACCTTATTAATATATAACGGGGTGAACATTACGACAGTGCAGAAACTGTTAGGGCATAAAAGTGTGAAAACAACGCAAGTGTATGCCTCTATCATGGACAGGACCATTGTGCAAGACTTGAAACTGCACCGGATGAAAAGCAGGTGAGAGCACTTCTCAAGCAAGGACAGATTCCGGTCTTTCGTTGGGAGGACTGGAACCCTTGCCTGGGAGAGAGGCGGCATTAGAAGTTTCGTACACAATGAAAGGAAACGTCCCTCGGATTATACCGGGAGAGAGGAAGATGGATCAAGCCGGAAATCCGGTCGTGAATTATTGATATAATTATAAACTTACGTTGGCGTCCTCAACATCATTGCTTGTCCGCCCAAGTATTATTGGATACTTTGTTATTTATCCAACGATACTTCGACAGTTATCCTTGGATACTTTTGCAACCGGATTTTCGGATTCAGAAAGAATGTAAGGACTTTTAAGGATAGAGATTTACACGCCGAACATGCTGATGTCTGGTAAGAAATTATTCTCCGCAAGTGAATTGTATCATGTGGCGTCAGACTTTTAAGTAAACATTGTGAAATCCAAATCTGAAGTGTTAATCCGCTATTGGTAATCGGGCGCATTACCTATAGCGGATTTCATTTCTACTCCGGTACCTCTACGAGCACAAAGGGCTGTTCTTTTACCTTATCAAGCGGGGCAACGTAATAGCTTGTGTGGACAAAGTCTATTTGTGACAAGTCGATGCGGCGAATAGCGCTGTTGTACATGGTGCGGTAATAGATGATACGGTTTGTCATATCCGTAGCGGCAGTCCATTGCGTAGCGCTGGGAATATTAGCCGGAACTTTGCCATCGGCAAACTCCACCCCGACGGGGATATCGAAGTTGTTCAATATCTGAAATCCTTGACGTATAGCGTCTTCTGCCGTATCGGAAAGGGGAGCCGTAGTTTGATAGAAGGCCGCGCGTACAAAACGCGAAGGAGGAGTAACGTCGCCAGGCAATCCCAAGAAACCGCTTCCGGCTCCGAAAGACGCCAACGATGCCGCTCCCCACGTACGCGGTTGCGCTGTGCCGGCAAGCAGGTTGACATAGTTATTCAAATTGGTCATCTGCCACTCAAAGCCCGGAGAATTGGTCAGCACACCTAATTTATTCTCATAAAAACGAGGTTCCCCATCCACAATTTCAAGCACGACTTGCCGTCCCGAGGCATCGGCAAAACGCCAATGAACCGTAGAGGCACGCGGGTCAATGGCTACGACAAGCGCTTGGGGCACAGTCTCCTTGACTTCGTCTACCGTAGCGCAAGTCCCCAATATCCAGGATACGAGCTGGAAGTCGGTCACACATTGTTGCTTCCGGTTTTCGTCGTATGACTCATATTTCCCATAGCCGGGGAAATAGAACAACCCGGCCGACAAACCGACTTCGTTCAATCCCTCCACTACAAACTCCTTCTGCTCCACCGCAAGGCCTACATAACCATATTTAGCAACAAGTTCCATGCCATCTAATGTGTAACCTGGTACGTACGAACGTTGTGTATGTCCGCGAGGAACAATTACGTACTGGCTGTTCAGTTCACTTCCGCCCCATTCAATGGTACGGGCCACGATACGGGCACTGTCTTTTGCTGTCAATGTGATACCAGTACAGGCTTCCACTCGCCCAAAGGCTGCGACAAGCATAGCAACGGCTATGCAGGTCATAATAATCTTTTTCATAATCGTTTTGTTTTATATAACTAACAAATTTAAAACAAAATATGTTCATAACCAAGAGTTGAGGATGAAAAAGATTTCCATAAAATGCGCGAAGAAAATATTCGTACGCCCTATACCCCCGAATTGCGTTATGCACGGGAAAATCTGACGGATTTAACCAAACGAGTAATGCGCAGCCAAACAACGTAGACTGGAGTACAGGCTAAGTTGCTGTTGGATAAAATCCGGACAGATGAACAGGTGGAAATCTGCAAAATATAAAGATGTCACCCAAATTGTCGGTGAAAGCATAGACAGGAAATACGAATTATCCATGAAACGTAACAGGAAAAATATTGTTTACAGAGAACCGTTTTGGGTTTCAGATTAAACAAGTAAAGTATTTTATTCTTTCCTCTAAAGTCAAAACCTTCTTTCCGTTTTATTTTCCCGCACAAAAAAAACTCTTTCACCAACGGGTAGAATACGGGTAGAAGAAACGTTGGGGGAAAAGTCCGCTAACACACTGCCATACAGACTGATAAATACAGAAACGGGTAGAAGACAGGTAGAAAACCGGTTTGGCCCGTCCCACCTACAAGGGTCTGTAAGGCACATCTGGTCCCATACACCAAGTACCAGGCTTTTCCATATGCTGTTGATAATGAAACGGTTGCGAATGTACTAAGTTCCGCGAAGACGTTGATTATCAGCTATGTAGGTATGGAGGAGCAACGCGTTGACATTAAGCCGAATGTGCGCGTAACGCTGAGAGCTAATGCGGAAATGCTGGACGAGGTGATGGTCGTGGCTTACGGTACAGCCAAGAAGTCTTCGTTCACGGGTTCAGCCTCTACTATCAATAA
The DNA here is from genome assembly GCA_949289345.1 of uncultured Bacteroides sp. Classification (GTDB taxonomy): domain Bacteria; phylum Bacteroidota; class Bacteroidia; order Bacteroidales; family Bacteroidaceae; genus Bacteroides. Next base: position 4,222 of record CASENS010000013.1, read on the forward strand.
CGAAAAGCTGGAGTCACGTCCGATTACGAACGTTACTAAAGGCTTGGAAGGACAGACTACCGGTATTCTGACGACTTCGGGTTCCGGTCAGCCCGGTGAGTCAGCAAGCGTTGTTATTCGTGGTTTCGGTTCTATCAACGCTTCGCAGTCTCCGTTGTATGTAGTGGACGGTATCCCATTCGATGGCAACTTGTCGTCTATCAACCCTTCGGATATTGAAAGTATGACCATCTTGAAAGATGCCTCCGCCGGTGCTTTGTACGGTGCCCGTGGTGCCAATGGTGTCGTAATGATTACTACCAAGCAGGGTAAGGAAGGAAAGACCAATGTGTCTTGGCGTTCTACCGCCGGTTGGTCATCTCGTGCTATTGACGAATACGAGACCGTCAGCCAAAAGGACTTTGTACAATTGAGCTATGAGGCTGCCCGAAACAGCTATTATGACGCCGGTTATACTTGGGCACAAGCCGAAGCTCTCGGGCGTGCGTCACTGGCTACGAACCTAGGCGGTAACGGTGGAGAATTGTATAATCCATTTAAAAATTATACTTGGAATGATTTGATTGATCCGGCTACCGGACAGGTACGTGCCGATGCTGTCTCTGCATGGAACGAACCGTGGCTGGATGCAGTACAGAAAGAGCGTGCTTTCCGTCACGAACATCAGTTCTCGTTGAGTGGCGGTACGGAAAAGACCAAATACATGTTCTCTTTGGGTTATCTGAGTGAAGACGGTATTTTGGAAAATACTAGTTTTGAACGTTATAGCGGTCGCGCCAATGTCAGCTCTGATGTAACTGACTGGTTTAAAGGCAACATGAATGTGTCTTTGGCACACTCTTATTCTAACTATAGCCAATACGACGGTTCTTCTGTCTCCAATGTTTGGTATTCGGCTCAATTCATCTCTCCGTTATTCCCTGTTTACATAAAGGATGCGGATGGTGCCAATGTTTTGGATGAAAACGGGAACCCCCAATTGGACTACGGCGAACAAGGCCGCCCGGGTAGCTACAATGACTATAACCCATTGGGAGGTACGATAGATGATAAATCATACGTCAAAAATGATGTGGCCAGTTTACGTACCGGCTTTACCTTGGGTTCAGATAAAGACAACTTCGGTGTATTCAAAGGTTTAAAACTGAGTGCCAACTTCGGTATGGACTACCGCACTCAGAACCAAATGAACTACATGAACATGTACCATGGCAACCAGGCCAACGCAGGTGGTTTGATTATGAAGTATAACACCCGTATGCAGAGCTACACCTTCAACCAATTGTTGACATGGAACCGCACTTTCGGCTTGCATGGTTTCGATGTATTGCTCGGTCATGAGTTCTACGCTTATCAATACGAATACCTTAGTGCCGGTAGAACCGGTTTGGTAGATGGCATCTACGAGTTGGCTCCGGGTGCTGTGCTTTACGATGGTAATTCTTATACGGACAAGTATCGTATTGAGTCTTGGTTTGGTCGTATCAACTATGATTACGATGAAAAGTACTATTTCTCCGCTTCATTGCGTACGGATGGTTCTTCACGTTTCCACAAGGATAATCGTTGGGGTACATTCTGGTCAGTAGGTGCCAACTGGCGCATCTCTAAAGAAGCTTTCATGGAAGATATTGATTGGGTGAACAACCTGTCTGTGAAGGTAAGCTACGGTGAGCAAGGTAATGATAACTTGGGTTCGTTTTATGCATGGCAAGGTCTTTATAACTTGACTTGGACGAATGAGAACAGCCCCGGTGGTACACTTTCCACATTGGCAAACCCTGCATTGACTTGGGAAAAGAACGGTAACTTGAACGTAGGTATTGAGGCTTCCTTGTTCGACAACCGCTTGAACATCAACGCTGAATATTACAACAAAAAGACTACCGACATGTTGCTGAGCTATCCGATGGCTACTTCTACCGGTTTCGATGGTTACAATGCCAACGTGGGAAGCATGCGCAACAGTGGTTTTGAGTTCGAAATCAAGGGTACTCCCATCAAGACCCGTGACTTGACTTGGAACATTTCCGTCATGGGTTCTACCGTCAAGAATAAAGTGTTGAAACTGACCGGTGAAAGCGACGAAATCATCAGCGGTATCTACAGCATCAAGGAAGGCATGCCTATCAACACATTCTACATGGCCAAGAGTGCCGGAGTAGATCCTACAACCGGTAAGCAGTTGTATTGGGTATATGACACCGACGAGAACGGTAACAAGGTAGGTGAGGACTACATCACCAGCGACTTCAACAAAGCCAATACAAGTAAATACTACCAAGGCAGCCGTATCCCGAACCTCTACGGTAGCATTGGCACTGACTTGAGCTGGAAAGGCATCGACTTGTCTATTCTGACTACCTACTCAATCGGTGGTAAGATTTACGATGGCCTGTATCGTGGTTCTATGGAGAACATGTACTACAACAACACATGGAACGTACACGCCCTGCGTCGTTGGCAAAAGCCGGGTGACATCACTGATGTACCTCGTATTGAAGTCGGATCTTCGTATGCAGCCAACGACCGTTACTTAATTGACGCATCTTACTTTGCCATCAAGAACATCACGTTGGGTTATACCCTGCCGAAGGCTTGGATGCAAAAAGCTAAGTTAGGCTCAGTCCGTGTATTCGCTTCTGTAGACAACCTGGCTCTGTTCACTCACCTGCAAGGTATGGACCCGCAGTACAACTTCAGCGGTTCTACCGACTATGTGTACACTCCGAACAAGACTTGGTCCGTCGGATTTGAACTTAATTTCTAAACACTTAACCAACAGAAAGAAAAATGAAGAAGATATTCAACTATATGATGGCCGGTTTACTGGGTTGTGCCTTGCTGACCGGCTGTGCGGATGACGCACTGGAAACTTCACCCACTGATTCTATGTCTAGTGAAGGCATTATGAACAATGTAAATACCGCTATCGTTCCTTTGGAAGGTATCTACCGCTCCATGTACACGTCTGGCTGGTCTACATCCGGCAATACACACCAGTGCTTTGGAATCAGTGCTTATGTCCTGATGGCTGATGTGATGGGTGAGGACATGATTATGAGCGCAATGGGCAGTGGTTGGTTCTGGTATGATTGCCTTTACCAAGTGAAGGATATGTATGCCAGCCAAGCATGGCGTCCTTACGACATGTGGAATGCTTTTTATACATGGATTAGCAACGCTAACGCTATCATTGCCGCTGACGGTACGATGGAGGGCGACGCCGCTGAGGTTAACTACATCTTAGGTCAGGCATACGCCATCCGTGCTTATTCATACTTTATGTTAGCGCAGAACTTTGCCCGTACCTACAAAGGACACGAAAGCGAGCCTTGTTGCCCCATCTACACGGAAGCAACTCAAATAGGTACACAAGGAAAAGGGCGTTCCACGGTACAAGAGGTTTATGACCAAATAAACAGTGACTTGACTCGTGCCATCGAATTGTTGGGAACCGCTTCTGCTCGTAGTGCCATTACGCACATTGATGTGAGTGTAGCTTACGGTATCCAGGCTCGCGTCGCCTTGACGATGGAAGAATGGAATGCGGCTTATACAGCTGCTACCAATGCTATCCAGACAAGCGGTTGCCAAATTTGTCCTGTTAGCGATTTTGCAGGTTTGAATGACACCGATGCCGCTAATGTCATGTGGGGTGCTTCCATTAAATCTGACCAAAGCGGAATGTATGCCAGCTTGTTCAGCCACATGGATGCAGACCCTACAGTAAGCGCTTATGGATATACTGCCCGCAAGCAAATCAACAAGGAATTGTATGCCATGATGGGGGCTAATGACGAACGTCGCAGCTGGTGGAATCCGGAAGACGCAAACAATGGAAGCAACGGCGGTTATCAACAGGAAAAATTCAAATTCTCCAATGCCACTACATGGGAAGGAGACTACATTTGGATGCGTGTCGAAGAAATGTACTTGACCGCTGCCGAAGCCGCTTGTATGTTAGGTGAAGAAGCTACCGCCCAAGAACTGCTGGGAGCATTGATGGAACAGCGTGACCCGGATTATGATGTCACTATCTTGACCGGAACGGCTATGGGTACAACTTCTTCTCAAACTACCAGTTCACTGCGTGAGGCTATTGTCAATCAACGTCGTATTGAATTGTGGGGGGAATATGGCCGTATTTGGGATTTGCGTCGCTTGCATCAAGGATTTGAGCGCACTACCGATATGGGTTGGCCGTTCGATGCCCAACTTGACGGACGTAACAACACCAATCCTGAAAGCTACATGTGGGTAATGACTATTCCGCAGAGTGAGTTCGACGGCAATGCAAACATGAATCAAGCTACCGACCAGAACCCGGTAGGCGATACTGCCAACTAATTCTACTATTAACCAACTAAAACAATGAGTTTTATGAATATAAAGAAGATTTCCATCTTGTTGGCACTGCCTGCCGCTATGCTGTTCAGTGCCTGCGAACAAGACAATATGGGGGAAATGTATGACCTTACGACACAAGGAGTCAGCTTCGGAGCAACTTCCCAAAATGCTTCTCTTCCCTCAGAATACACCACCGAGACCATTAGTGTCGAAGTATTGCGTAGCGAAACCAATGGTGCTGCCAGCATAGGTCTTAGTTTCACTGTCATAGATGACGATGAAAATGTTTTACCCTCTACTGGTTTCCAAGTTCCCGCCACTGTAGATTTTGCTGATGGTGAGTTTACGGCTACGGTGAATATCACGGTAGACAATACTATTACCCCCGGTATGAACTACAACGTAGTACTGGCGCTGGATGAAACTCAGGCCATTGCGGATGCCGCTGCAATGACACAAAAGGTTGTTACGGTTTTCCGTGATTATACGTTCACAACTATTGGTATGGGTACATACATTTCTACATTCTTCGTAGCGGACTATGACGGTGACGGTAAAGCCGATGGGCCATTGATAATGGAAGTGGAAGTCCAAAAAGCTGACCAAGCTAATATATACAAGGTTGTTGATTTGTATGAAACCGGTTACGATGTCCGTTTCCAGGTTGCTGACGAACCGGATTCAAAAGGTCGTTATCGTGTGACAGTTGCCCGTCAAGCTGCATTGAGTGATTTGAGCGGATACGGAACTACATACGTTGCCGGTAGCGGATTGTTGCAGAATGGCGTAATCGAAATTCCTTTGGAATTCACCGTAAGCGCAGGTTCTTTCGGCTCTGCAAGTGAAACTCTGTATCTGCCGACTGAAAGTATGGTAGAATAAAGCGGGGCAAAGAGCCATTCAGTACTCATTAATCGAGTAGGTCCGAGAACTTTTATTTCCCGGCCTACTCGATTTTGTCATATATATAAGCAAGTGTCCGGAATTAGTCTATCTCTATATGTTGTAAATATAGATGATTATATATACGGCTAACAGAAATAACAGGAAACAGCCAGTTTTGTCACACTGCTCATTTTTAGGCTACTAACCCAAGGGCCGAATGTTAGAAACATTGCCGAACACCCGCAAGAAGCGTTTCCGGCAAGCTTCATGAATGCCTAGTCGGCAAAACTCATAAATAAGGACAGAAACTGCTGTGCGCCATTTGTTTCTTGTAAGGAATAATGCAATAAAGCAATATCGTCTAGCATGGAAGGAGGGATTAAGCTTCATCTTCCGCCTGTGCCTTTGTCGGATGAGTTTTTTAATTGCGCCATCAATTGCCGGCACGTATGGTGCCGATGCCGGTTCTTCTTTCCGGAAGTGGGTATTGCCATCCAGAGAGACAGCCTATAACAGCGGGCTTGACATGCCGGAATAAAGCATGTTGATACCTGACGCAGTTTGAAAAATCCCCATGCCTTACTCATAGCAAGACATGGGGATTGCTTTGCTGTCGTGTCACCATAAAGCGACCTTGCCTAAACTTCCCAAATCAAGAGTGGCTGTCGCTATTCCCAAAGCTTTGAACACACGGCTCATTGTCGGAAGCGTAATCACACTTTTCCCTTTTTCAAGTCTGGAAATTTGTGCCCTTTGGACCCCGATACGCTCCCCCAACTCTTCTTGCGTCATATTCTGCGCTTGCCGTGCTTTCCTGATGGCTTCGCCAACGAGGTAAGCATGTACTTCTTCCTTAAGTTTGGCTTCCATTTCGTCACGTTCAGGAGTACCTGTTTTCCCCCACAATTTATCTTTCATCTCGTCTGCGGGTGTCAATTCAAATTGTTCCATATTACAATCTTTTACGTTTGAAATACTCACTTCTTATGTTTTCTGCCTTTGCAATTTCTTGGGGCGGTGTTTTCTGTGTCTTTTTTATGATACCATGGGTGGCGATGATTAACGTATCCTCATCCGTGTCCCAAAAGGCAAGCAATCTATAACAGACACCATTATATAAAGTGCGAAATTCCCATATTTCTGTATTTTCGAGCTTCTTGAAAATTTCCGCTTCTCTTACTCCTTCCTCCACCTTGAAGATGTTGTAGTAAATCTTTCGCTGTGCTTTCAGCGGTTGCTGTTCTATAAACGCTGAGGCTTCTTTCATTAATAGCACTTTAGGACGCATACTTCTTTCCGATTATTTTGTGGCAAATTTAGCGAATTGTTTCCATACAAAGAAACAAAATGGAAGGATTTCATCTCGCATCCTTTATTTGATTTTAACGCAGTTCAAGTCCTTAGGCTTTTTTATAATTAACCCGAACATTTCAAATGGTCTGAAATCCGAACAAACAGGTGGGCCCTGGTCTGCCCAATGTAAAAATATCGTCCCGATTGGTTACGATAGCATAAACAGGGGTCATAGAGCGGTTTTAAAGCGAAATAAGGGAAATCTTGTTTACAGACAATCGCTTCGAAATACATATTGACCAACTCCTGTATTGTATTCTTCTCTCTGGAGGCAACACCCTCTTTCCGTTTTATTTTCCCGCACAAAAAAAACTCTTTCACCAACCGGTAGAAAACGGGTAGAAGAAACGTTGGGGGAAAAGTCCGCTAACGCGCTGCCATACAGACTGATAAATACAGAAACGGGTAGAAGACAGGTAGAAAACCGGTTTGGCCTGTCCCCTCTGCAAGGGTCTGTAAGGCACATCTGGTCCCATACACCAAGTACCAGGCTTTTCCATATGCTGTTGATAATGAAACGGTTACGGATGTACCAAGTTCCGCGAAGACGTTGATTATCAGCTATGTAGGTATGGAAGAGCAACGCGTTGACATTAAGCCGAATGTACGCGTAACGCTGAGAGCAAACGCGGAAATGCTGGATGAGGTGATGGTAGTTGCCTACGGTACGGCCAAGAAGTCTTCGTTCACGGGTTCAGCGTCTACCATTAATAATGAGAAACTGGAATCGCGTCCTATTACGAACGTTACCAAAGGTCTGGAAGGACAGACTACAGGTATCATGACCACATCGGCTTCCGGTCAGCCGGGTGAAGATGCAGGCATTATTATCCGTGGTTTCGGGTCTATCAACGCATCGCAAAGCCCCTTGTACGTGGTGGATGGTGTACCTTATGACGGTTCGCTGTCATCCATCAACCCTTCGGATATTGAGAGCATGACGGTGCTGAAGGATGCTTCCGCCGGTGCCTTGTACGGTGCCCGTGGTGCCAACGGTGTCGTGATGATTACAACCAAGCAAGGTAAGGAGGGTAAGACTAACGTGTCGTGGCGTTCTACTGTGGGCTGGTCCTCACGCGCCATTCCCGAATACGAGACTGTCAGCCAGACGGATTTCGTGCAGTTGAGCTACGAAGCTGCCCGTAACAGCTATGTGTTTGATAATGGCTATGGCTGGGCTGATGCGGAAGCTGCTGCCCGCGCTTCGCTGATCCGTAACATCGGTGGCGGTAGCGAGCATTACAATCCGTTCAAAAACTATACGTGGGATCAGCTGATTGATCCGGCTACCGGACAGGTACGTACCGATGCGGTTGCCGCATGGAACGAGCCTTGGTTGGATGCCGTTCAGCAGGACCGCGCTTTCCGTCACGAACACCAGTTCTCTTTGAACGGCGGTACGGAAAAGACCAAATACATGTTCTCTTTGGGTTACTTGAATGAAGACGGTGTGCTGAAGACTACGAACTTTGAGCGTTACAGCGCACGCGCTAACGTCAACTCTGAGGTGACCGATTGGTTCAAAGGCAATGTGAATGTCTCTTTGTCACACACCAATTCCAATTATAACCAATATTCCGGTTCTGCGCAGTCTAACGTATGGTACTCCGCACAGTTCGCTTCTCCGTTGCTGCCTATGTATGTGAAGGACGAAACCGGTGCCAACCTGCTGGACGAGAACGGGCAACCGCAATTGGACTATGGCGACGGGCAATATACACGTCCGGGCAGCTACACTGACTATAACCCCTTGGGTGGCCTGGTAGATGACAAATCTTACTTGAAAAACGACGTAGCCGGCCTGCGTACCGGATTTACACTGGGTTCTGACAAGGATAACTTCGGTGTGTTCAAAGGACTGAAGCTGAACGTAAACTTCGGTTTGGACTACCGCACGCAGAACCAGATGGAATATATGAACATGTATCACGGTAACCAGGCCAACGCCGGCGGTTTGATTATGAAGTATAACAGCCGCATGCAGAGCTACACGTTCAACCAACTGCTGACTTGGAACCGTACTTTCGGGCTGCACAGCTTTGACGTGTTGCTGGGTCACGAGTTCTATGCCTATCAATACGAATACTTGGCAGCCGGTAAGACCAATTTAGTAGACGGTATTCTGGAACTCCGTCCGGGTACGAACCTCTACCAAGCAGACTCATACACCGACAAGTATCGCATTGAGTCTTGGTTCGGTCGCCTCAATTACGACTATGATGAAAAGTACTACTTCTCCGCTTCGTTGCGCCGTGACGGTTCTTCCCGCTTCCACAAAGACCACCGTTGGGGTACATTCTGGTCTGTAGGTGGTAACTGGCGCATCTCTAAGGAGGCGTTTATGGAAGATGTGGAGTGGGTGAACAACCTGTCCGTCAAACTCAGTTACGGTGAACAGGGTAATGACAACCTGTTGAATGCAAACGGTACCCCGAACTATTATGTATGGCAAAGCCTGTATGACTTGAGTTGGGCCAACGGCAACAATATAGGTGGTTTCGTATCGTCGTTAGAGAACCCCAATGTCAGTTGGGAAAAGAACTCTAACCTTAATGTAGGTATCGAGGCATCCTTGTTCGATGGTCGCTTGAATATCAATGCTGAGTATTATAACAAGAAGACGACCGACATGTTGCTGAGCTATCCGATGGCGCTTTCTACCGGTTTTAGCGGTTACAACGCCAACGTGGGTAACATGCGCAACAGTGGTTTTGAATTCGAAATCAAAGGCACGCCGGTCAAGACCAACGACTTCACTTGGAACATCTCATTGATGGGCTCTACGGTTAAGAACAAGGTGTTGAAACTGACCGGTGAGTCGCCCGAAATCATCAGTGGCATCTACAGCATCAAGGAAGGCATGCCGCTGAACACGTTCTACATGGCCAAGAGCGCCGGTGTAGACCCTGCGACAGGCGCGCAACTCTACTGGGTGTATGACACCGACGAGAACGGCAACAAGGTGGGTGAGGACTACATCAGCAGCGACTTTAACAAGGCGAACAACAGTAAGTACTACTTGGGCAGCCGTATCCCGAACCTGTATGGTAGCCTGGGCACGGATTTCTCATGGAAGGGAATTGATTTTGCCATCCTGACCACATACTCTATCGGCGGTAAGATTTATGACAGCTTGTACCGTGCTTCGATGGAGAACATGTACTACAACAACACGTGGAACGTACACGCTCTGCGCCGTTGGCAGAAGCCGGGCGACATCACCGACGTGCCCCGTGTGGAAATCAACGGTTCCTACGCTGCCAACGACCGCTACCTGATAGACGCTTCCTACTTTGCCATCAAGAACATCACGCTGGGCTACACCCTGCCGAAGACTTGGATGCAGAAGGCCAAGCTGAGTTCGGTACGCGTATTCGCTTCAGTAGACAACCTGGCATTGTTCACCCACCTGCAAGGTATGGACCCGCAGTACAACTTCAGCGGTTCTACCGATTATGTGTACACTCCGAACAAGACGTGGTCAGTAGGATTTGAAATCAACTTCTAAACACTTAACCAACAGAAAGTAAAATATGAAAAAGATATTCAACTATATGATGGCCGGCTTACTGGGTTGCGCCCTGCTGACCGGCTGTGCGGACGACGCACTGGAAACGGTTCCTACGGACTCCATGTCCGGAAGCGGCCTGATGGCCAACGCCAATGCGGCGCTGGTACCCTTGAACGGTATCTACCGCAGTATGTATGCGGCCGGATGGAGCGTAGGCGGCAATGAGCACCAATGTTTCGGTATCAGTTCTTATGCCCTTATGGCCGACGTGATGGGCGAGGACATGATTATGAACGCAGCGGGAAGCGGCTGGTTCTGGTACGACTGCCTCTATCAGGTGAAAGACATGTACTCCAGCAGCGCATGGCGTTCGTATGACCTGTGGAACGCTTACTACACGTGGATAAACAATGCCAACTACATCTTGGCCGCCGAGGAAACCATGGAGGGCAATTCGGAGGACGTGAACTACGTTATCGGCCAGGCATACGCCATCCGCGGCTATTCCTACTTCATGCTGGCCCAATGCTTTGCCCGCACGTACAAAGGACACGAAAGCGAGAAGTGTGTACCTATCTATACCGAACCGACTATTGCAGGAACACAAGGCAATCCCCGTGCTACGGTGCAGGAAGTGTATGACCAGATTACGGCCGACATGGATAAGGCTATCGAATTGCTGAGCAACGCTTCCGAACGCAAGCATGCCACGCACATTGACCTTGGCGTGGCCTACGGACTCCGTGCCCGTGTGGCATTGACAATGGAGGAATGGCAGGCTGCTTACGACAATGCCCATAACGCCATCGATGCCAGCGGATGCAGTGTTTTGTCGGTAGATGAATTTGCCGGTTTGAACGATGTGACTGCTGATAACGTTATGTGGGGTGCTCCTATCCAGAGCGACCAGAGCGGTATGTACGCCAGCTTGTTCAGCCACATGGACTGGGAAATGGGCGCATACGGCGAGTCCGCCCGCAAGCAGATTAACAAAGACCTGTATGACAACATCATGGCTCCCAACGACAGCCGCAAGGCTTGGTGGGATCCCGACAATGAAACAAACGAAGATAACGGTTATCAGCAGGAGAAGTTCAAATTCTCTGACTATCAGACTTGGTTGGGTGACTACGTGTGGATGCGCGTGGAGGAAATGTACCTGACCGCCGCCGAAGCCGCTTGTATGCTGGGTAACGAAAGTGCCGCCAAGACTGACCTCGCCGCTGTGATGAGTGAGCGTGTTACTAATTACAGCACCAACAAGACTGGTACGGCTATGGGAACCACCAGCAGCCAGCGCACCGGTTCGTTGCGTGAGGAAATCATCGACCAGCGCCGCATTGAGTTGTGGGGTGAGTATGGCCGCATCTGGGATTTGCGTCGTCTGCATCAAGGTTTCCGTCGCACGGCAGCCATGGGCTGGCCGCAAGATGCCTTGCTGACTACTCGTCCGACGGACAATCCGGAAGGCTACATGTGGGTGCTGACCATTCCGCAAAGCGAATTTGACGGTAATGTGAATATGGATCAAAGTACGGACCAGAACCCGATGGGCGATGAATAACTTTACATCAATCAACTAATTTAAAAACAAAACGTTATGAATATAAAGAAAATTTCTGTCTTATTGTCGCTCTTAGTCACGGTGCTGTTCAGCGCCTGCGAGCAAGACAATATGGGACCTGTTTATGGCGAGGGTGGCTTGACGTTTTCCGCTTCTTCGCTGGGTGCCATTACCATAGCCCCTACTGACCCGACTTTTACAGTCGACTTGTTCCGTGGTGACTCGGCCGGCGAATTGAGCGGCACGTTGTCCATCAATGTATATCAGACCGCTACACAGAACGGGCAAACCGTCCAAGTTCCCATGAGCGGAGCTACCGTAACCGATTATAGCTTCGCCGCCGGTGAGAACATCGCTACCGTTACGGTAGATATGAGTGAGACCGGATTGGCTATCGGTGCTACCGCCACTGTAGAAGTATCTTTTGACGCGACACTGGCCAGCGTAGGCGGAAGCAATACGGTGGATGCCAATGTGACAATGGACTATACATGGGTTAGCCTTGGCACAGGAACATTTGCCGATAATTACTTCTTTAGTGATCCGGTCGATGTGGAAATATTCGAAGCTGCCGAAGTTCCGGGACTATACCAAATTGCAGAGCCTTGGGGAGGATACATAGATAATCCATCACTATGGGATCCATCCGTAAGCGCAATGATTGGAACCAGCGAACCGGGAGCTTACTTCCAGTTCCAAGTACAAGATGACGGTTCGGTGGTATACAATGCATATACTACTGGATTGGTAGACAAAGAAATGGGCGAAGACCTCGTGCTCTACCATCCCTTACTCTTTGGACTCCCGGCAGACAATAATCGCAAACTTAGCGAAACAGAAATTTCTATTGCGCCAATGTATTATATGGAAACTTCCGGTTATGCATATAATGCGACTACCTATTTAGGCGTAGTGCTTATTACCTTGCCTACCGCAGAATAAGCGCTGATTATCCGCGCAATCCTTTATAAGCAGGCCCGACGGGAAAATCCCGTCGGGCTTCTTTTGTTTCTTCCGGGAAATGTGGATGCGATAAATGAAATAGAGTCTTGTCTGTGAAGTTTCACCGTATCGGTCTATGACCGGACGAGACACAAAAAACATACACTCTTTTGCCTCAAATCATACGACCTTTTGAAGTAAAACTAACTATCTTTTGAGGTAAAACTAACTGTGATTTCGACCGGTTCGTCCGGTTTGTCGCCACGTGTGTTTCTGTACGTTTGCCGGATAATAATTAGGGTCAGTGGGCATGGTAAACGTCGTGGTAATGCCTTTTCTCGTCGTTGAGGCTGCAAGTGGCGTCAATGCCCGCCTGTTGCAGCCGGTTGGTTATTTCATTCAGCCGTTTGCGGGGGACGCGACCTATGTAAAACAGGCGGTAACGGTAGTCTTGGTCCAGCAATTCCATGACATGGGTGGCGTTCAGTTCGCGGGCAAAGTCGAAATTTACTTTGCGGAGTTCCCTGTATGGGTAACGTATTTCACGGCCGGCGTTTATGACGGTCAGGGTGTCGGCATCCAGTTTGAGGTAGCAGAAACGGGCTTGCAACAGGTAGATGCAATAGAGGCTCATGGCGAAAAACGCAAGGGACAACGCCAGACCTCCCCAAGATTGAAGGGACACGGTGCGTAATCCTAAATAGAAACAGCATACAAACAGGGCGAAAAACCAAAACATGTAGAGCGACATGCGGCGATAGGTTACCGGGGAGTGTGGTGCGGTGTTCCCGATGCGTGGCGGGTTGTAGTTGCTGAAAGCGATGCCATGGCTTAGCAATGTGTGTATCAAGGCCGTAGGATGATTGCGCAAATGGATGGTCAGCGCCTTTTCTTCGCCGGACTTCAACAAAAGTGTGAGCAGTCCGGGACCGTACAGGTTGGCTGAATGGTGTGTGCCCGGTTCCGGGGTGTAGCGTTGCATGAAACGGAAACTTTGTATGTCATCCAAGGCGATGCGGTGTCTTTGCAGATAGTCCGTGGCATGTCGGGTTTCTTTCTCAGTGGCTTTCATGGTTATGCTTGCTTTTGAGGTTCTTCTTTTTCTTTTTTCAGTTCGGGATAGCTGATACGTGTGTGGTAGATAGTCTTCAGCTTTTCCTTGAAGACTTCTTTCACGGTGGCAATGTCTTTGAAGGTGATGGGGCATTCCTTGAAGTAGCCTTCGTCTACCTGTGAGTCGATAATCTTGTTTACCAAGTTGCTGATGCTGGTCTCGGTGTATTCGGGCAGGCTGCGCGAGGCGGCTTCCACGGCGTCGGCCATCATCAGTATGGCCTGTTCTTTGGTGAAAGGATTAGGCCCGGGGTAGGTAAACATAGCTTCGTCAGGTTCCTGGCCGGGATGCTCGTTCTTCCAGGATATGTAGAAGTACTTCGTTTTCCCCTTGCCGTGGTGGGTGGCGATGAAGTCCTTGATGACTTTGGGCAGGTTGTTTTTGTCCGCCAACTTGAGTCCTCCCGTCACGTGGCTGATGACCATTTGCGCGCTTTGTTCGTAACTCAGGTTTTTGTGCGGATTGATGCCTCCCTGCTGGTTTTCGGTGAAGAATACGGGGTTCTCCATCTTGCCGATGTCGTGATACAAAGCGCCTGTACGTACCAACTGGCTTTTGGCACCGATGCGGTTGGCGGCTTCCGCCGCAAGGTTGGCCACTTGCATGGAATGCTGGAAGGTGCCGGGCACAGTCTCGGACATGCGGCGCAACAAAGGAGTATTGATGTTGGAAAGTTCGACAAGCGTAACGTTGGAGGTGAACCCGAAGGTTTTTTCCAACAGGAACAGTAGCGGATAAGTGAACAGCAACAGGATTCCGTTGATGATAAAGTAGATGTACATCCGCCCGTTCAGCTTCGAGAGGTCGTTTTCGGTAATCATCTCGAACGCGAAGTAGAGCAGGGCGTAAGTAAGGATAACGAATACGGCGCTTTTGAATAGCTGGGAGCGTTGCGAGAGTTCCCTCAGACTGTATATGGCCACCAGTCCGGCAGTGATTTGCAGCAGGATGAACTCGTGCGGATAGCGCAGGCAGATGGAACATATTAATATGGTGATGACATGCGTGATAAACGCCGTGCGCGAGTCGAGAAACACACGGATGACCATGGGCAGCATGGCGTAAGGCAGTATGTAGACGTTCAGGAAGTTGTTGGCCATCATGGTTGCCGTCACTACGCAGTAAATCATGACCAGCGCGAAGAGCAGCGAGAGGCTGCTTTTGCGGTTATAGTAATCTTTGCGGAAGAGGTCGAGGTAGAGCATGAAGCAAAGCATGAAGATGCTGACGTATATTAGCTGTCCTGCCCATGTCAGGCGTTTCTGTCCTACGCCCTGGCTGCGTTTTTCCGACTCCTTCTTCAGGCTTTCCAGAATGTTGTAAGTCTCCGGGTTTACGATTTCCCCACGGTCGATGATTTTTTGTCCGCTGAGCACGATTCCTTTTGCCCACGAATAGTTTTCCAGTATCTCCCGCTTGGCGCTTTCCGTGCGTGCGGTGTCGTAGCTCAGGTTCGGTTCTAAGTATTCGTTCAGCTGGTAATGCCGCAGGATGGAGGGATGGTAGTGGGCGGTATCATTTTTCAATAGCAACTGATAGGCTTGCTTGACGGAAAGCAGGTCGTTGACTTTCTGCGAATAAGCTAATTTCTGGTCTACAATCCGTATTTCATTGTGCGTGCTGTCTTTTTGCAGGCTTGCCAGCGCTTCGGTATCCATGATGCCTTGCTTGTAGACCCGGGTCAGCATACGCTCGATGTACGACAGGTATTTCCGGTCGGTCGCATTGCCCGGTGTGGCCGTGTGGTATCTTTCCCTCAACTTGTTGATGGCCGTCTGTGCCGCTTGTCCGTCGAGCGTGTAGTAAGGCTGGAAGTTACGCAAGATGCTGTCCTGCTCGCGTTTCACTTCCTCCGTTGTCTTGTAAATGGGAAAATCGAAGGTGGCCATCAGCTGGCCGTACTTCCAGGGCTTGTTGATGTCAAACTGATAGTTGAACTTCCCGTCGCTGGGCAGAAAGTAGACAATAACCAGCACTGTACCTATGAAAATGAGTACTTTATATAGCAAATCTCTATAGTTGACTGTCTTTTTTGTATTGAAACTATTCATATCGGTCGAAATTTTTGCGAAAAGTACGAAAAAAAACAATGATATGGAAAAAAACACTTAATTTTGCCACCTAAAATATCCTAAAGTAGATTTTGAGTATGACAGAAAGAAAAGTCAGAGTCCGTTTTGCCCCGAGCCCTACGGGCGCTTTGCACATTGGCGGAGTACGTACCGCCTTGTATAATTATCTCTTTGCGCGCCAACATGGCGGTGACTTGATTTTCCGTATTGAAGATACTGACAGCAACCGCTTTGTGCCGGGGGCTGAGGAATATATCCTGGAGTCGTTCAAGTGGTTGGGCATCCCGTTTGACGAGGGTGTCAGCTTTGGGGGTGACCACGGGCCTTACCGCCAGTCCGAACGTCGGGACATCTATAAGAAATATGTAAAGGTGTTGCTGGACAACGGCAAAGCCTACATTGCCTTCGACACGCCCGAAGAGCTGGACGCCAAGCGTAAGGAAGTGGCCAATTTCCAGTATGACGCCTCCACCCGTATGCAGATGCGCAACTCGCTGACCCTGCCCAAGGACGAAGTGGACAAACTGATGGCCGAAGGCAAGCAATACGTGGTGCGCTTCAAGATAGAACCGGACGAGGACGTGCATGTGCACGACCTAATCCGTGGCGAGGTGGTTATCAACTCTTCTATCCTCGACGATAAGGTGCTTTATAAATCGGCCGATGAATTGCCTACCTATCACCTGGCCAACATTGTGGACGACCATCTGATGGAAGTGTCCCATGTCATCCGTGGGGAAGAATGGCTGCCTTCCGCGCCTTTGCATGTGTTGCTCTACAGGGCTTTCGGTTGGGAAGACACCATGCCCGAGTTCGCCCACCTGCCTCTCCTGCTGAAGCCCGAAGGCAACGGCAAGCTGAGCAAGCGCGATGGCGACCGTCTGGGCTTCCCCGTATTTCCTTTGGAGTGGCACGACCCCAAGACGGGCGAAGTGTCTTCCGGTTATCGCGAAGCCGGCTATCTGCCCGAAGCGGTCATTAACTTCCTTGCCTTGTTGGGATGGAATCCGGGCAACGACCAGGAACTGATGTCGATGGACGAACTGATTAAGCTGTTCAACCTGAGCCATTGCAGCAAGGCGGGTGCCAAGTTCGACTATAAAAAAGGTATTTGGTTCAACCACGAATATATCCTGAAGAAACCGGACGCCGAAGTGGCCGGATTGTTTAAACCCGTATTGGCCGCCCAAGGTGTGGACGTGTCCGCCTATAGCGACGCGTATCTTACCCGTGTGGTTGGCTTGGTGAAAGGCCGCGTCAACTTTGTGAAGGAATTGTGGGACCAGGCCCGCTTCTTCTTCGTGGCTCCTGAGACGTATGCCGAAAAAGACGTGAAGAAACGCTGGTCGGAGGACACGCCACGGATTATGGGTGAATTGGTGAGCGTTTTGCAGAACATTGACGACTTCTCCTCCAAACCTTCGGAAGAGGTTGTCATAGGCTGGATAACCGAGAAGGGATATCACATGGGCAACGTGATGAACGCCTTCCGTTTGGCCGTAGTGGGCGAGTGCAAAGGTCCCCACATGTTCGACATTACGGAGTTGCTGGGCAAGGAAGAGACAATCCGCCGCATCGGACGGGCGGTCGACGCGTTAAAGTGATTTTAAATATCAAGTTTTGGATTTCAGGTTTTAGATTTCAGAATTCAAACGGAACCTTTTTTTAGAGGGGGAAACGGACGCTGAAGTCTAAAACCTAAAAACGGAGAAAGTTTCATGTGGCTATACGACCTGGCGATAGGACTTTATGATATAGGCGTGCATCTGGCTGCGCCTTTCAGCTGTAAGCCCCGCAAGATGATGAAAGGTCATTGGGTGGTGTACGACCTTCTGCGGCAGCAGTTGGAAAAGGACCGGCGTTACATCTGGTTTCATGCCGCCTCGTTGGGCGAGTTTGAACAGGGACGTCCGTTGATGGAGAAGATACGCGCCCGCTATCCCGACTACGGCATTTTGCTTACCTTTTTTTCGCCTTCGGGCTATGAAGTGCGCAAGAACTACCGGGGAGCAGACATCGTGTGCTACCTTCCTTTCGACAAACCCCGTAATGTGAAGAAGTTTCTCGATTTGGTGAATCCCTGCATGGCTTTCTTCATCAAATATGAGTTTTGGAAAAACTATCTGGACGAACTTCACCGCAGGCATATACCGGTTTACAGCATTTCGTCCATTTTCCGTCGCGGGCAAATCTTTTTCAAATGGTACGGTGGCACTTACCGCAATGTGTTGCGCGATTTCGACTACCTTTTTGTACAGAACGACCTGTCCAAACGCTTCCTGTCCAAGATAGGGGTGAATAAAGTGATGGTGGTGGGCGACACGCGTTTCGACCGTGTGCTGCAAATACGGAGCGAGGCCAAGGATTTGCCGTTGGTAGAAGCCTTTAAGGGCAACCGCCCCACCTTGGTGGCTGGTAGTTCGTGGCAGCCGGACGAGGATTTGTTCATTGACTATTTCAACCGTCATCCGGAAATGAAACTCATCATTGCGCCCCATGTCATTGATGAGAACCATTTGGTGGAAATTGTCGGGAAGCTGAAGCGTCCCTATGTGCGTTACACGCGTGCGGACGAGCGGAATGTCCTCAAGGCGGATTGCCTCATTATCGATTGTTTTGGCTTGTTGTCTTCCATCTATCGCTATGGCGAAATAGCCTATATCGGTGGCGGTTTTGGTGTAGGCATTCACAACACGTTGGAAGCGGCTGTTTATGGCATTCCGGTCATCTTCGGTCCCAAGTATCAGAAATTCCAGGAGGCTGTACAGCTCATCGAAGCTCAAGGGGCGTTCTCCATCAAGAGTGGTGCTGAACTGTATCCCTTGCTCGACCGCTTGTACACCGACACGGTTTTTTTACAGGAGACGGGTCGGAAAGCCGGCGACTATGTTACCGGACATGCCGGAGCCACGGACAAGATTATGGGGATAATCAATTTCTGAATGGGTGATAGGGCTTCAGTTGGTAGGCAGGTTATGATAAGGCGTTTTTGTTTCCTTCTGTTTTTGGGGGTATTGTTCACCGCCTGCCATGTGGACAGGCATACCGGACGCTTGATGCGGCAGGCGGACTCATTGCTTGCAACTTGTCCGGACAGTGCCTGGTGTCTTCTTCAGGAGTTGCAGACTGTACGTATGCCCCGTCGGGATGCCGCCCGTTATGCTTTGCTGTGGGCGCAGGCCACCAATAAGTGTGTCAAACCCTTGTCCCCCTGCGACTCCTTGCTGGAACTTGCGTTAGCGTATTATGACACTCCTTCTCCTCAGCGTGCCCTTGCCTTGCTCTATAAAGGCCGGTTAGAGGATGAAATGGGACTTCCGAAAGAAGCTACCCGCTGGTTGCAGGAAGCCTTGACCCTTACGGAGCGTTATCCGGAAGAAGTGGAAACAAGGCGGCATGTGCTCAGTTCGTTGGGCAACCTGTATTTTTATTCGGCGAACTACGATGAGGCCATCAAGCTGTATCGTGAATTATACGATTGTTGCTCGACGGATAAGGACAAGGCGATAGCGTTGA
This sequence comes from uncultured Bacteroides sp., assembly GCA_949289345.1. Lineage (GTDB taxonomy): Bacteria > Bacteroidota > Bacteroidia > Bacteroidales > Bacteroidaceae > Bacteroides. The sequence goes on from CASENS010000013.1 coordinate 23,529, forward strand.
GCCATATCGCTTCGTATTATTCGGTGAAGGAACAGCGGGATTCTACTTTTGTGATACAAGACCGTGCATTGGCTCATGCGTTTGCATCCAAAGACTCGTTCATAATAGCGTCATGCTTATTATCCATCAGTTTAGACTATGGTTTCTTTAATGAAAGAAACGACACTGCATTGCATTATGGCCGGTGGGCACTTCGAATGATGCCGGCAAATGCTTTAAAAGGAAATCTTTACTACAATATAGGAAGTTTGTTTGCGGAAGACGAAGCCACACAAGACAGTGCTCTTTACTATATTAATATGAGCCAATCTGATACAACTTTCCAAGGCCGGTTTTTAGGTTTGCTCGACATAGCTGACATTGAGGAGAAGCGAATGAATTATAAAGCCGCTGATTATTACCTGCGTAAATATATAGATTACGCGGATAGTTTGATTTTCTCCGAGCAATCGACTCCTATGAGCCGGTTGATACATGAATATCAGACGAAGATACGGGTCCGTGAAGAACAAATTAGGGGGCAACGTATTCTTTAGAGCGGAGTGGGTATCGGTGTAATTCTCATTTTTGCGCTTATTTTCGGTTTTCAGTATCGGCTAAATAGGAAAAAACGGCAACAGCAGATTTATGAACAGCGTTTGAAGCAGACTCAAGAGAAAATTACGCTCTTGCAGGCAACCATTGAAGCGAATGAGGAACTGTTAGGACTGCTCCAAAAAGAAAAGCTACAATACGTTTCCGAAGCGGATAAGTTAGAGGTTTCCATCCGGAAATTCCGGGAGGAAAAGAAAACGTTGCAAGAGTGGCTTTTCCATGAGAGTGACGTATTTAAGAAAGTTCAATCCTTACGGAAGCAATGGATGGGCGGTAATAAAGAACAGAAAGTGATGACCCATGCCGACCGGGAGAAATTGCGGGAGATTATAAGCGACATCTTTGCCGAGAGGATGAAAGAATTGCGACAATTTTATCCACGTTTGACGGAGGACGACCTCTTTCTGCTCTGTTTGCAGGAAGCCGGTTTCGACTCACAAAGCATTGCCATTTGTTTCGGTTATGGTGATACGCATACCATCAATCAACGAAAGTCGCGCATGAAAGGACGAATGGAGGCGTCTAAGGTGCAAGTGTGACTGTCTGATATTCCATTTGTTTGATTATTAGTGCTTTATTTTGTTTCTGTGTGACTCTGAAGTTTTGGATTAATCTTATCTTTACTCTAATTTTGTGCTCATAATATTAATCTTAAAATGACTGATTTATGAGAACAAAACAATTATTCATTCTGCTGGCTTTTTTATTCTTTTTGCCAGTAGCTATGATTGCAAAAGAAAAGAAGATTAACAAAAAAAATTCCAAGGAATTGAACGCTGTTACTCGCCTTCCTCTTGACTTCGACTTTACAGTCGAGGATGTTGACAACTCTCTCCAAATCGTATTTATCGGAGAATTACCGAATGCGGACTTGTTTGTTACGGATAAGGCGGGCAATGTTGTTTGGGAGGAATATGGGGTGCAACTCTACGATGGCAAAATGGTGCATATAGTGAATGCAATGGGAAAGACATACTGATAGTATAATGGAAGAAAAACGCATGAAATAATAAAATAAATAGGATACTATTTGTGTAGGAAATAAAAAAACATATATTTGTTTCCTACGCTTTAGTAGTTACTTAAAAAACGATTATGAAATAATCCTTAAAAATGGAATAACCATGAGCACAAAAGTATTTTCTTTCAAAAGCATTGTTATAGCAACATTGTTCATAGCGGCTTGTAGTTCGTGTAGCAACAATGAAATCGTGCTGATGAATCCGCAGGAACTATGCAGCAGGGGAGTTCTGCAGGCAGAACATTTTGCATGCGTGTGGAACGATGAAAAACTGAGTTACGGGTCAGCGGAATTCTTGCCGGTTGAAGGGGATTCTACAAAATTGGAACTGTTGCTGAATGACTTCTTTCCGCATTACGAGGACATTTCGGATGGCTTAGAGTTTTCAGGTGTCGGGGTAACGGTGGATGTTGTGCCGGGCGAAAACGAAATTCAGTTTAGCGGAACTCTAAACACCTTAGTTTATAAACTGTCTGTACAAGGCCGTTATACAAAATATCCGGAAGAGCGTGTAGACTTGCAGTGCGAATACCGTGTACAGGGCAGTTCGTATATGGATGTACCTTACATACTTCGCTTTAAGCCGGAGACTGTTTTCTTGGTGTCCTCTATGCCGGGAACAGTAGAATCGGGCGGACAGACTTATCAGCGAGGAGACTTTGTGAAGAAGATGCTGCAACGTATTTTTGAACGCATTGCGGATGAAGTGAATGCCGTACAAATGGCTTTTCATGCCGATGGCACGGCGGATCTTGCCTTGCAATACGCTTCCTCAAGTGACTTTACACCATGGATGACCATTCGTTATTGGTATCCGAATTTGAATTCTAATCTTTATCTGGAGTTTACGCAAGAACAACTATCATCATTCTATGATCAATGGTTGGGAGTGCCTGCCAATGCTTATTATACCTATCCTTTCATTCACTATGGAGATCTGTCGCTTGGGCGTGCCATGCTCCGGGTTTACTATTGGCCACAAGGCGAGGAAGGTCTCACCTTCTGGATATATCCTCCTAATGATGTGAAGTTTGTTGAATTCTATCTGCAAGGAAAGGGCAAAGACGGTTGGACCGAGGAAGAACAGGCCGAGTTGGACTTATTGCTGGAAATTTTGCAGAAAAAAGATAGGTACGATTTGGGTATTGCCCTGCACATGGATATAGCAAACGATAATTGAGACATAACTTGTGCAGGAAATAAAAAAACATACCTTTGTTTCCTGCACAATTTTAGTATTCACTTTTAAAAGACCGATTATGAGAACACAGATTATCCGAATGAGAAATTTCCTCTTGGGAATGATGGCTGCGCTGGTTTATGTGTCGTGCAGCAACGAAGATGAAGTCGTTGTTCCGGTGACGAAGATGGATCCGCAAGCCATGTGCAATAATGACAAATGGTGGACTTCGAGGTTTGGACTTTCCTTTACACTGAACGGTGAAGAAGTCGATTATGCGCAAGTACATTTTACCCCGCAGGCGAACGATACGACGCAGTTGATGATGACCATTGACGGGATAAAGCCCCGGTGGTTTTCTGAGGCTCCGGAAAGGAGTTGGCCAAGTAGGCGAGTGGAATATCTCCAACTGCCGGTTGATGTCGTTCCCGGTGAAGAAGAAATCCGTTTTAGTGCGACAGAGAAGACCGATGAATATGATTTGGCCATTCAAGGCGTTTATACGGGAAAAAATGTCGATATACAATGTGAATACACGGTGACCGGAGGAATTGAGACCCATACGCCTTATGTGCTTCCTTTGGACGGTGAACACATCCGTTGGGAAGCGGATAACTTAACCGGAACAGTGGAGTGGGAAGGGCAGGCTTATGAGAAACCGGACTTCGCCAAAATGATGATGGAGAAGTCTGTTGCGGAACGCTCTCGACAAATTGCGGCGTTGAAGATGGTTTTTCGTGATGACGCTTGGCTGGAGCTTTCCTTAAAGTATGCTTCCGATACTGATTTTACCCCTTGGATGTCGGTCCGCTATTGGTACACGGAGGGGAAAAATCAGTTGTGTCTGGATATCACCAGCGAGCAGGAGTCTAAATTCTATGATGAATTCTTTAGAGGGACTCCGGATGCCTGGGCGCCTCCTTTTATACCCTACGGTGGAAGCGATCGTTATCTGCTGGTTATGGATTATGAGGTGCAGGGGGAAAATGTGCGTTTAAGTCTCGAACCTGATTTTGGAACGCCCTTATTGGGTGTGGGCATCGAAACCCAATTGGACGGAGATGCATTAACGCCTCAAGAAAGAAAAGCGATGGAACTTTGGTACGAGTTGGTGCTGTATATTAGATACGCCCCCGTCGTGTGCGTAGAAAATCCTTCCTTGATTTCCATGCAATTAGATAGAGAATAGGCTATATAAAGTATCATTGCTTATTTGCCCAAGTATTATTGGATGCTTTGCCGTTTATCCAATAATATTTGGGCTTTTTAATATAGGTGGGTAAACGAAATGCAAAAAAGGGGAAACAAACAAGAGTTGGCTTCTATCCGTTTTAAACAGACCGTTACGGAGTCTCCCCAAGAAGGACAAATTCCGCATGGTGTGGCACTGCTGTTTCCTGGGTGGTCTCCGTGCCCACTTCGGGAGTGGTTCTGAAGAGATACTGATGGAAGTGTTGACCCAAAGTCTTCGAGGCGGCCATGTTTAACCTGAACGATGCAATGCGCTACTTCCTGTGTCCTGGCAGGACAGATATGCGTAAAGGGATCAGTTCGTTATGCGGAGTGGTACATGAGAAAATGAGGAGTGAAGTGAAGAATGGTGATGTCTTCATCTTCATCGGTTCCAGCCGCAAACTCATGAGACTTCTTCATGCCGAAGACGGAGGTATTATCTTTTTTGCGGCAACCATGAGGCGGCGGCCAATATGTCCGTCATCTCTTCCTTGCTGGCCACCTGTAAGGCACATGATGTAAACCCAAGGGATTATCTGAATGATGTCATCGTACAAATGCCTTATTATAAAAAGGCTACCCGTGAACTGTTATCGAATCTACTTCCACACAAATGGAAGTTGAAATATCCGGAATGTGTACTGACAAAACAAAAGGAGGAATCTGGTAACTAATACAAGCTGTAACATACAGGTTCAACACAACAATAGCGACTGCTACTATTAGGTTTATAGTGACAGTCGCTATTGTTGTATATAAAGGTTTAATACCTGTAGTTAGCCGAATGCTTACCGCTCTCTTTTTAGTAGCAAATACTTCCTAAGCCCCCGGCATTATCGTCCCTGACGATGAAGGAACTCCGTAGGACTCTCCCCGAAATACTCCTTATAGCATTTGGTGAAGTAAGAGGGTGAAGTGAAGCCCACCTCGTAAGTAATCTCCGCAATGGTCTTTTCCGTAGAGGCCAGCAGGGAGGCGGCACGCTTCAGACGGGCAATGCGCAACAGCTCGTTGGGGGAGTAACCGTTCAGTGCCTTGGTCTTGCGGTACAGTTGCACCCGGCTCAGACCGATGTGTCCGCCCAGTTGTTCCACGGTGAGTTCGGGGTCGGACAGATGACGGTCGATGAGGGCATGCAGCTTCTCGATGAAACCTTGGTCCACTTCATTCAGTGATGTCTTCCTGTCTGTGGGCTGGGGCGGGTCGGCAAAGAAGGCTTGCAGGCGGTGCTGGTTGTCTATCAGGTTACGCAGGCGGGTGGTGAGCAGCGTGGCGGTGAAGGGTTTGGACAGATAGGAGTCGGCACCGCAGGCGTAGCCTTTTATCTTCTGCTCCTCCATAGCGTAGGCGGTGAGCATGATGACCGGAATGTGTGAGGTCTGCAACTCCGACTTCAGCCGACGGCAACACTCCATACCGTCCATGACGGGCATCATGATGTCACAGATGATAGCGTCGGGCACATACTTCATGGCCTGTGCCAAGCCCGCTTTCCCATCGGCTGCCTCGATGACGTGGTACGTTGGTTGGAGGATGGAGCGCACATAGTCGCGCACATCCTGGTTGTCATCGATGATAAGAATCGTCTCCCGTCCGTTGTCTTCATCCATCGTGTCTGTATGGTCGGTAGAAATAATGGGGGCGACATCTACAGCCGTATCTGTCTGCGGAGCGGTATGGGTGTCGGGTGTGGAAACCGTAGACGGAGCATTGGGCTGACAGAGTGGAAGCTCGACAGTGAAGGTCGTACCCTGATGCTCCTTGGTATCTACACGGATAGTGCCGTGGTGCATATCGACAAAGGCCTTGACCAACGCCAACCCGATGCCCGACCCTGTGGGATGCACATCGGTCTGATAGAAATTCTCGAAGATATGCTGTACATGCTCGGCGGAAATGCCGGTGCCGGTATCGGTCACTTGCAGACGCACCCACGGGGCATCGTTACGGGTGATAGCCGACAAGTCCACACGGACACTGCCATTCTCCGGCGTGAACTTAAAGGCGTTGGACAACAGGTTGTACACAATGCGTTCTACCTTTCCGGCATCGGCTGTCATCAGGAAATCCCCATCGGTAACTTCCGGTGTGTGGAGGCTGAAGTGTATATGCTTGCGGTAGACCAGACTGCGGAAAGCATCAGTCCACTCGTGCAGAGAGTCGATGAGGTTGAAACGGGAAAGGCTGAGGTTCAGTTTACCCGCCTCATACTTGCGGAAGTCCAATATCTGGTTGACCAAGCGTAACAGCACCGTGACGTTCTTGTGCGCCAAGTTCAGCAGGAACTGTTCATGCTCGTCTAAGTGGGGACTCTGGCACAGCTGCTCCACAGGGTCGGCAATCAGTGTAAGCGGGGTACGGAAGTCGTGGGAGACGTTGGTAAAGAAAGCCAGTTTGGCATGAGTGGCTTCCTCCAATTGCCTTGACAGATGAATGAGCTGGTCACGTTGTTCTTCCAGCTGTTGCTTCTGACGGGACAGTTCGGCGTTCATCCTCGTCTTGGTCCAGAAGGCACGCACGATGATGAACAGCAGACACAGCGCAAGGACGATGATGACGATGCAGGCATAGAGGAACATGCGTTGGGCGGAGTAGCGGGTGAGGAAGACGTCCAACCGCTCGTTCAATGTCTCAATCTTCCCGTCGAGGGTATTTATCTGCTGCATCTGCATCTGTAGGATGCGGGCGTTTGCCTTGTTCACCAACGCCGTCGACAAGATATTTTCCCGCTCGTAGGGACGACCTTGCAGGATGCTCATGGCGATGTCCATCACCCGATCACCTCCTGTAGGATAGATAAAGGTAGCATCCAACTGTCCCTTCGATACCATGTCTACACCATTCCCCTCACCATATAGAGCGTCCACGCCGATGAAGAGCATCTCCTTTTCCCGTCCCTGACGGACAGCGGCCTGATAGGCTCCCGCTGCCATGCGGTCGTTGTAGCAGAACACTAAGTCGATGTTGGTGTGGATGTTTAGTAGGGAGTCAAATAACTGTTCGGCCTTCGCCTCAAACCATCCCGCGTCAATACTGTCTATTACCTCGATGCCGGGATACCTGCGTAGCACATCGGTCAGCCCCCTCCTCCGCTCAATGGCGGGTGTGGAAGCCATGAGGCCTCTGACTTCAATGATTCTTCCCTTTCCCGCCAGTCGGTCGGCAATGTAAGCACCGGCCCGTTTGCCGATATCATAATTATCGGCTCCTACAAAAGCGGTGCACTGCTCCGAGCGGGTACGTCTGTCCACTAACAGAACGGGAATACCTGCCTGATGGGCTTTCTCAATGGCAGGACTGATATCGTCCACCACATTGGGTGAGACAATCAGCAGGTCGATACCCATGTCTATCAGTTCTTCTATGTCCTGTTTCTGGTGTGTGTTGTCATCGTTGGCCGCACGAATCTCGACCCGTACATTGGGATAGAACTGTGCTTCCCGGCGTATCTCCTTATTGAGTTGCGTACGCCAGTCATCGTCACTGCATTGGGAAACTCCGATAAGGAACGTCCGTTCACCGGAAGAACAGGCTGCCAACATCGCCGCAAGGCACATCAAGGCAAATAGGGAGAAGAGTGTCTTCATGCTTCATCGTTTTGTTAGAGAGGCAAAATTACGAAAAACCAATGAATTAAGGAAATGCTTCTGATAAATGAACTGATTTTAGTCGTAGAAAGGGAAAATCGAAGTGGAAGCAGGCAGGAATTTTGTACGTAAGTAATATAAAGGAGATTTGTTTCTCTTGATTGTTATTTCGGTAGCAAATATAGTGCAAATAAGCGAAATATAGGCAGTGAAAAGTGAATAATCGCAGTTATATCGGCACTGAGACTTTAATCTATATTAAAGTTATGGGCAATACAACTATTTATATCCAGCAAACTATCGGCAGTTTAATTTTATTTGCTACCTTTATAGCAAAAAAACGGAAGCAATGGATATAAGAGAACTTGAAAAGAGTCCTGTTGGACCAAAAGGAAGAACTTGATGTATTGAGAGGAAAGAACTTCTGTCATCGTATGGAAGAGCGCCAGATTGATTTGAACGAACGCATCCGCAGAATCCTTCAACGCCAAAATCAAGGCTTTCCGGACACAGTTCAGAGGTGTGGGGGATGTCAGCTCCTTTATGTTCAGGCTCGCTACACAATATGCCTGACATGGCCTTGCACCAACCGGGAATTTCCGCTGACCCAAAAGTCCTGTGATTCTGTTGCTCATAACGTACTCCTTTCTTATAAATAGTTACGAAGACGAGAATGAGGGTTTGTCGAAATATAAGATTGCACACAGATGACACAGATATAACAGATAACCACTGATTTTATATGGTTGATTTACAAATAAATAAATCTGTGAAAATCTGTCTAACCTGTGTTATCTGTGTGCTGCTTTTATTTTGACACAAGCTGATTTCCGCATAAATATCGGCTTTCTTTCCGAAATGAACAACCTTTTCCGATGACTTTCTTTATCACCGACGGGCTGTGGTTTATGCCAGACGGGCACGCAGGCTGTCGGGCAGAATGGGCATGGCACCCTGTTGCGTACAGACGTAGGCCGAAGTGTCTACTGCCAGCTGATGGGCCTCACTGACGGTTTTACCCCGGAGGATGGCGGAGACGAAGGCTGCTGTAAAGGAGTCGCCCGCACCCACCGTGTCGGCCACTTGCACATGGGGAGTCTCCACAAAGGATACATGACCGGGAGTGAAGACATAGCTGCCATTGACTCCACAAGTGAGGATAAGCATGCGCAAGTTGTACTTACCCAACAGAATCCAGCACTTGTCCTGCAAGTCGATGCCGGGATAACCGAACATACGGCTTACCGTGACCAACTCTTCGTCGTTGATTTTAAGAATATTGCAACGGCGCATGGAGTCGCACAATATCTCTTTGGTATAGAATCCCTGACGCAGATTGATGTCGAATATCTTCAACGTGTCCGGCGTATCCGGCATGGCATCCAAGAAGCGGGCGATGGTCTGGCGGGACACGATACTGCGCTGAGCCAACGAACCGAAACATACGGCCCGTGTCTGTCGGGCAAGACCTTCCAGTGCATGGGTGTAGGGTATATTGTCCCACGCCACACCTTCCTTGATGTCATACAGTGGCACCCCTTCGGCATCCAACGTCACCTGCACAATGCCAGTCGGATAGGGTACAGTTTCTACCATCCCATACAGATGTTTCTCCCTGAAGCTTTCCAGTATCTCCGTGCCCAGCTTGTCCTCGCCTACGGCACTGACTACCCGGCTTTCCAATCCGAACTGGGATACATGGTACGCAAAGTTGGCGGGTGCTCCGCCCAGTTTCTTTCCTTCGGGCAGCACGTCCCACAGTGCCTCACCCATACCTACTACATAGTTGTTCATGATATGTATTCTGTTTTAAAAGGTTAGTAATCAATCCGTCTTAACTGCATTCGTTTTCATCCGCAGCGTATAATAGATTAGGTAGAGCACGCCCACTGCCATGACACCTACAGCCCCGCTTTGTCCCACAGCATCGCTGGCAAAGCCCATCAGTAACGGGAATACCGTCCCGCCGAAGAGGCCCATAATCATCAGTCCCGATACTTCGTTCTTTTTGTCGGGCACAGCCAGCAACGCTTGGGAGAAGATAATGGAGAATACGTTGGAGTTGCCGAAACCTATCAGCGTTATACATATATATATAATGTAGTGTACGTCCGAAACCAGCAGCCCCGCCATAGCCACCGCCATGCACCCTACACTGAAGGCGAAGAAGCCCTGGGGACGAACCCGCTGCAGGATGAAGGCGCCCGACAGGCAACCCAATGTGCGGAAGATGAAGTAAAGTCCCGTGGCCCAAGAGGCTTCGTCCAGCGTCATGCCCAGTTTCTCTATAAGCAGTTTGGGAGCGGTGGTATTGGTTCCCACGTCGATACCTACGTGACACATGATGCCGAGGAAGCACAACAGGATGAAGGGATGTCCTAACAGTCGGAAGCACTCGGCGAATCCCGAAGCCCGGTCAGCCCGTTCCTCCTCAATGGGAGTAATGCCCAACCAGAAGATGACTATGATGGTCACCACCATATAAATGGGAAACAGCACCCGCCACTCCAGACCAAACGTAGGCATGGCCTGCGTAGCTCCCCACATGGCAATATAAGGAGCCAGAAAGGAAGCTATGGCTTTAACAAACTGTCCGAAGGTCAGCGAACTAGCCAATTTATCGCCACTGATGATGCCGGACAATAACGGGTTGAGTGACGTTTGCATCAAGGCATTGCCAATGCCCAACAGCGAAAAGGAGCATAGCATCAGTCCGTAACTGTCGCCAAAGAGGGGAAGCAGCAAGGAAACAGCTGTCACCACAAGGCTCAAAAGAACCGTGCGCTTGCGCCCGATGCGGTTCATCAGCACTCCCGTAGGAACACTGAAAATAAGGAACCAGAAGAACACCAACGAAGGAAAGATATTGGCTTCTGAATCGGTCAGTTCCAAATCGGCCTTCACATAGTTAGATGCAATGCCTACAAGGTCCACAAAGCCCATGGCAAAGAAGCAGAGCATGACGGGGATGAGCTTACCGTATTGCATAGTTCGATTATGATTCATCAGTTGTCGTATTAATGTTGAATTATTGGGCAGTCAGTTCAATCACCCGGCTCTGCATCGGCCGGAAACCGAAAACATCCAGTCCTATTTTCATCAGATAATCACCGGAATAGACCCGTCCGTGTGCCTTCAACGAAGACTTAGCACCGGGCATCAGGTTGATTTCTTCCACCCGGTACATCCGGTCCGGGTCGAGTCCTTGCAGCTTGACAGCCATCAGTTTCTCTTGATAACGCGGATAAATATCGTAAGCGAAAAGCACCGCTTTCTGCCGGGCGGAGTCGACATAGTTCACAGCCATGTGATGCGTGTCGTAAGGGGAAACCAACCGATACTGCGTACCTTCCAGGATGACAGGCTTCAATCGCTTCCAATTAACAACGGCTTCCCGGCAATATTGCAGTTCGTCGGGCGTCATTTCCTTCAGACCGATGTCGAATCCTAATTTACACATAGAGGCTACATCCGTACGGAACTTCACCGAAGCCTCCTTGTTCCAGCTCGTCACATGCGCACACATGGCCTTGGCCGGGAAGAAATGAGAAAAGCCCCACTGAATGTAAAGCCGCTCCACCGGATCGGTATCGTCACTGCACCAGAACTCGGTGAAGTACTTCAAAGCCTCGTAGTCGCAACGCGCTCCGCCTCCCGAACAAAGCATCATAGGCAGGTCAGGATACTTCGCATTCACCCGCTTCATGACACGGTACACACCCCGCACATGGTCGATGTACAACCGTCCCTGCTCGTCTTCCAGATAGGGAGAGTAGATATTGGTTATCGGGCTGTTACAGTCCCACTTGAAGTAGGCAATGTCGGGATTCTCCGTCAACAGTCTATCAACCACGCCATATACATAATCCTGCACATCGGGATTGCTCAAGTCCAGCACCAACTGGTTGCGATAATAGTAGGTATCCCGGTTCAGATAGTGGATGGCCCAGTCAGGATGTTTTTCAAAGAGTTCGCTTTTAGGATTCACCATTTCCGGCTCTATCCAGATGCCAAACTTCACGCCTGCTTTCTGTGCCATCTCGGTCAATGCCTGAATTCCACCGGGCAGTTTTTCGCGGTTTACTTCCCAATCGCCCAGTCCGGCATAATCGCTGTTACGCGGATGTTTGTTACCAAACCATCCATCATCCAGTAAGAACATATCCACACCCAAATCCTGGGCCTCATTCATCAAAGCCTCCAGTTTGGTCTGGTCGAAATCGAAATAAGTGTTCTCCCAATTATTCAGCAAGGTCATGCGGTCTCCCTTTCCCTCTTTCAACTGGTAGTTTCGTGCCCATGCCTGCAAGTTACGGCTTCCTTGTCCCGCTCCCTGTCGGCTTAGGGTGAAAATAAATTCAGGGGTTGTAAATACTTCGCCCGGACGAAGCGTATAGACCGACGCATACGGATTGATGGCAGGAATGACACGCAGATTGCCCACATTGTCCACTTCAAAAGTAAAACGAAAGTTGCCTGTCCAGCCCAATGTGCCCATCAAAACCTCTCCCTGCTGCTCCTCTACCGGACGACCCAATCCGATGATAAAGAAGGGATGCATGTGCATGGCAGCCCGGCTTCCCAGCTTCGTATCCAATATCTTCTTGCCCGGCAATAAAGGTTGACTGCTCATCTGGGCTTCCTTCGCCCAGTCACTGCTGAACTCCGTGAGGTAATAAGCCTGACGATTGAAATAGAGCATGGTCGACGCATAGGCTGACAAGCTAATAGGCTCCTTCTCCTGATGGCGTATCTCGCTCCAGGTCTTGATGACATCTTCGGCCGCATAAGCCACATAATGCAAAGTGACCTCCACCGGATATCGATTATCACGCAACACGATGTCAGTCTGTACGCCTCCCTCGACCGGTTGTTGGGTAGAAGAGACATAGTAAAGCCACGTCGACGGATTCCCGTCACTGTGTGTGATGGCTACGGCCGGCTCGAAGAAATCTTCGTTGCCCGAACCGCTGTACACTTCCCATCCACGAGGCACAACACTACCGTCCGAAGCGGCATGTACATCCCAAGAGAGTTCCGCCAAATCCGTTTCATGGCGCAATTTCTCGCCCAGATAACTTTGATACAACCGCCCATTCTCGGCCACTTGCAACACCAAATCCGTCTGTGTCGTCGATATACGGATAATTTTCTTTTCCGCAGCATGCCCTCCTGTTGCAACCAGGAAAGCAGACATGACTGCTACCTTCATGAAGTTTTTCATGGTTCCTATACTTTTAAATTTATAATCCCAATTGATAAATAGTCAGATTCTCCACCTGAGCCTCACCTCCCTCGGTGAAAAAGCGAAGTGAGTCATACACTTCCGTAGGAAATACCAGATTGGTCATGGCTATGCGTCCGCCATCCACAAAGATTTCCACCGAACATTTGTCTACAAAGACATGCAGATGATATGTCCGCCCCTCACATAGCGACAAGGGTGCCCAGGTACCCAATGCGAAATCATTCTGATAATTGACAGAAAGCGTCTTGCGATGCTCATCCGTTTCTTTCACATGCACGTCATAGTTCCCTTTATTATTTCCCCATTTCGGCAAATCGGTAATGCCGCTTTCCGTACGGTCCATCACGATTCGTCCGGTCTTCATGTCCAGATAGATGCGGGCTTTTTCCCCTTTACTGTTCATTAAATCGAATCCTACCGTCTGTGCTGATGCAGGTGTAATATCCATTTCCAGCTCCACTCCGCTCTTCACACCGTCCGTAAGATGTTCCACCTGATATTCTCCCTTCACAGACAAGTTCTCGACCTTTCTTGTTTTCTGACGCAAGCTTTCGGTCTCCTTCACAGCATCCGCAGCCACATAGATTTCGCCGTCTTTCGTATAAAGCGACAGTTCGCGGGGCAACGCATTGGCACCACGATATTGACGAATCGGGGTAATGTTGGCATATTGCCAGTTGCTCATCCAGGGCACGGCAATCGTACGGCCTGCCGTATTGGAGAAGCAAACGGTGGCATAGTGATCCTTACCATAGTCCAGCCATTTCGTAACCTCCCGCTTCGTGTCACACGTAAATTCCTTCCCATCAAAATCGCCAATGAAATACTCGGTGGCACTTCCGCCAAACATACAGCCGGGATTGATATTTACAATCATAACCCACTTCATCCGACTTGTATCACCATCGACCGGCAGCTGAATGAAATCGGGACATTCAAACTGGTTGGGCTGAACGCCATACCCCTCGCCGAACTGGCTCAGATAAGTCCACTCCTTCATATCATCCGACGAATAGAAACGCATGTTCTTGTCGGCCGAAACAATCATATACCACTTCTTGGCAGGCTCATACCAGAATACTTTCGGGTCACGGAAGTCCTTCAGCCCGTCGAACGGAGTCAGAATCGGATTCTTTTCGTATTTGGTGTAAGTGCGCCCGTTGTCCTTGCTGTAAGCCATACACTGAATCTGCCCATGCGCGTCGCTGGCCGAGGTGTAGAAAGCTACCAAGGCGTCCTCCCCGTAGCCCGCGCTATTCAGATGGTCTACCACCGTACTGCCCGAGAAGATATGTCCTAAGGTATCACGGGCAATGGCCGGTTTCAGATGCTGCCAATGTATGAGGTCGCGGCTGACGGAGTGCCCCCAATGCATATTCCCCCACTTGGAACCATACGGGTTATACTGATAATAAAGGTGATATTCTCCATCTTTATAAACCAGACCGTTGGCATCGTTCATCCAACCGTACAAAGGCGTATGGTGATACTCAGGCCGGTAGTAATCCGTGTTGCGGGTGTCAAAAGTATCGGCCAACTGGATGTGCTCCCAGCAAACCGCCTTATCCCCCACACGGGCAATGGCCACCGTGGCCTGCTTCCCTTCAGGCAATTCAAAAGGTACATAATATTCCACACTGTCCACAGCCAGACGGACGTCCATGGCTACATCGGCCGGACTACCCGTCACCAACTTCACCTGCCCTTCGTTACACGATTCCTGAATGGGAAGAATCAGGTATTTGGGAGCCTTGTCAATATGTAAGAGCGTCAACGTGTCGCCTTGATGTTCGAATACCAAGTTGTTTTGAGGAGTTTGACAAGCCGTAAGCCCGGCCGAAAGTGTCAGTGCCCATGTCAGGCGAATAAAGTTCTTTTCCATGGTTGTTATTGTTTAATGTTCAAATATACCTATTTTTCTTTTAAAACTTCAAGCTGGCCGTAAATTCTATCGTAAACGGACGGATATAGCTTCCCGCCATCACATGTCCGGCATACTGGTCGGCGTCTTCCTTTTCTATCAGCTCGGCGCCGGCAATACTACCCTTGGCTCCAGTCTGATTAAGGAAGTTGACTACCGTGCAGCCTAACGCCAGTTTTTCATTTACTTGCCAGTTCAGTCCGCCAAAGGTTTCCCAGCGCCCGTTGAAGTAGTAGGCATCGTTGATGTTGGCATACGTCTTGCTGAAATAACGGAAGCTCGTCCAAATTTTCAAGTCGTCCGTAATCATGTAACTGGGATCTATTTCCACAATCACCTGCGGTATTTCGGCCACGATGTTGCCCGTAGCATTGATTTCACCCACATAGCCGTCCGAGAACGTGACACTCGTTTCATACTTCTTGTACGTCGGCTTCTGGTAAGTGAAAAGGAAGTGCAGGTCGAAGCCTTTGAACGGATGTGCCACTACATCGGTGGTCCAGCCCAACGTCTTGATGTCGTAGGTCAGGGGAGCGGCCAATATCTCGTTGCCGGAGGCTGTCTGGTGTTGCAAGTTCAGTGTGGAGTTGTTGTTGGTCTTCGATATGTAAGAGAAGAGTGAGGTGAGGCTCAACCAGGAGTTATTGTAGTAGATACCCGCTCTTCCTAAGGGTACGGAAACCTTGTCGGTATTCGGCAGAGTAGCCGGTGCAAAGTTCTCTATGCGCGGATGCTGGGTGATGTAAGTAAAGTCTCCGGTGAATCCGAAGCGGTCAGTCAGCTTGTACGTGGCAGCCGCACTGAAGGCATAATTAAACCAATCGTAAGAAAGGTCGGTGGGAACAATTTTCGTACCGTCGGGGGCGGTGGCTCCCAGATAATAGTTGGCAAAACGTCCGACATACTCACCGGTCGCATTTCGTACGGCAGCATTCTCGCCACGCAACGCCTGATACTCCAAGCGGGCGCCATAATAAACGTTCAAATCGTCCGTGATGTTCCAATCGTGAGTAAAATACACCGCTACCTTGTTCTCGTGTCCTTTGTAATACTCGGAAGCGTTCCTGTTGAAGTCGTAGTAGTAACCGTTGCCACCGTAAGTGCGCTGGGTATAAGTGGCATAATCGGCATTATACAGACGCACCGGATAACTGCCGTCCGAAGGAACGGACTGGTCGTACATAGTCGTGTTCGAAGTATAATCGATATCGTAATACCATTCGTTAAATCCTAATCGCCAGATGCCGTTGTCCAATTGTTTCGACAGCTCGGTGGTAAACATCACTTCGTCGATAAAGCCCCGGTTGAGGCACGACATGCGGCTTTGTACATATTGCCCCGCATAAGGCTGCATACTCCCGTCGGCCGATTCGTACAGATAACGGATGCCTGCCGCATTCTGGTCGAGCGACATGGGCGTCTGATACACCAATGAGCCCATGGCATGGTCATACTTCAGCATCGCTTTCCACTCCAGACCGTTATCCCACTGATACGTGTTCATCAGCGAAAACTCACTGCCCTTATTCAAACTGGCGTCGTACAAAGTGGTCCGGCGGACTTCTCCGGTACGCATATCCCGATACACCATCTCGTTGTCAGTAGGCAGATAGGAAGTCGTACCCAGCGCAAAGTCGCCGAATTCTTTTACACTGCCATCGCCTACATAAATGAACGGCGCCGACTGGGTGGCGTAATTGTACACCGGATGACTGTTGCTGTAATGATAAAGAGCCGTCACCTCGCCGCGTCCCTCATGATAGCGCTTGGTCAACGCTACTTTATAGATTTGCGTACGGTCTTGA
Source organism: uncultured Bacteroides sp. (assembly GCA_949289345.1). Lineage (GTDB taxonomy): Bacteria > Bacteroidota > Bacteroidia > Bacteroidales > Bacteroidaceae > Bacteroides. Next base: position 40,118 of record CASENS010000013.1, read on the forward strand.
AAGGGGGTAGACCTGATTTTGAATGTACCCGGATCGAAGTCCTGATACATGTTGGCACTATAATACCAGTCGTCGGTCACCTCTCCATTCAGATTCAGGGAGAATTCCTGCATGCCGAAGTGGTTACTCTTGTAATTGAGCGTGCCGTGGAAGCCTTTCTGCCCCAGCTGAGTGAATGAATTGACCGCATAGCCTATATTACCGGTTGTAATGGCCGTTTCCGATATTTTCAGTAATCCCACGTGGCTCAAGCTGGCGTCCGAGCGCCACATGCTGTTTACGCTGTGCGGGTTGGTGGCATACGTAATGGGCATGCCATTCTCCAATACATTCACATCTGCCGAAGGTAACCCTATCTGAATTTCCCGGGGACCGTTGGCGCTTGCCGCGTTCAACATCACGTTCCGGTTGCCTTCCTCTTTGCTTGAGGATGTAGCTTTTCCCTCACTGTTTTCTGTCTGTTGTGCCCAAAGAGTTCCGCAGCCCAAACTGCTTACTAATAAAATTGCAACTGTCTGTTGACAGATTAAATGTCTGATACCTGTTTTCATGGTAAAGCCTCATTTTTTTTAGTTGAACATTTCGGTTTCAAATGTACGGGTAAGTGTCCGGGGAGGCTATAACAAATGTTTCATTCCATCACATTCTTGTTACATGAAACATTTTCGACAGGATATGTAACATTTCCAGCACCAGTGCAGGCCCATATACATCTTTTAGCTCATACACTTGTTCTGTTCACATAAAAAATTTATATTGGGGACTTGATTAAATACACTTGAAAAGACCAGTTATGGAGAATTTCAACTATGTAGAAGTGCCCACCGGATTCTGTCTGTAAAAGCAGCCATGCAAGGCATCAATTTAAAAAGATACATTGAGGGACTTCTTGCGAAAGACGTAGAGGATATGCTAGCCGGTATGGATGGCAATGATGCATACCGGTGGCTTTCAAAAAATGAACCTGACGGGTATGTAAGGGTCGGGAAAAAAGAAAAACAGGATTTTGAAAACTGGCTGGGTATTGAAAGGAAATGAAGGTAGAGTATTTCTGCTGGTTATGAATTATGAGGTGCAGGGGGAAAATGTGCGTTTAAGTCTCGAACCTGATTTTGGAACGCCCTTATTGGGTGTGGGCATCGAAACCCAATTGGACGGAGATGCATTAACGCCTCAAGAAAGAAAAGCGATGGAACT
>CASENS010000014.1 GCA_949289345.1 uncultured Bacteroides sp.
CAGATGACACAGATTGAACAAGATGACCACAGATTTTTAAAGGGGCTTCGCCCGAATCTTTCTCATTTCAGATTTCATAAATCAATAAATGAAATAATCTGTGAAAATCTGTCTTATCCGTGTCATCTGTGTGCCATATAATAAACAGCCCGATAAATTATCATTTACCTTTTCACACCGTTGGAAGCGGGTTTCCCAAGTATCCTTGGCCACTTGCCCAAGTATGATTGGATACTTTGCCATTTAAGCAAGGATACTTGGGCGTTTATCCTTGCATACTTTTGCGACCCGGTTTTCGAATGAAACCCCATCATAACCATACACCCTGTCCCACTTTAACACTTTATGAACCATTATGAACTTGATTGATATTTTCGCAACCGCTATCTTTGTATTGCAATAAATCGTTATAAAAATAAAAGGTATGAAAAAACACTCATTGACTAGCTGGTTTCTGGGCTTGGCTACCGCTCTTTTCTGCGGTTGCTCGTCCGGCAACGGCACGGACATTCCCGAACCTGTTCCCGAACCTGTTCCGGAACAAATCGCCATCACGCTGCATTGCGGCATATCCGACGCCGCGACCAAAGCCACCGACACCGACTTTGAAGCCGGAGACCGCATCGGCCTCTACGTGGTGAACTACAACGGCGAGACCGCCGGAAACCTGCAAGCCACCGGAAACCACGTGGACAACATGGCGTTCACCTACAACAACCGGACATGGACACCGCAGACGCCCGTCTATTGGAAAGACGAAACGACTCCGGCCGACTTTTACGCTTACTATCCGTATGCCAGCACCCCGACAGACATCACCGCCTTCCCCGTAGCCGTGAAAACTGACCAAAGCAACGAAACGGCCTATAAGGCAAGCGACTTCCTGTGGGGAAAGACGAGCAAGGTGCATCCCACAGAGGAAGCGGTCAACATCTCGCTCTCCCATCTGTTCAGCTGCGCCGTGGTCAAAATCGTGGCGGGCAGCGGTTTCACCGACAACGGCCTTGCCGCCTCGGACGTTCAAGTCCGGCTGAACAATGTCCGCAGCCAGGCATCCGTCAATTTAGGGGACGGAACAGTGACACCTGCCGGAAACGCCGGCAGCGTCTCGTTCTTCCGTACGGAAGGCAACACGTTCAAAGCCCTGATAGTGCCCCAAACCGTCGCGTCGGACGATAACTTCATCACCGTATCCATCGACGGCGAGGAGTTCAACATGGAAAAGGAATTTACCTTCATCGGCGGCCACCGGCATTCGTTTACGCTGACCGTCCGGAAGACAAGCAACGGCATCAACGTTGACATCAACGACTGGATAGACGATGAAGAGGACAACGGCGGCATAGCCGAGTAAAGCGTCCGTTCTTTATCCCACCTATATACATACTTATAAATGAAGAATATTATGAAACGACTCAGATTTACCCACCTTGCCGTCCTTGCCCTGCTGGCATTGGTCACGGCATGCAACGACGACTATCCGGGCGGTTACGGATTGGAGAACGGATCCGGCCGGCTCATCACCCTGTCCGGTGAAATAGACCAAGTGGCGGTAACCCGCGTAAACGACAACGGCTTCTGCGACGGAGACGAAATGGGCGTGTACATCGTGGACTACCAAGGCAACCAACCCGGCATCCTGCAAAGCAGCGGCAACCGGGGCACCAACGTGAAACACACGTTCGACGAGGCGGCCTACAAATGGAACTCCGCCTACAACGTCTATTGGAAAGACGAACATACGCACATCGACGTCTATGGCTACTACCCCTTCGGCTCGCCCGATGATGTGAACGCTTATCCTTTTGAAGTGCAGAAAGACCAGTCTACCGAAGCCAGTTCGGCAGGCATGGGCGGCTACGAGGCCAGTGACTTCCTGTGGGGAAAAGCTGAAGACGTGGCTCCCACAGAGAACGTCATCCGCCTGCCCATGCGCCACCGCATGAGTAGCCCCCGCGTGACATTAATGGAAGGCGAAGGTTTCGCCGAAGGTGAATGGGCGGAACTGGAGAAAAGCGTATTGGTGACCAACACCAAGCGCAACGCCCTCATCAACCTGGCCGACGGCAGTGTCACGGCAACCGGCGAAGTGGCGACCACCGGTACCATTCCCTACAAGAAAGACGACGTGTTCCGCGCCATCGTCGTGCCACAGACCATCAGCGCGGGCATCACACTGTTCACCATTACCGTGGACGGCGTGGCCTACAAATTCTCGAAAGACGAGGTCTTCACCTACGTCAGCGGCAAGATGCATAACTTTACCATACAAGTCAATAAGAAAGAGATAACCGGCGAATACACCTTCACTTTAGCGGACGAAAGCATCACGGCGTGGGAGAACGACGACGTGTCGCATGATGCTACGATGCGGGAATATATAGTTATTGAGTCATCGGCCGGACACCTGAAGGACTCTATCACGGCTGCCGGAAAAGATTACCGGGAGTTACAGAACCTAAAGATTACAGGAGAAATCAATGCCCAGGATTTCTACTTTATGAGAGATTCAATGGATGTACTACAATCCTTAAATATGAAAGAAGTTTCCATTGTTGGAAGTGATTACAATGCCAATTGGGGCAACTCTAATGATGGGAAAGATGAAATTCCTATTATGGCTTTCAATAATAAAACTTCATTATTAAGACTTGTATTACCTGACAAACTTAAGGTTATAGGTAGAGCGGCATTCGATGGATGTACCAATTTATCAGGTTCATTAAATATCCCAGAAGGAGTAACGCGAATCGAGGCTAGTGCGTTCTGTTATTGCTATTCACTGACAGGCAGCCTCTCGCTTCCCAGTACCTTGGAATATATTGGAGGAGGTGGTGCCGTTCTAGAACTTGGTGCATTCAATAATTGTGGTTTCGTGGGAGAATTGAAACTCCCCACAAACTTAACCTACATCGGCATTAATGCTTTCGCTGGCTGTACAGGCTTATATGGCGAACTGCACCTCCCCGATAAATTAAAGTATTTAGGCACCAATGCTTTTTTTGAATGCAAAAACTTGACAGGTTCCATTACAATTCCACAAACACTGACCGAAATTGGCGAAGCCGCTTTCCAAAGTTGTGGTTTCAATGGTACACTGACACTGCATGATGGCGTTACCTCTATCGGGAAAAGTGCTTTTGCAGGCTGTGCTTTGAAAGGAGAATTGATCCTGCCAAGAGACTTAACCATCATTCAGTCTTCCGCATTCGATGGGTGTGACTTCTCCGGAGAGTTAAAACTGCCGGAAGGATTAACCGTCATTGGCGATAAAGCTTTTGCTTACAACTGGCGATTGATGGGAGTATTGGAATTCCCCGAAGGCATCCAAAGTATCGGCGCAGGTGCTTTCGCACAATGCAGAAGTATCGAAGGCCTGGTGTTCCCCGAAAGCCTGGAAAATATCCGCTATGAAGCAGCATTTGGAGACATGGGCGGAGCATTCTCTAACTGTTTCGGCATCGGCAGCATCGTCTGCAAAGGCACTATGCCTCCGTATGTTCAAGCCGGAGCATTCAACGGCGTGGCCAAGGACAACTTCACCCTCGAAGTACCCGAAAGCGCCATCCAGCAGTACCAAGCCGCACCGGGTTGGAGCGACTTCAAGCGCATTGCCGCACATCGCGAGTTGGTATGCCGGCCGAGCATTGCCAATGCCATCAATACCCGTTGCACCCGCGACCTCGTGATTGACGCCGAAGGCGAATGGGAAGTGGAAAGCATGCCCGACTGGTGCAGCCTGTCGCAAACCAGCGGAAACAAAAAAACGGAACTGGTGCTGACCATCAACCAGATGAGTGGAGAAACCAGCCGCACTGGCGAAATCGTCTTCAAGCTGAAAGACCAGGACTACCGCCACACGTGTACCGTCAGCCAATACGACTATGAATACGCCGAGGACGAAGTCATCACGATGCAAAAAGCAACCCGCGGCAACCGGGGAGGCATCAACCTCGTGTTCCTGGGCGACGGCTTCGATGCCAAAGACATCTCGGAAGGTGAATACATGGCTGCCATGCAGGAACAGGTGGAGAACTTCTTCGGCATAGAACCCTACAAGACGTACCGCGACTACTTCAACGTCTACACAGCCATCGCCGTATCGCCGGAAACGGGTATCGGTACAGTGAACACCATCCGCTACGCCAAGTTCGAAACTACCTATACGGGCGGTGTGGGCTTGAAGTGCGACTATGACGCTGTATTCCAATATGCACTGGATATGGGAACGACCGTGACCAAAGACAATCTGAACCAGTCGCTCATCATCATGGTGCCCAACAGCACGGACTATGGCGGCATCTGCCAGATGTGGGACGACGGGTCTGCCATTGCCTTCTGCCCCATGAGCACTTACGGTTATCCGCTGGACACGCGCGGTGTCATCCAGCACGAAGCGGGCGGACATGGCTTCGGCAAGTTGGGTGATGAGTACATCTATCACAACGAGTTCATCGACTTCTGTACCTGTACATGTTGCGGGCACGTATTCGAATTCAACTATGCCAAAGGCTTGGGCTGGTACGACAACCTGTCCCTCACCGGCAAGACCAACGAAGTGCCCTGGAGCCACCTTATCTACGACGAGAAGTACAGCGACTTTGTGGACATCTTCGAAGGCGGCTACATGCACAACCGCGGCGTCTTCCGTTCGGAACAGAACAGTTGCATGAACAACGACATCCCTTACTACAGCACCATCAGCCGCGAGAGCATCGTGAAGCGCATCAAGGCGTATGCCGGAGAGACGTACTCCTTCGAGGACTTCAAGGCCAACGACAAGGTGGAGGCAAGCGCCGTGACCCGCTTTGCCCGCGAACCTTACACCGGCACCTCTGTACACGGCTTCCAGATGCCTCCGCAAATACATAAGGGAAGCCCGCTGAGTGGCAAGTGATGTTAAAACAGATACAATAACCCTACAAATAGCTATCAAGAATATGAAACTACATAATTTATTATCATTCGGCACCTTAGCGTTGCTGCTGACAGCCGTCACAGCCTGCCAGGAAGAGGCCTCTCTGCCTACGGAGCAGACAGACCCGAACCTCATGACGTTCCATGTGGCCTACCCCGGACAACAAACCCGTGCCACTTCCACCGCCTTTGAAGAAGGTGACCGGATAGGACTCTTCATCACAACGCAAGGTACGCCACTCGAAGTGTCAGGCAACTACGTAAACAACGCCTCCTTAGCGTTCGACGGTGCGCAATGGACTCCCTCCCGCCCCATCTATTGGGACGGAGGCACGTACGACGTTTACGGGTATTATCCCTACTTGGCATCCGTATCCTCGGCAGACAACCTGCCCTTCAGTGTCTCCACCGACCAGAATGCTGAAGGCGGATACGAAGCAAGCGACTTTCTGTGGGCATCGGCCCAAGCAGCCAGTGCAGGCAACACGCCCGTCACCCTGCAATTCTCCCACCGCATGAGCCGCATGCTCATCCAGTTGGTAAAAGGAGAAGACTATGAAGGCGAACTGCCCGAAGATGCGGAAGTGTATATACATAACACCGTTCCCCAAGCCACCATTGACCTCAGCGCAGGAATCGTGACGCGCGACCCTTATGCTACTTCGGAAACCATACAGGCGCAGAACTTAGGCAACCACCGGTATGCCGCCATCCTTATCCCGCAACGGTTGGACAACCGGCAGCCTTTAGTGGAAGTCATCACACGGGGAGTCTCCTACCTGTACGAAAGCAAATTCGTCTTCAAGGCAGGTATCCAGCATTCCGTGCAACTGGTCGTTTCCAAAAATCCGGAACAAGTCAAGATTGAAATAGGAGGTGAATTGGAGAACTGGGAGGAATGATACATTAATTATTACTTACTCAACAATTAACCGGTGGAGATGCTTTCCGTACTTTTCTTTCATTTCGGAGGGAAAGGAACGAAAGCATCTCGTTTTAAAACACTATCTTTGCAGCATGACAACCAACCGACACACCTGTTTCACCGCCGTTATGCTGGTCTTCCTGCTTAGTCTGTATGCCTGCCAACCTTCCGAAAACAGGACAGAAGCATGGGCTTTCAGCAACGATGACGGACATACGTGGGGACTGATACGTACCGACGGAACCGTGCTTGTACCGACGGACGCATTCAGTCAACGCCCTTCGAGCGTCGTGGGAGGTATGTTCAGCCTGCCCGACGGGAAAGGACGCCTGCACTTGCATGCCGCAAACAATCCCGCCCGTCCCGTCACACCCCGCAGCTTCGCCCGCATAGGCCACTTCTTTGCCGACGTCACACTGGCGCAGGAAACGACAGACGGTCCCATCCTGCTCATCGACAAACAAGGCCGCGACATTGCTTCTACCGCACAATACACGCCATATGCCATCATCCGGATGCACAACTTCAGCGAAGGAAGAGCGCTCTTTGTTACCGCGCAAGGCAAATACGGCTACATGGACACACAAGGACGCATCGTGGTGCAACCCGTCTACGACATCGCCTACGACTATCATGAAGGAGTGGCACTGACCGGCATGGAAAACAGCCGGGGCGAAACCGGTTACCAGCTGATAGACAGAGACGGCAAGGTGAGCGGCAACATACGGGTAACCGGATGCCTGCTCGACACCCGTTTGTCCGAAGGTTTGCTGCTGTTCAAAGAAATGCATACGGGACACATAGGATTTCTGGATAAGCAAGGAAACACGGTAAGCTATCTACCCGAAACCATCTTACAGGCGTCACGCTGCCAGGATGACCGTGTAACAATACGGACCAAAGAAGGCTGCGGATGCATGACACGCGACGGACGCCCCATCATACCCCCTCTGTACGAAGCAACCCGAACCACCGGAAAAGGACGGATAGCCGTCCGCCACAACGGACAGTGGCAACTGACAGACTTGTCGGGGGAAGTAATAGCCGACACGAACTATGACACGATAAGCAACTATGCTCCCACTTCACTCGCCATCGCCCGGAAAGGAGGAAACTGCCTGCTCATCGACCGGCAAGGGAACGCCGCCAGCGACACCTATACACAGATTGTGGAAGACAGCACAGCCAGCCATCACCTGCCGCAAGTATTCACTATCGACACCGCCACAACGGAAACCGCCGATACATCAGCCACCGCAAAGCACCGTCCTGACCCCAAACCCGAACACCGCACACCTGCCCAAAGCCGGATAGAAGCCAAGGACTGGCGTGAAGTGGCCAGCCAACACCCGTTTTATGAAGAAGCCGTCAAAGTGACATCGGGTAAGCTGGAAGAGACCGATGCCGAACACCGGCGCATGATACTGAACTACGTGGAGCACCTGCGTACCTCGTACACCACCAAAGACATTGACTTCCTGGAACAACTCTTCAGCGAAAACGCCTTGATTGTGGTAGGAACCGTGGTACATACCGCCCCACGGGAGGAAAGCGGATACCTGTCCCCCGAGCAAGTGGTGTACAATGTCAAAAGCAAACGGCAATACCTGGAACGGCTCAGGCAAGTGTTCAAAGCCAACCACAGCATAGACGTCACGTTCAGCGACTTTCGCATCATGCGACATCCTACCAAGGAAGGCATCTACGGAGTCAGCCTCAGGCAAAAATACCGGTCGGACATCTACTCGGACGACGGCTACCTGTTCCTGTTGTGGGACTTCCGCGACGAAACCGCGCCCCAAATACACGTACGCACCTGGCAGCCAAGCATGAGGGACAACCATACCCCCCTGCCCGAAAACGAACTGTTCAACATCCGTAACTTCAACTTAGAATGAAAAGACATCTCCCAAAACATAGGACCGCCCCTCGGCTGATACTGTTCCTGTACCTGCTTTGCACGCTCGGAACAGGCGGGACGTTAGCGCAAGACTTCAGCGTACGCTCCTTCCGCATGCTTCCCAACGACATCACGGCCTACATAGCCCCCGTGCGCGACCTCAACGACGAAGCCTGCGCACTGGTAAAAGTCGTCGGTGACAAAGACTTCGCCTTTTCATCACCCTTAGGCATTGCCAAACGCAAAAACGATGTAGGCGAAATATGGATTTACCTGCCTAAAGGTAGCGTCATGCTCACCATCAAGCACCCGCAATGGGGTGTATGGCGCGACTACCGTTTCCCCCAGCCTTTGGAATCGCGCATGACCTACGAACTGGTCTTGGCCTCTCCCGTCGGACACAGCCAGCCCAAGAAGCTGCCCCCGCTTACCCTCCGTCCCCCTAAACTCGACACGTCCACGTCGCAAGCCGTCACACTGCCTGACCCGTCGCCACGCATATACCGCCCACATGAACGGATACACTACTTAGGACTGCTCAATGTAGGCTTCCGTCAAGGACATCCCTCCGCCGGATTGAGGCTGGCACTCATGCGGCGACACGGTGCCTATCTGCTGGGACAGACCGACTTCCGCTCCACTCCCGGCACCCAAGGAGAATGCGACAGCGAAGGCAGGATGGACGACGGAACCACCCCCTACTACAGCGGAAGGACAAAGGAAGGCCGATGGACGCTGATGGCCGGAGGCATACACCGCTTAATAGGCGAATGCTGCCTGTATGAAGGCGTTGGCTACGGTAGACGTACAACCGTCTGGCAACGGTACGACGGTTCCTGGCTACGCAACAAAGACTATACCTGCCGCGGACTGTGCGCCGAAGTGGGAGGGCTGTACCGCTTTCAACGCATAGCCATCTCAGTCGGTGTCCTGACCATACAAGGCAAATACTGGGAAGGAACCGTAGGCGTAGGCATACATTTTTAGAAAATAAAAATCAGACATCATGAAACACTCAGTATACACCATCCCGCTGCTATGCTTACTTTGGACAATCCTCTCCTGCCAAAGCGAGCACACTCCCCTCAACCTGCCACCCGACGTCCGCATAGAAGCCGCACAGGACATCACCCGCACGAGTGCCCGCCTGCAAGGAGAAATCACGCCTGCCGGAGAAGGACAGGTCAGCCGGATACAATTCCGTTACGGAGTAACAACGGAGGCGGAAAACGCCATCACCTGCCAACCGGACGAACTGCGTCCCAGCATCCTGCTCAGCGGACTCAATCCCGGAACCACCTACCATTATCGCTTGGAAGCCGGAAGCGAACATGAACTCATAGCAAGCGACACACGTACGTTCAGCACCCTACCCAACGACCCTCCGGCCGTCGGAGAACTGAGGATGCTGTGTCAAGGACCGTTGAGCATCACCTTGGAGTATGACATAACCGACAATGGAGGCGAAGCCATCATTTCCACAGGCTTTTACTACACCGCCAACGGAGGAACGGAACAATGCCTCCGCATCGACAATCCCGACGAACCACCCTACAGGGCACGTCTTGACGGACTGCAACCTGACACCGACTACCAGATACAGGCGTTCGCAAGCAATAGCGTGGGCGAAAGCCGCGGCAAGACATACACCTTCCGCACCAGACAAGCCGTTGTCGTAACCCAAGCGGGAATGTTGCAACAGGCATTGAGTGAAGAAGAAAAATACCTCTTCACCGAACTCAGCATTGCCGGACCGCTCAACGGGACAGACCTCCGCCTTTTGCGGGACATGATGGGTAAAGACACAGAAGGAAACAATACACCAGGACAACTCGAAACGCTGGATTTAACGGACGCAACCATCGTGGCAGGAGGAGACAGTTACGATGGACACCATTACACCACTCTGCACACTGTAGGCAGCGGACTGTTTGCCGAATGCAGCCATCTGAAGCGGCTCATCCTACCAGATGACACCGAGACGGTAGAAAAAGACGCATTCGAAAACTGCGTCGCACTCCACTTCCTGCAACTGTCATCCGCACTCACCACCTTCACCCCCTCGGCAGGATGCACAAACCTGGCAGAAATCAGCGTACCGGCTTCCAGCAACCGGTTTACCTGTGACGACGGAGTGCTCTACGACAAAGAACTCACCACCCTAATGTGGTATCCCGAAGGGAAAACGGACGAAAGCTACGACGCACCCGCTACCATAAAGGCCATTGGCGACTATGCCTGCCGCTACATCCAGGCAGATGAGATACGCCTGCCCGAAGGGCTACAGAGTATCGGCGCAAGCGCTTTCTACGGTTCATACATCCGAAACATTGATTTGCCCCATACAGTAACCTTACTTCCGAACGGCTGTTTCCAACAATGCCGGCGCCTGACCTCCATCAGTTTAGGAACCGGAATGAGATACCTTTCGGAGTACTGCTTCGACGGATGCACGGCGTTACGCCACTTCTACGTGCATGCCACGGAATTCCCGCCTTTCTGTCAAGAAGAGACTTTTGCCGGAACCGGCGAGTTACTGCAACAAGGTACGCTCCATGTACCCACCGGAAGCCTGTCGCTGTACCGCAATCACCGGGAATGGGGCAAATTCCAAATCATTGTAGATGACCTCACGGAATAGAATCCCTCCATTGTTCCACAGGCAGCGAACGATTGCCGTACACCGGCAGAGAGACTTCGGGAGCATTCGCTGTCGTGGCACGCCAAGCCACATACGTCACCAGCAGTGAAAGCACAAGAAAAGCCGCCCACTTAAACGACACGAAGGACTTGCGACGAAGCGCCTGCGCCACTTTTAAAGCCGAGGGATAGCGTTCCTGCGGATTGCGGCGGGTACACTTGCGGGACAAAGCCGCCAAACGCTTGTCGTGCGTCTGCTCCGCCATCTCACCCACGACAACGCCTAACGAGTAAATATCCGCACGTCCATCCACCGTCTGTCCCGGCTTCAGCACTTCGGGAGCCAGGTAATGGCGTGTGCCTGCCGGCAGTTTCAAGACATCATAATCGTCGCTGTCCGACAGGCCGAAATCTATTAATTTAACGTTCAGTCCGTTGTGCGTAATCAGAATGTTTTCCGGTTTCAAGTCACGATGCAACACCTGTTTGCCGTGCAGATAACCCAATGCATCACACAGCTCGCCGACAAACTTTCGGGTCAAACCGCCGGTCAAGCGTCCACTCTCCATGAATTCACGCAAGGTGACACCGTCAATGTACTCCAACACGACGCAATGCCCCACACCGGGCACCGTCTCCCATCCCAGCGTGCGGCAAATGTGCGGATGCTCCAGACCATAGCCCATGTCAAACTCCTTACGCAACGCCTGCTCATAAAAGGGGTTATCGACATACTCAGGCTTGAGCGCCTTCAAAATATGCAATCTGCTGTAGCGACGGCAGCGGAACAAGCGGGCATACCCCGAAGCTGACACGTACACTTCTTCCAATCCCGTGAATCCCTGTGCCTCCTCCGGAAACCCTTCCACGATAAAGCCCGACGTAAACTCCTCCTTATCCATTCCACAAACAGTTTAGCAACGTAAGTCCCCCGTTCCGCCCGGCAATGAATGGCGGCAGGCGCTCACCCCTGCGCTCTACGTAAGGCAAAAACAACGGATGACCCATGAGAAAAGAAACCACCTCGAAACTGTCGCCTTCCACTAACTTTGACTGACGAGCCTCGCATACCTCAAACACGCTCCCGCCCTTATAAAGCAGGCGCAGGTAGCGGTTGGGAGACCAGCCTATTTCCAGTTCCGCACCCGGCGTCAAGTCTTCAGCCAGTATCTGCTCTGCCGAGAAGAACGACGAATTATAGGCCACGCTGGTCTTCAGCCAAAGACAAAAAGCCTTGAAGCCAGCATGTCCCAAGAACTTCGCCAGCACATCCAATGTCTGCATACGGGGAGCGTGCACGTCATTGACATAGCCCCACAAACGTTTCAACGTGGCGGAAGAAACCGTCCCGCACGCCTGCCGCTTCAGACACAGGGAAAACTCGTCGAAATCAGTAGACGTTTTCAGCGACTTGTCATAAGCCTTCTCCACCTGCAGCAACAATTCGGCAATCTCTGGTTTATATACATTCATATTGAACAATCCTTTCATTACACCACACAAAAATACAAATAAAATCCTGTCCGCAAAACACATACCTCTACATCTTTTTGGGGTTCATCCGATAAATACATAGGCAGAAGACAGGGGCAGCCTCTGTTTTATGCTTGATGATATGGCCTCTTCCACATCATTCTTTACAATAAATGGAGAGAAAGCTACGGTTTCTGTCCATATTTATAATTTCTTCCGATTGAATATGCGTAAGGATTGCCAGAAGCACTTCTCGCGGGTGTTCGGGAATGTTAGAAACCTAAGGGGTGAATGTTTCTAACATTCGTCCTCTATGTTAGTAACATACCCTCCTCTGGTTAGTAACATAAAAAGCGGCACCTATAAAGACAACCGTTTTCGTATACATACTTTTTACTTTTAACATCAGTGTTTTCAGATTTATCAATCATTACATATTAACAGGCACTTCCCCACAAATGAAAAGGCTTCCCTATAGTCATAACTACGCATTTACCGGATGAACTTTTTTAAAATGAGTAAGAAAACAGCCCTCATACGGTTCATTACATTGATAGTAAGTAACTAATCAGATTTACTTTATACTAACTGATAATTTAGAAGCCCCCTCAACTCCCCCCGTGGGGGAGCTATTGTATTCTACTTAGTATTCAAAGCCTCCCCCACGGGGGGAGGTCTGGTGGGGGCTAAATTCCCATTTATATGACAACTAAAAATCTGTTTTTTGTCAAAACATTTCCCCTTCACAGGGTAACGCCGAACTTTCACCGGAAAAACGCTTAACTGTTCCTGCCGAGACAGTTAAGTGTTTACCCCCGAAATACTTAACTATTCCGAGAGAAACGGTTAAGCGTTGCCAGGCAAACAGTTAAGTGTTTTTCTGGAGCATAAATGTCTGTAAATCAGTATGTATTTGAGAATTGTTCCGGTTAATGGAAAGGCTTGGCCGCCCGTTTTATGCATTTATTTGCATTCACTCGATAAAAGGTGATGGAATGTTAATACGTATTGTCAAAATAAGTCACATCCGCATTCAGACAATGGCATGCTGCGGAGGGAATACATTTTGCAAAACAGAAGCGCCGATTCAATTTCGTGCCCTCTTTATGTTTCTAACATTCGGTGGTGTGTCAAAATGGAGTTTGGCTATTAAAAAGTAATGTCATTCTGAGCAACGCGAAGAATCTCCCGCTTGTTTTTGTTAATGGGAGATGCTTCACATCCGTTACCAATGACAAATTGCAGTAATCGGCTCTCCTCCTTCGGGGAAGGAGGGGAGTTTGTTATCATTCACTTTAGGCTGATAAATTCCCATTTATAATATAAACTGATTTAGTTCACTTACTTAACGGCAGTACCCAAATCGACTGATGACGGGAACCAGACCTCTGAAAGAAAAGTATCTTAGTGTTAACAGACCTTGCGTTTTGTTCACGAACTGTTCCTTATGCGTCTTTCAATGTTCAATTTAGTGCAAAACGCAAAAAAAAATGTTGTTGAACGAACGAATATATAGCAAATTGTTACTACATTTGCCCAGCCGGCAAGGAGATAGCTCCCGGGCCGAAAACAAAGCATCAAAAAATGTACTAACTTCTTAATATAAAGAGAAAAATTTATGTCACAAATTGTAGGACATATTTCACAGGTCATCGGGCCTGTAGTCGACGTCTACTTCGAAGGCAAAGAGGCGGTAGAAACCGCCCTCCCAGCCATCCACGACGCCTTGGAAATAAAAAGGCCGAACGGTCGCCGCCTCATTGTGGAAGTGCAGCAGCACATTGGCGAAAACACCGTGCGAACCGTGGCCATGGACAGTACAGACGGCCTGCAACGAGGCATGAAAGTACGTCCATTAGGCGGACCTATCACCATGCCTGTGGGTGACCAAATCAAAGGCCGCCTGATGAACGTAGTAGGCGATTCCATCGATGGCATGCGCGAATTGGATCGTACGGGCGCTTACCCTATCCACCGGGAACCGCCCAAGTTCGAGGACCTGACCACTACACAGGAAGTGCTCTATACGGGAATCAAGGTCATCGACTTGCTGGAACCTTATGCCAAGGGCGGTAAGATTGGTCTGTTCGGAGGTGCCGGCGTAGGCAAGACGGTGCTCATCCAAGAGCTTATCAACAACATCGCCAAGAAGCAACATGGTTTTTCTGTGTTTGCAGGTGTGGGCGAACGCACGCGCGAAGGTAACGACCTGCTGCGCGAAATGATAGAATCGGGTGTCATACGCTACGGCGAAGCTTTTAAGAAAAGCATGGAAGAAGGCAACTGGGACCTCTCGAAAGTGGACTATGACGAAGTGGCCAAGTCGCAGGTGTCGCTTATATTCGGACAGATGAACGAACCTCCCGGAGCACGTCAATCGGTAGCCTTGTCGGGGTTGACCGTGGCGGAGTCCTTCCGGGATCAAGGTTCCGAGACCGAAGGTCCAAGAGACATTCTGTTCTTCATTGACAACATCTTCCGCTTCACCCAAGCCGGTTCTGAAGTATCCGCATTATTGGGACGTATGCCTTCCGCCGTAGGTTACCAGCCAACATTGGCTACAGAAATGGGCGCCATGCAGGAGCGCATCACCTCTACGCGCAACGGCTCCATCACGAGTGTGCAGGCCGTGTACGTACCTGCCGATGATTTGACCGACCCAGCGCCGGCCACCACCTTCACTCATCTGGACGCCACAACAGTGCTTGACCGTAAGATTGCTTCTATGGGTATTTATCCGGCCGTGGATCCGTTGGAGTCAACCTCACGTATCCTCGACCCGCACATTGTGGGTGACGAGCACTACCAGACAGCGCAACGTGTCAAGCAGATACTGCAACGCAACAAGGAACTGCAAGACATCATATCCATCCTCGGCATGGAAGAACTCTCGGACGAAGACCGCACCCTGGTGAATAGGGCACGACGCATACAACGCTTCCTCTCACAGCCTTTTGCCGTAGCGGAACAGTTCACGGGTGTGCCCGGAACGATGGTAAATATCGAAGATACCATTAAAGGTTTCCGTATGATTTTGGACGGAGAAGTGGACTACTTGCCCGAACAAGCATTCTTGAACGTAGGAACCATCGAAGAGGCCATCGAGAAAGGGAAGAAGATACTGGAACAAGCCAAAGGATAAAATGAACGGTAAATGAAGAAGGAAGGATTCTCAAGGATGACCGATAAAAAATCTTCATCCAGAGGCAAAACCGATATTCTTCATTAAAAAGAGAGCATGATGAACGAATTGCAATTGACTATCATATCGCCGGAGAAGGAACTCTTCCGAGGTGAAGTGCAGCGGATTACCCTGCCGGGAGTAAAAGGTTCGTTTACTATCCTGCCACGACACGCCCCTGTGGTATCTTCACTCAGCGCAGGAAAGATTACTTACGTGAAAGCGAACGGCACCGAGGAAACCCGCGAAATAAATGGAGGATTTGTCGAAATGAATAACAACGAGGCGTCCGTGTGTGTCAACTGAAATGAGCAGAACCAAACGTAACTATTTGTGGCAGATTGCCCTGCTGACGTTGGTGGGAGGGAGCTTAGGAGGCTGGGGATATTTCAGCCTGTGTCCGCACCACTACTATAACGGTTATCCACTGATACCGGCCTATTTCTTTTTATTGGGTGTAGGCATGATAAACTTGGTGGAATGGGGACGACGAACCATGCCGAACAGATTGTTGCAAATATACATGCTGGTACGCACCATCCGCATGTTGGTTTCGTTCATTCTGATGTTGGTTTATTGTGTGGCGGTGCGCACGGAAGCCGTAGCTTTTGCGCTGACTTTCATTGCGTTTTACCTGATATATTTGATATATGACAGTTGGTTCTTCTGCACGTTTGAGGGGAGCCAGAAAATGAAAAAGATGAAAAAACAACATGAAACGAATGTATAACATTGTGGTAGGAATATGCTTGACGATGGGCTTGCTGATGTGTTCCCAAGTCACACGAGCACAAGAGACGCAAACAGCCAAGTCCGAAGCGAACCCGATGGACGTGAAGGAAATTCTCTTCAGTCACGTGGGCGACACGTACGAGTGGCACATCGCGACATGGGGTGACCTGCACCTCACCATTCCTTTGCCCATCATCGTCTACAGCAAGGCAACCGGATGGCACGCCTTTCTTTCCTCCCGCCTGGAGGAAAACGGAGGAACTTACGAAGGTTTCTCGCTTGCGCCGGAAGGCAGTCCCTACGAGGGAAAAATCGTGGAACGTGACAAGGCCGGCAACGAAGTACGACCATTCGATATTTCCATCACAAAAATCACCTTTGCGTTATTCATCAACAGTCTCTTGTTGGTATGTATCGTTTTAGGGGTAGCCCGTTGGTACAAGAAGCATCCCAAAAGCCCTGTGGCTCCAGGCGGATTTGTAGGTTTCATGGAGATGTTTATCATGATGGTGAATGATGACATCATTAAACCCAGCGTAGGGCCAAACTACAAGAAGTTTGCTCCTTACTTGCTGACTGCGTTTTTCTTTATTTTCATCAACAACCTGATGGGATTGATACCGATCTTCCCCGGCGGAGCCAGTGTTACCGGCAACATGGCCATCACCTTAGTATTGGCAGCATGCACATTTTTGGCGGTAAACCTCTTTGGTACCAAAGCCTATTGGAAAGACATCTTTTGGCCCGATGTACCTTTGTGGCTTAAAGTACCGATACCTATCATGCCTTTCATCGAATTTTTCGGCATCTTCACCAAGCCGTTCGCCTTGATGATTCGTCTTTTCGCCAACATGTTGGCAGGACACATGGCCATGTTGGTACTGACTTGCCTTATCTTCATCTCGGTCAGCATGGGGCCGGCCATGAACGGAGCACTGACATTTGCTTCGGTGTTGTTCAACATCTTCATGAATGCCCTGGAACTCTTGGTGGCTTTTATCCAGGCATACGTATTCACCATGCTTTCCGCAGTGTTTATCGGACTGGCGCAAGAACGGCACGAGCCTACGAAAGCAGAGATAAAGGAAGCCAATTAAAATAAGAACAACAAAAAGAGAGAATAAATAAAAATAACCTATTAAAAATTAGAAGATTATGTTACTATCAGTATTATTACAAGCTGCTGCGGCAGGTGTGGGAGTTACAAAATTAGGTGCGGCAATCGGTGCAGGTCTGGCCGTTATCGGTGCAGGCGTAGGCATTGGCAAGATAGGTGGAAGCGCCATGGAAGCCATAGCCCGCCAACCCGAGGCAACGGGTGACATCCGCTCCAACATGATTATCGCTGCCGCCTTGATTGAAGGTGTAGCTCTGCTGGCCGTTGTTGTCTGCCTGTTGGTGTTCCTCATCTAAGTGGAACAGAAAAAGCGAAGAAGTATTGTATTCTTTGCTTAATGGTAAATTATAAATCGTAAATTGTAATAAAATTATGTCATTGTTACTACCCGAAAGCGGCTTGGTCATTTGGATGTTGCTATCCTTTGGCATTGTCTTCTTCATCGTAGGCAAATATGGCTTCCCGGTCATCGTCAAGATGGTGGAAGAGCGAAAGGCCTACATAGACCAATCGATGAAAGTGGCGCACGAAGCCAACGAACAGCTTGCACACCTCAAAGAAGAAAGTGCAAAGATGGTAGCCGAAGCAAATAAAGAGCAAGGCCGCATCATAAGGGAAGCGATGCAGGAACGTGAAAAGATTATAGCCGACGCTCGCAAGCAAGCGGAAGTTGCCGCACAAAAGGAATTGGAAGACGTCCGCCGGCAAATACAGCAGGAAAAGGAAGAAGCCATACGCTCCATCCGGCGACAGGTGGCAGCCCTTTCAGTCGACATTGCCGAGAAAGTAGTCCGCAAACGCTTGGAAGCCGGTACCGAACAAATGGACATGATAGACCGCATGTTGGACGAAGTGCTGACAGTTCCCAAGAACAATTAACCGGAAAGAAGCAGCCATATGGATATAGGAATAGTTTCGACGAGATACGCCAAGGCCCTGTTGGGTTATGCACAAGGAGCCGGCAAGGAAGACATTGTGTACGAAGAGCTTAAAAACTTGACGCACAACTTGGAAAGCCATCCGGAACTGAGGGAAGCACTTCAAAACCCCGTCGTATCCGACGAGGAGAAGTTCACCCTCATCTGTACGGCTTCCACGGGCAACTCCCTCCCTAGCGAAGAGTTGCGGCGCTTTATCGCCTTGATCCAGAAAAACAAGCGCGATGACCTGCTGACCTTCATCTGCCACTCGTACCTGTCGCTGTACCGCAACAGCAAGCACATAGGTGTGGCCAAACTAATCACCGCTGTGCCAGTGAGCCGAGCTGTAGAAGAACGTATCCGCCAAAGCGCCTCCTCCTTGTTGCATGCACGCATGGAAGTGGCAACCGAAGTAGACCCTTCCATCGAAGGCGGATTTATCTTCGACATCAACGATTACAGGCTGGACGCCAGCATCGCAACCCAACTGAAGAGAGTGAAACAACAATTCATCGACAAGAACCGCCGCATCGTATGACGCACGCAACAAGCCGATGAATGATTATAGTAAACAAAAAACAGTAGAGAATAAATAATGTTGTCAGGAAATATAAAAGTAAGCGAGGTATCCGATATCCTTCGTAAGCAGCTGGAAGGCATCGACACCCGCATACAACTGGACGAGATAGGAACCGTGCTTCAAGTAAGCGATGGCGTAGCCCGCATCTACGGACTGCGCAACGCCGAGGCCAACGAACTGCTGGAGTTTGACAACGGTATCAAAGCCATCGTCATGAACCTCGAAGAGGACAATGTAGGTGCTGTGCTGCTGGGACCTACGGATAAAATCAAAGAAGGGTTCACGGTGAAACGCACAGGACGCATCGCCTCTATCATGGTAGGCGAAAGCATGCTGGGCCGTGTCATTAATCCTTTGGGCGAGCCCCTCGACGGAAAAGGACTGATAGGAGGCGAACTGTGCGAAATGCCGCTGGAACGCAAAGCTCCGGGAGTCATCTACCGACAGCCCGTAAACCAGCCCTTGCAGACCGGGCTGAAGGCTGTGGACGCCATGATACCTATCGGACGCGGACAACGCGAACTTATCATCGGTGACCGCCAGACAGGTAAAACGGCCATCGCCATTGACACCATCATCAACCAACGGTCCAACTACGAAGCCGGCGATCCAGTGTACTGCATCTACGTGGCCATCGGACAGAAAGGTTCCACCGTAGCCTCCATCGTCAACACCTTGCGCAAGCACGGAGCCATGGACTACACTATCGTGGTTGCAGCCACGGCAGGCGAACCGGCCGCACTACAGTACTACGCCGCCTTTGCCGGAGCAGCCATCGGCGAATACTTCCGCGACACAGGCCGACACGCTTTAGTCGTGTACGACGACCTCTCCAAACAGGCTGTAGCCTACCGTGAAGTGTCGCTCATCCTGCGCCGTCCGTCTGGACGCGAAGCCTATCCGGGCGACATTTTCTACCTGCACTCACGCTTGTTGGAGCGTGCGGCCAAGATTATCAACCAACCCGAAGTGGCCGCCCAGATGAACGACCTGCCCGACAGTCTAAAAGGCAAAGTGAAAGGAGGAGGAACCCTCACCGCCCTGCCCATCATCGAGACACAAGCAGGGGACGTGTCAGCCTACATCCCCACGAACGTTATCTCCATCACCGACGGGCAGATATTCCTCGACACGAATCTTTTCAACCAAGGCAACCGACCCGCTATCGACGTAGGTATCTCCGTAAGCCGTGTGGGAGGAAACGCTCAGATTAAAGCCATGAAAAAAGTGGCAGGTACGTTGAAGATTGACCAGGCACAATACCGGGAACTTGAAGCGTTCACCAAGTTCAGCGGTGACATGGATCCCGTCACAGCGCTCACCATCGACAAGGGACAAAAGAACACAAGACTGCTGGTGCAGCCTCAGTACAGCCCCATGCCAGTGGAGAAGCAGATTGCCATTCTGTACTGCGGCACCCACGGCTTGCTGAAAAACATTCCACTGGACAAAGTGAGCGACTTTGAAAACGCCTTCCTGCAATCCTTGGAAATGAACCACCGTACGGATGTGCTCGACGTGCTGATGGCAGGTACCATTGACGACAACGTATGCAAGCTCATCGAAAGCACGGCGGAAATGGTGGCAAAGCAATTCAGTTAATAAAGCATTAATATTATGTCTTCACTTAAAGAGGTTAAAAACAGAATAGGCTCCGTAAAAAGCACCCGCCAGATAACGTCGGCCATGAAGATGGTGGCATCGGCCAAGTTGCACAAGGCGCAAGACCGTGTGGTCAACATGTACCCCTACCAGCAGAAGCTAAATGAAATTCTGGTGAACTTCATGGGAAGCGAGCTCACCGTCCAGTCGCCCTACACGGAGGTGCGACCCGTGACAAAGGTAGCCATCGTAGCCTTTTCGTCCAACAGCTCACTGTGCGGCGCATTCAACTTGAACGTAGCGAAAGCGCTGGAACGGACCTTAGACGAATACCGGACGTTAGGGAAACAGGACATCGTGCTTTATCCCGTAGGGAGAAAGATTGAAACCACCGCAAAGAAGATGGGCTACGCCACGCGGGGCAGCTACCAAAACCTGGCAGACAAGCCCGCCTACACCGAGGCTTACAAACTGGCCGAAGAGCTGATGAGCCAATTCGCGGCCAAAGACATCGACCGGGTGGTGCTCATCTATCACCACTTCAAGTCCATGGGTACACAAATCCTCACCGTGGAAGAGTTTCTGCCCATCGACTTGAAGAAGGTAGCGGAACAGGTACAGAAGGACACTGCGGAAAACGTGAAAGGCTTCTCCACCTACAACCACGACTACATCGTGGAACCGTCAGCGGAAGAACTCATTACGGCCTTGTTGCCCAAGGTGCTGTGCCAGAAGATATTTACCGTGCTTCAAGACTCCAACGCCTCGGAACACGCCGCACGCACCATTGCCATGCAGACGGCTACGGACAACGCCAACGAACTGATACAGGATTTGACCAAACAATACAACAAAGGCCGCCAACAAGCTATTACCAACGAGTTGTTGGACATCATTGGAGGCAGCATGAAGTAAAAGACTGAAAACGACATGATAAAAAAAACATTCCTAAGCTTGACGCTCTTGATAATGAGCATAGGTTACATGGCCGCACAAGCGCAAGCGGACATCAAATTCGACAAAATGAGCCACGACTTCGGCACCTTCTCCGAAAGTAGTCCCATTGTGAAGTGCACCTTTACCTTCACCAACGTAGGTGACGGACCACTGGTAGTACATCAGGTAGTGGCCTCGTGCGGATGCACCGTGCCCGAGTACACCCAAGAACCCATTATGCCTGGAAAGACAGGCACCATCCAAGTGACTTACAATGGAACAGGCAAATACCCCGGACACTTCAAGAAATCCATCACCGTCCGGAGCAACGCCAAGTCCTCCGAACTCATCAGACTCGTCATCGAAGGCACTATGACGGAAGCAAATCCTACCGAAGGAAATAAATAAGCCCCACCCCACGGCTTCCACCGACGGAATGTCCCCCGGTGGAAGCCGTGGAAATTTCAACTATAGTCAACGGGGTGCGGCTATCCAAACAGCAGGCTCGCTTTTGAGGGCATTAGCTTGAGTAATGGTATGCGGAAGTATTGGTTAAATGCCCGGGTATCCTTGGATAAATGGCAAAGTATCGTTGGATAAACGACAAAGTATCCAATCATATTTGAGCGTGCAATCAATGATATGCGGGGAAATCCGCTGCCCCCGATAAGACTTCCTCTTATCCAGATGGGATTAACTTGAACCCACGGATATTCATACCGCATAAAAAAGGATGCTGAACTCCGGTATCAAGAAACCGGAGCAGCATCCTTTTCACTAAATGCGATGAAGCTAAGTTATTGTTTTTCTATCGTACAATAAATATTGTCGGAAGTAGTGCGGCTGGCATACAAGGTAATGGTGTAAGTTCCTGCTTCTTCTATGTTTATATTAGGACTACTACCACCTACCTCCAGATTGTCAGGCGAACCGCCGACATTACCATAGTCTACCCAATCTCCGTTAGCACGGAACTTAAATCCTCCGGCTGTCAGATCTAACGTGATTGACCAACAATCGTTTACGGCATCATAAGTCATAGGCACATCGTCCGCCCAACCGTTGAAGTCACCGATGACACCCCAACGCTCAATCAGTGTAGCGGTCAGCGAACCCGTAGACAAATCGGCTTCTAAATAATAATAACCCGGAGTAGCAATATTGATGTTAGTTCCTTCACCTTGCGTAATACCTTCGCCTAATGTCGTAAAGTCGGCAAAGTTATATTCGCCATCATCCCAATTGCGGTGTTTGGTAAACTTAAAATCGCCGTCCACATAACTATAACCCGTGTAGACTCCATCAAAGTTCGGAGAACGCAAAGCAGCACCGTTGTCCGGACTCCATGCGACGGAATTACCCACAAGGTAAATGAACTCTTCATAATCTACGTGGAGGGTCACACTCAGCGTGATGTCTGTAGAAACGGTCATTACTGAACCGTCGGCTTGAATAAGCCCTGTCACTACGCCATTCAGCGTACGTTCTACTGGAGCCTGTCCATACAAGGCGACAACTGCATTCGTTAAATCTTCCACGCTTGCTTTCGCCTCCAATGTGACAGGAATATTCTGCGTACCGTCCAATACTAACTTGTAACCCACAACCTGGTCGCCCTCACCCATTGTTACGGAAGGAGTGAACAGAACCAACGAGTCTGTTGTCACTTCTGCCATGTCAATAGGTGATGCGGCTGTAGCCGTCAACGAGACACTGCGGGCTTCTTCCTGCTCAAAGCCTTGGGGAGCTGCCCAATCATCGTATTCGCCCTTGCAGCCAATTAATGCCAAACCTGCTAAAGACAGGACATATAATACTTTCTTATTCATAAAAAATCTTTTTTATCGGTTTGAAAAGGAGGACACTTTTACGGGAAAAGTGTCCTCCCGTTAATCATTATTATTCTTCGATGGTGTAGAAATAATAGAAGCCATCGATATCATTAAAGATGATGTTGTAATGTCCGGCCGTCACAGGGATATTGGCACCACCGTTTGAACCGAAGCCATAGGGGAATCCGGTTCCACCCCAATTGAGACCCCAACCATCGGCACTTCCGGCTTCACCCGGAGCTACCTTGAACTTGGCTGTCGTATCGCCGTCCGTAGCATTCAGTTCGTACTTCCAAATGTGGTTGTTCATGTCTTCAACGGTATTTACCGCTGTCATGGCAGCGTCTGTCCAGCCATTGAAGTCACCTTGAATCTGGATGTGGTAAACATCCGCCGCATCTGCAGCCTCAATCGTCAGCACATCCGTAGCGGTGTTCAGCCGGACAGTGTAATAGCCGGAAGTCGGAACAGCAAGATTAGAGGAGCCGCCATCATTCTTCACGGGAGCGTCAATGCCGGCTGCTGCGGAATTACCCCACTGGTCATCCCAGCTACCCGGTGTCTTGATAAGCTTGAAGCCCTTGCCTGCCAGGAAGTATCCCGTAAACTGGATTTCGCCCTGTCCGGTCGTAGCATCGTACTCATAACCATCTATCAAAGACATAGGTACCAAACTTACACCAATATCCTGTATGCCATTGTTTGTCCAAGTACCGTCACCAATACAATCGCCTGTCAGATACCAGAGTTCCGGCTCGGCATCCACTACCGGCATGTAGTACGGCATGACGGATAATGCCACCGAGTTGGAATGGCAAACATATCCGGAAGCCAACGTAGCACGCATGCGGACATAGATGGTTATCGGTTCCGCAGGCACATTGCTCTCGTCGTAACCACCCATTACCATGATGGCACGGTCTATCTGGGAAGCCTCTACTTCCATCTCGCACGTAGTGGAGTTACCATTCAGTTCTGTATAAGTGGCTTCCGTCTCCTCCGTTCCGTCTGTCCACGTGTCGTCCATGGATACCTGTGCATAGTAAGTGACGGCAGCCGTGTAGCCATAGTCCGGTTGCTTATAAGTCAGCCGAATGGTTGAAGTATTTTCCAGGTCATACACGTTTCCGCTTAAGGAAGGTGTGTTCAGTTCAAATGTCGCGGGCTGTTGAACTACGGGATTGGAGTCGTTGTCATCCTCACAGGCTGTAAAAGCGACACATCCCAAGAAAAGCCCAGCCAATATATTCAGTTTTTTCATACTTCTTTCTTTTTAGAATTAGATAAGATTAATAACCGGGGTTCTGAGTCAAGTTACTGTTGTTCGTCAAGTCATTTTCCGGAATCGCAAAGATATTCATGTGACTACCGAACTGGGCACCGGTATACGTACCGCCCATCCATTCCCAACGGTAGTTGGCCTGACCGGCAAAACGTCCGAAACGAATCAAGTCCATACGGCGACGGCCTTCAAACCAGAACTCTCTGGACCATTCATCCAGAATTTCGTCCAACGTATAGATATTCTGTGTAGAAGCGTTTGCACGGCGACGCAAGTCGCTTATCTTTCCAGAAGCATCAGCATTGGCACCGTTCAGGCGGGTAGATGCCTCCGCATAGGTCAGATAGGCTTCTGCGATGCGGAACAAAGGCAAATCCGTATATACATAGTCAATAACCGGATGGGTCTGCCCGTCCGAACGTACGTTGCGGAACTTCACACAACCGTAACCTGCATTCTGATCAGCTTCGTCTTCTATGGAAGTGGTGAAACCGGCGCCATAGAACAGGGCACGGTCATCGTTGGCGGCCGAAGTCATCTCCGCCACATTGTCTGCTGCAGGAGCCGCCGTATTCCGATAGAACTTATCCAACAACTGTTGACGTACGCGGGAGCATTTCCCCCAACTGTTGTTTGTTCCAGAAGGTACATCCTCGCTCATACCTGCACTGTAAGCTGCAAGTATCAAGTAGTTCATACCGCCATAGCTGCGGGTGTTTACACCATCAAACATTACCGGGAAAATCATTTCATAACGGGCATCCGTCTCATTGTTGTCCGCCAGGAACAACATCTGGTAAGGAGAATATACCTCGCCCGTCACCGGATTGGTAGCGCCTGTTGTACAAAGGTGGTAATAACCGTTGTTAATGACCCGCTCCGCATAGTTCTGTGCCTCTTGCCAGTGGGCGGTGCCGGTATAGACTTCCGCATTGAGATACAAACGGGAAAGCAAGTTCCAAACGGCTACTTTGTCCACACGTCCGTAAGTATTTTGGCCGGCTTCCGCCATGTACTGCTCGCAATCCAGCAATTCGCTCTCTACAAAGTCGAACATCTGCTGACGGGTGTAATACTGGGCAAGTTCGGAACCAACCACAGTAGTGAAAGCAGCGTTGCCATACATATCCAATACATAATAGTAATTGAAGGCACGTATGAAGCGTACTTCAGCACGACGCATGGCCGTCTCGCCCGTTCCATCGTCGGGCACCTGCTCCAGATAGAAGTTGCACAACGTGATAGTGAAGTACAAACGATAATACAAACCTACAGAGAAGGCGTTGCTGGCACCCCAAGAGTTGTGCAGCAAGTCGGGTACACCGGCATCGGTCGCCCATACCCAATGGGCTTCGTCTGTAGTAAATTCGTTCAAGTACCAAGACATACGGTAAAAGTCGGACTGCCCTTCGTCAATGTCCTGCAAGTCACCGCTACCGGCAGGTCCTTCCTGACCGGTCAAGGCGAAACTGGCATAAATCTTGTTGAACAAGGCATCTCCGTCCAATTCCATGGTCTGTTGCGGGTTGATGGGAGTTACATCCAAATCGCCTATGCAAGAACTGGTGCCCATCAAAAGAGCCAGACCTGCAACAGGTATAAATGCTTTTATTTTATTGAATTTCATATTGCAATTCTTTTTATATGATTAGAAATTAAGACTTACACCAAAGATACCCATAAACGGACGCGGATAGATGTTGCCGTCATAGCCGCCGTTTACTTCGGGATCCAATCCTTTGTATTTCGTAATGGTGAATATGTTCTGAGCGGTGAAATAAACACGACCGCCTATAGACGTATCGCCGAGGTTCGAGAACGAGTATCCTAAGGTGATGTTGTCACACTTCAGATAGGAAGCGTTCTGGATGAAGTAGTCGGACAAACCATCAATGGTAGATACCTGTTGCCAGTTCTTGGCACGGGTCATAGTCAGTATATTCTTCAGCGTACCACCCGAGTTGATGCTGGATGGAGAAAGGTTGGAATTGCCTGCCTCTACCGCATTGTAGTTGTAGTTGCCCAAGCTGGCACGGAGCGAGAAGCTGAAATCCCAGTTCTTGTAAATCAGTTTGGAAGTCAGACCCATCAGTACGTCCGGATCGGCTTTCTTGTAGAAATAGCGGTCGTCACCGTTGATGACTCCATTGCCGTCACGGTCTACATATTCGCCTTGGATGGGTTGTCCGTTCTTGTCATACACCTGCTGGTAGGTATAGAAAGCGGTAGAAGGATGGCCTACCGCATAAGCCTTGATACCGTCCGTACCACCGGCACCTACGGCACTGCCACCATATTGTACCACGTAATCATCACCCTGGCTGGCTACCAACTCGTCAATCTCGTTGGAGTTCCAGGTCACGTTGTAACCCAGCTCCCAGTTCCAGTCTTCCGTCTGGATGGGACGCCACGTCAACGCTAATTCCACACCTTGGTTGTGCAACGAACCGATGTTGCTGGTCAGGCGGTTGGAGAAGTTGGAGCCGGCAGCGATATATACGGTATTAATCAGGTCGGTTGTCTTACGATAGTAATAATCGATGTTGGCCGTCAAGCGGTTTTCCCAGAAACTCAGGTCGATACCGGCGTTGTAAGTCGTCGTCTTTTCCCAAGTCAGGTCATTGTTATAAGCATCCGGACGATAAGTGGTACCGTCGCCTACAATCGGATAGTAAGCGCCGTTGCGGTTCGGTGTATAAGATGCAAAATACGTATAGTCACCGATACCTTCCTGCTGACCGGTGATACCATAACCCAAACGGAGTTTGAAGTCCGACAAAGCCTCTACGTCTTTCAAGAAAGCTTCCTCTTTCAACCGCCATGCCAAAGCTACCGAGGGGAATACGCCCCAACGGTTACCCGGAGAGAAGCGGGAAGACCCGTCACCACGTACCGTGGCTGTCAACAGGTATCTGTTCTTATACGAATAGTTTAAACGCCCGAAGAAAGAAACCAGATAGTTCTCCGTCTTATACAACGTATTTTCCGAAGGATTATACTGCTGGCCGGGGAATTCCAGATGCGATTCCGGATAATATCCGCAATAGAAATAATCGGTTTCATTGTGGAAATGCTGCCACTCGTAACCGGCCATGATATCAAAATGATGGTCTTCGGTAAAATCCTTCATATATTGGGCATACGCATTCAAAGACAGGTTATAGGAATCTTGAGAATTCCAACCGAAATTACCATAATAATAGTTACCCGTATTATAGAACTGATGTGAATAGCTCTGATCCGTATCACCGGTAGACAAATTCATACCGCCATTGACATGCAAGCGGAGGTCTTCCAAACCGTGTACTTTATAATCCAATTCCAGATTACCCATCAAGACCTTTGACTTACCTTCGTTGGAGTGCAACATCAAGGTAGCCACTGGGTTGGCCACTGCGAGATTATTCACGCCATACTGCCATTCGGGGTCATAATCGGTGGCATAAGGCCATTGCCAATAACCGCCATAGTTCTTCATACCGAATTCGGAAAAGTCGTAGATGGGTTTGGTCGGATCCATGGTAGCAGCCTGACCGATGGCACCTTCATCCGCATAGTTGGTTCTGCTGAACATACCTTTGGCATTCAGGTTTACGCTCAAATGATCATCAAAGAAGGAAGGAGCGATGTTGAAACTTGCGGTAACACGTTCAAAATCGGATGTCTTCAAGACACCTTCCTGGCTGGTGTAACCAAACGACGCACGATAAGGCATGTTGTTCAAGCCACCGGAAACTGTGATGTTATGGTCGGTACTTACGGCTGTGCGATAGATGGCATCCTGCCAATCGGTGTTGGCGTACAGATAGTTGCCATTGTCATCCATCAGATAGTTTCCTGCGGCATCTGTCTGTTTGGTCACCAGATTCCATTGGTCACTGCCGACTCCCCACATGTCTTCCACAAATTCGCCGAACTCCTGTCCGTTCATTACGTCTACAGTATTGGTCACTTTGCTGAAAGACACATTACCATTATAAGTCACGCGGGGTTTGGAACCTTTCTTTCCTTTCTTGGTAGTAATCAAAATGACACCGTTCGAGGCGCGCGAACCATAGATGGCTGTAGCCGAAGCGTCTTTCAATACCGTAAAGCTTTCGATATCATTCGGATTGACCAGCGAGAGCGGATTGGCCAAACCTTGCACACCATAGCTGTCCATGGCCAGACCGTCGATAACAATCAACGGGTCATTGGAAGCGTTCAGAGATGAGCCTCCACGGATACGGATGGTAGCACCACCGCCCGGTTGACCACCGTTGTTCTGCACATTGACACCGGCAATCTTACCTTGCATCATGTCCGAGGCGTTTGTCACCAGCCCCTTGTTCATTTCATCCGGCTTTACAGCCGTTACCGAACCGGTCAGGTCATTCTTACGGGCGACACCGTAACCGATGACTACCACCTCACCCAACAGCTCGGCATCATCCTGCAACGTTACAGCGACAGTAGGAGCAGCAACCACTTCCGCCGTCTTATAACCAATAAAAGAAATGGACAATACCCCCCCTTGTGGAACGGTTAATGTAAAGTTTCCTTCAAAATCGGTAATCGTACCGTTAGAGGGATTGCCTTTCTCTACAACATTCGCGCCAATCACTTCCAGCCCCGTGGCATCCACTACGTGCCCTTTTACGGTGACCGTCTGTGCATAAGCGCCTACACACAAGAATAGCCCTACGAGTAGGGAAAGAATCTTTTGACTGATTCTAAGATTAACTTGCTTCATGCATCTACAATAATTAAAGTTAACAATAAAATTAATATAATTCTCTTCTCACGTGCCACACGGAGTGGCTGTCGGCTTACAACGGCGGGAGGATGTTTCATGGTATCGATCCAAACAGTCGCTATAAGACTTGAACAAATGTAGAGGTAATCGCATAAACAAAAACATGAATGCACAGAAATGTGGCGCAACAGGCGTGCAAACGATTGCAAGAACGAATGCATTGATAAGGTCTATTAAATTCAGCGGGACGTTGCCCCGCAAAAATCTCTGATTATAAAGCCCCTCCCCATCCCTCCCCCGAAGGGAGGGGGCTTAATCCATTAGAACGGACAATTCACTAATATGCACGAGTCGCCTCCCCTTCGGAGAGAGGAGGGAGGGTGTGCCAAAATGCAAAACTGCTATCATTAGCTTCGCTCAAAACCTCTTTTGACTATTTCATTAAGGTATAGTCTGTTATGCTGAACGGATGTGAAGCATCTCCCATTAACAAAAACAAGCGGGAGATTCTTCGCGTTGCTACCAATGACGAATTGCAATAATCGGCTCTCCTCCTTCGGGGAAGGTTGCTCTCCCTCGATAACGGGGGAGCAAGGAGGGGGTGAGTACCCGTAGGGGGAGGTGGTAGGTAAGACATGCCGCGAAGCGACTCCTATTACTATATAATAAATTAGGCCGAATCATTCTTTTCCTACCACCCCGCCCGGTGGGCACCCCTCCTTCCGGAAGGAGGGAAGTTGTGGGAATGACAGCTGAAGAAGGAAAACAAAAGAACTCTCCTCCTCTTGAAGGAGGGGAGTTAATTACCCGTCATCATCGAATGGGTTTTCCGCAGGAAATGGGCACTCAGAATGACATTACTTTTTGACAGTCATTCTTGCATTTTGACACACCCTTATTACGATAAATATAGCCGGTACCTACCCCTATTGTTATTTGGATGATACAAAAAAAGGAAGCACAATGACAGCATTTCCCGGCATTGTCTTCCTCTTTTCGTTTGTATCGTCTTGCTTACTTCCCGGCTTGGTCGATGGCCTTGCAGATGTCTTCCGTAATACGCTCCAGTTCGCCCAGACCATTGATGTGAGCATAGAGTCCCTCTTGTTTATACCAGTCGATAAGAGGAGCAGTCTGGCTGTGGTACACGGTGAGTCGTTTGCGGATGGTCTCTTCATTATCGTCAGCACGGCCGCTTTGTTGTCCGCGCAGAATGAGGCGTTTCATCAGTTCGTCTTCGGGTACTTCAAGGTCCAGCATGACGGTAACGCTCTGTCCACGCTCAGCCAGCATTTTTTTCAAAGCCTCGGCTTGTGCAATTGTGCGGGGAAAACCGTCGAAAATGACTCCTTTACTGTCCTTCAGCCCGTCCAATGTTGAAGCCAGGATGTCGATGATGAGTTCATCGGGCAGCAGTTGCCCTTGGTCAATGTATCCTTTTGCCGTTTTACCTAATTCGGTTCCGGCCTTGATTTCAGCACGCAGCACGTCTCCTGTAGAGATGTGGTTAATGCCATACTTTTCTACAATTCTCTCGCTTTGCGTTCCCTTGCCTGAACCGGGAGCGCCGAAAATTACAATGTTCAGCATGTTTGTATAATTTTTGATTTTCAATGATTAGTCATCTACCACCGTATAAATGTTCCTGTAGTTTCGTCCCAGTCCGTCGTAATCCAATCCGTAGCCTACGATGAAGTCATTGGGGATGTGCATGGCTACATATTCGATGTTCAAATCCACTTTCAGCTTTTCGGGTTTGACGAGCAGGGTGGCGATGTGTATTTCTTGGGGATTGCGTGTTCCCAATGTTTCCAACAGACGTTGCATGGTCAGTCCTGTGTCTACGATGTCTTCCACAATGACGACCGTACGGCCTGCGATGTCCTCATTGAGGCCGATGACTTCTTTTATCACACCCGTTGAAGCCACTCCTTGGTAGGACGCCAGCTTGACGAACGAAATTTCGCAAGGTATCGTGATACGCTTCATAAGGTCGGCCGTAAACATGAACGAGCCGTTCAGCACACTAAGGAAAAGAGGATGCTTGCCTTCCAAATCCCGGTTTATTTCCTTTGCCACACGGTCAACTTCCCGCAAGATATCTTCCTCGGGAATGGAAATGGCAAAGCGTTTGTCTTTTATTTGTATGGTTTCCATGAACTGAATGTTAATTCTGCGCAAAGGTAGTCTAATTATTCTGATTTCACAAGAGCAAAAGGGAGCTATTCCTTTTCACTTGCGAAATAGAAAGGGAATGATTACTTTTGCCGGACAAATAAAAAAACGAGAAAAACATGATGAAGATAATTCCTACTTCAAGCATCAAACAGCTGGATGCCTATACAATCGAACATGAACCGATTGCTTCTATTGACCTGATGGAAAGGGCCGCGCAGGCGCTGACGGATGCCATTGTGACACGTTGGACCGATAAAAACACACCTTTCACCGTCTTTGCAGGACCGGGCAACAACGGAGGTGACGCTTTGGCCGTGGCACGCCTATTGGCTGAGCGGGGCTATCAGTCGGATGTGTATCTGTTCAATACAAAAGGGCAATTGTCGGAAGATTGTGGGATGAACCGTGACCGGTTGGCCGGAGTGAAGGGTGTAAACTTCCATGAGGTGACTACCCAGTTTGTTCCTCCTACGTTGACGGCCGGCCATGTGGTTGTTGACGGACTTTTCGGAAGCGGGCTGAACAAGCCTTTGGGAGGAGGCTTTGCCGCTGTGGTGAAGTACGTCAACGCATCGCCGGCCCAAGTCGTGTCTATAGACATCCCTTCGGGACTGATGGGGGAGGACAACTCCTATAATATACAGGCGCATATCATTCGGGCCGATTTGACGCTGAGCCTCCAGTTGCCGAAACTGGCTTTTTTGTTTGCAGAGAACGCTCCTTATGTAGGTGAATGGCAGTTGTTGGATATTGGCTTGAGTTCCGAAGCGATAGGACAGGCCGATACAGATTACGCATTGACCGAGGCCAAGGATGTTCTGCCCATGTTAAAGCCGCGTGACAAGTTTGCCCATAAAGGCAGTTTCGGACATGCCATGCTCATAGCAGGTTCGCAGGGGATGGCCGGTGCGTCCATTCTGGCGGCAAAGGCTTGTCTGCGTTCAGGAGTAGGCTTGCTGACGGTGCATGTTCCTTTCTGCAATAATACCATTGTGCAGACGGCGGTGCCTGAAGCTATGACTGAACTGGACTATAGTGAAACTTGTTTTTCCGAGTATGCTGATACGGACGACTACCGGGCAGTAGCTTTAGGCCCGGGCTT
Organism: uncultured Bacteroides sp.; assembly: GCA_949289345.1. Classification (GTDB taxonomy): domain Bacteria; phylum Bacteroidota; class Bacteroidia; order Bacteroidales; family Bacteroidaceae; genus Bacteroides. Next base: position 32,053 of record CASENS010000014.1, read on the forward strand.
AGGACGGCGACCCGAAACGGAAGAAGCAGTTCTGCAACAGATAGATTCCTGCCAGACACCGATGGTAGTAGACGCCGATGCCTTGAACATTCTGGGCGAGCATCGTGAATATCTCAACCGTCTGCCACAAGGTAGCATCCTGACTCCTCATCCGAAGGAATTGGAACGTCTGGTAGGAACCTGCCGCAATTCATTCGAACGCTTGGACAAGGCACGCCAACTGGCCCGCACAGCCCAAGTACACATTATCCTCAAAGGAGCTTATTCGGCTGTCATTACTCCCGAAGGCCGCTGCTGGTTCAATTCTACAGGCAACCCGGGCATGGCTACAGGAGGTAGTGGGGATGTGCTTACAGGTGTGTTGCTGGCATTGCTGGCACAAGGTTACGAGACTACTGTCGCAGCCCGTCTGGGTGTGTACATTCATGGTCTTGCCGGTGATTTGTATCGTAAGCGTCAAGGTATGACGGGGCTGACAGCAGGCGACCTTGTACAGATGTTGCCCGCCGCATGGCACTCGTTAGAGGAAGCTACGGTCGCCGGGTCGTGATGTGGAAACAGGCCTGCCGGATTTCGTATTTAATATAGCAACAGTCGGTTTTACGTAAGTCGCGCAACACTTCGGCCAAGACCAGTTTCAATGTATCGGGGGCGACGTCCTGCAAGGGGCGTCCGTCCTTGTCTTCAACTTTTTCAAAGCGTTTCCAACTGATGTCGAATGTCGTACCATACATGTGCGTCGAGCGGGTGGAAGCATTGGTATTGCGTCGGCGTAGCCGCTTCACGTCATTGTTGGTACGTAGCACGGAGGTCACAATGATTTTATTGGGGTTAAGTCCTTTTGATGCCAGTGAATCCAAAAAATTCCGGCCTATGGTATCCAGCAAGGCGGCGGCCCCGGGTATCAAATAAGGAATAGAGTGTGTCAACGAGTCCATGGCATAGCGTTCGTTTTCTTTAATCAACACCAGTCTGTCTGTCATGTGCTCGGCATCTTCCCGCGAGGAGATGGGGGGAATACCGATAGTTTGTGCGATGTTTAATTGCTTTTGGTTTAAATCACCGAACGTACGGCCGAAATTCGCCACTCCGTGTATATTGCGTGGCTCGTTCATCTTCATGGACATGTCTTTTTCTTTGCATCCGGCAAGGGAAGTAGTCAGTGTAAGCCCCCCCAGTAGAAAAAAGGGTAAGGCATATCTTGTAAATGCAGTTCTTTTCATTTATCCGTGTTTTTAAATTCGCCGCAAAAATACGCAAAGGCAGCGAGAATGACAAGGCATTTAAGGGGAAGCTTTCTGTCAAACAGAGTATGGCATGTCGTTTTTTCGGTGTGGAATTGCACGAATAAAGCATATTTATGCGTACCTTTGCCCACGCAATTACAAAGAATGATAGAAATGGGAAAGAGTACTTTATTGCAAGACTTTAAGGCGTTTGCCTTGAAGGGAAATGTAATGGACATGGCCGTCGGTGTAATCATTGGCGGAGCGTTCGGCAAGATTGTGTCGTCCTTGGTGGCGGATGTCATTATGCCTCCTATAGGTTTGTTGATAGGAGGAGTGAACTTTACGGAACTGAAATGGGTGATGAAACCGGCCGTCGTAGAAGACGGGAAAGAAGTGGCGGCCGCCGTGACATTGAACTATGGCAATTTTCTGCAAGTGACCTTTGATTTCCTCATCATCGCTTTCTCCATCTTCATGTTTGTCAAACTCATCACACGGCTTACCACGCGCAAGAAGGAAGAGAAGCCCGCAACACCTCCTGCACCTCCCGCTCCCAGCCGTGAGGAAGTGCTGCTGACCGAAATCCGTGATTTGCTTAAGAACAAATGACACCTCGCATATATATACTAATGGGAAATATGCGGTGTAGAAGCGAATTTTAATGAAGGATGGTGAATTTAAGGAGCCAAGAGGTTGTCTCAAAATAAAAAGACACACTCTCTTTGACAACTCTATTTTCTGACAGCCAAATTATCATTTATGCGAGCAATTGCCTTATTATTAACTTTACTATTTGCCTTAGCCTCCTGTGCCCAAAACAGGAGAGAGGGGACGATACTTCATTATGCCCTTACTTTCCTCGAAAGGCCTTACGTGGCTCATACATTGGAGGCCGGAGAGGAGGAACAGCTCGTAATGAACTTCAATGAAGTGGATTGTACCACTTACGTGGAGTACGTACTTGCCTTGACTTTGGCACAAGGAGACACACTACGTTCAAAGGATTACCTAAAACGCATACGCTATCGGAACGGAGTAATAGACGGTTATGCCTCACGCTTACATTACATCACTGAATGGATAAAAAACTGCACCTGTAACGGTTTTTTCGAAGACGTTACGGCCCGTCATTGCGCAGACACACTTCTAACCCGCCTCTCCTTCATGTCCTCCCACCCCAACACCTATAAGCAATTGAGGAACTCCCCGAAGAATGTAAAAGAAATCGAGGACATCGAGCAACGGTTATCCGGACAAGCCATACACTATCTGCCCAAAGAAAAACTACCTTTCAATGGCCTTCCTTGGATAAAGGACGGAGACATCCTATGCATCACCACGAGTATTCCCGGATTGGATGTGGCTCATTTAGGTTTTGCCTATTATAAAGAAGGAAAGCTCCATCTGCTCCATGCCTCGTCCAGCCACAAGAAAGTACTTGTTTCCGAAGACACCTTTGCCGAGATGTTCACACGCAACAAAACGTGGACGGGGGTACGGGTGTTACGAGCCTTGACTCCAGAAAAATAAAGTCAGAAAGGCAACGACTCGCTATTCCCTCTTCCATCAAAAGGATTGTAATCCTCCATGGGAGGTGGCGGAGGAGTGGCTGTGCTCCCGATAGGCGCATTCATCCGTGAACCGAAAGTGGCTCCTCCTTCACTGCCCGGAGGTGGCACCATCATGTCATCTTCCGGATTCTGGAAACGGGTGTATTGACCAATGAAACGCAAGCGGACATCTCCTACCGCACCATTACGATGCTTGGCTATGATAATTTCCGCCATGCCACGCAAATCAGTACCATCGGCCGAAGTATAAATTTTATAATATTCAGGACGATGGATAAAGCACACCATGTCGGCATCTTGCTCAATGGCACCGGATTCACGCAAGTCGCTCAGCTGAGGGCGCTTGCCTTCCTCGCCTTCACGGTTCTCCACGCCTCGGTTCAACTGGGACAAAGCGATAATAGGAATATTCAACTCTTTGGCGAGCCCTTTCAACGATCGCGAAATAGTACTGACCTCTTCCTGACGGCTTCCATAGGACATGCCGCTGGCATTCATAAGCTGCAGGTAGTCGATGATGATGAGCTTCACGTCATGCTCACGCACCAAACGGCGTGCCTTCGTGCGAAGTTCAAAGACCGAGAGCGAAGGAGTGTCGTCCACATAAAGCGGCGCATCCAACAGGTCGCGAAGCTTATAGTCCAACTGTTGCCATTCGTAATCGGCCAACTGACCGCTTTTTATCTTCTCACTCGGAATCTCGCACACATTGGATATCAAGCGGTTGACCAACTGCACATTGCTCATTTCGAGCGAGAACAAGGCCACGGGATTATGATAATTCACGGCAATGTTCTTGGCCATGGAAAGCACAAACGCTGTCTTACCCATTGCAGGACGTGCAGCTATGATGATGAGGTCAGAATTCTGCCAGCCCGAAGTCATTTTGTCCAGTTTCGTAAACCCACTCTCCAGTCCGCTCAATCCGTCGGTACGTGCGGCGGCCTTTTGAATCAACTGGTAGGCTTCGGCTATCACGGGATTAATCTGCGTATAGTCCTTTTTCGTATTCTGCTGCGAAATCTCGAACAAGCGTCCTTCCGCCTCCTGCATCAAGTCGTCCACATCAATGGTCTCGTCGAAAGCCTTCGTCTGTATCTGGCTTGTAAAGGTTATCAATTCACGAGCCAAAGCTTTCTGCGCAATGATGCGGGCATGATACTCGATGTGAGCCGATGAAGCTACCTTGCTGCTCAACTGGGTGATATAGAACGGTCCTCCCACCTCTTCCAGTTCGCCCCGCTTGGCCAGCTGTTCCTTCACTGTCAAGATATCCACCGGTTTCTGGTTGATGGCCAAGTCGGTAATGGCCGAATATATCAACTGATGCCTATGTTCGTAGAAAGACTCCGGCCGAAGTATCTCACTTACCAACGAGTAGGCGTCTTTCTCTATCATCAATGCGCCCAACACGGCTTCCTCCAACTCAGGAGCTTGAGGCTGGATACGTCCGTAATCAGTTACAGGTTCTGGATTTTTTTTCCGGGATGTACGTATAGATTTTCGCTGTTCTACCACAATATTGAGTGTTTATTTAATCTAGATTATAAAAATGTATATTTCACATTCCGCCCGCCTCAAACGGCAAACGGGGAACAAAAGTACCTAAATTTGGCGAAATGCACAAATAGGAAAGCGCTTTTTAACGGGAGTAAGGATGGCAAAAAAAGAACCCTGCCTCCAACTTCTTTGCAATCAGTTTGTGTTCGGCAAATTCTGTTCCGTTGTCCGCCGTAATCGTATGCACCCATTTCTTGTATGGCAGTAGCATTCGAGATTGCTGCAATTCGTCATTGGCAGCGTAGTGAAGGATTTTGACAATATGTATTAACATTCCATCACCTTTTATTCGGTAAAATGCAAATAAATGTATAAAACGGGCGACCAAGCCCTTCCATGAACCGGAATAATTCCCAAATACATACTGATTTACAGATATTTACGCTCCATAAAAACGCTTAACTGTTTGCCCGGCAACGCTTAACTGTTTCTCTCGGAATAGTTAAGTGTTTCGGGAGTAAACACTTAACTGTCTCGGTAGGAACAGTTAAGCGTTTTTCCGGTGAAAGTCCGGTGTTACCCGATGAAAGGGAAATGTTTTGACGAAAACCAGATTTCTCGTTGTCATATATAAATGGGAATTTAGCAACCCCTCCCCATCCCTCCCCTCCTCCTGGGAGGACTGCAATCCCGATAATATGAGACTGAAGCGAAGTGGCCTGGCTGCATGTCTTTGCGAAGGATAGAGTGTGGAAAGAACAGATTAAAATCAGCCGTTTGAAATATAAAGCCCGAAAATCGGGAAACAGAATAACCGATTTTCCAGTTTTCTCCCTAAAATCCCTCATCTTCCCTCTGTTTCTCCATTGATTTCAAAAAAACATCGTTTACGCACACAGAAAAAGAGTAAGAATGGTTTGTAGTTCACAAATTATGCTTAAATTTGCCGCGATTTGTAATGCTCACTTTGCAAAATGGCGGATACTATAAAACATCAAGGTATTGTGGAAAACATTGACGGCTCTCATCTGCGCGTCCGGATAGTCCAAACTTCGGCTTGTGCCGCATGCAGTGCAAGAGGCCATTGTTCATCGGCCGATTCGAAAGAGAAACTGATTGACGTAACAGACGCAGCCGCCGCCTCATCCTGTAAGCCGGGTGACCATGTATGGGTAATCGGCGAACTTTCGTTGGGGCGGATAGCGGTATTGTTGGCCTTTGTTTTGCCTTTCTTTCTGGTCGTAGTTTCCCTTTTCATTTTCATGGCTTTATGGACGGATGAATTGCAGGCTGCGCTATGCTCGCTATTGCTTCTTATACCATATTATTATATATTATGGTTGAACAAGGCGCGGTTGGGAAAGAAGTTCTCGTTTTCCATTCAGCCTGAGTGAAGAAAATTCAAAATAATAATCAATAAATAACTAACTAATTTTATGAATGTAATTCTGATTGCAGTGATTTCGTTGGGAGTGATAGCGCTGGTATCGGCTGCTATTCTGTATGTCGCTTCCAAGAAATTCGCCGTGTATGAAGACCCGCGGATTGGCCAGGTGGCGGAAGTGCTTCCCCAGGCAAACTGCGGCGGATGTGGTTATCCGGGTTGTAGCGGATTTGCCGCCGCTTGCGTGAAGGCAGGTTCGCTGGAAGGCAAACTTTGTCCGGTAGGCGGGCAGCCCGTTATGGAAAAAGTAGCCGGAATCCTGGGATTGACTGTTGCGGCTTCCGAACCGAAAGTCGCAGTGGTAAGATGTAACGGTACATGTGCGAACCGTCCGCGTACCAACCAGTACGACGGAACGAAGAGTTGCGCCATCGCCTCTTCGCTCTATGGCGGTGAGACAGGTTGTAGCTATGGTTGTTTAGGTTGTGGCGATTGTGTGTCGGCATGTTTGTTCGACGCCATCCACATGAATCCCGAAACCGGACTTCCCGAAGTGGACGAAGACAAATGTACGGCTTGCGGTGCTTGTGCCAAAGCCTGTCCGCGAAACATTATTGAAATACGGCCAAAAGGCAAGAAGTCACGTCGCGTGTACGTACAATGCGTCAACAAAGACAAAGGCGCCGTAGCACGCAAGGCTTGCACATCGGCCTGTATCGGTTGCGGCAAGTGTGTGAAGGTCTGCGCTTTCGAGGCAATTACCTTGGAAAACAATTTAGCGTACATCGACCCAGACAAATGCAAGTCGTGCCGCAAATGCGAGGAAGCATGTCCTCAGAATGCCATCATTGCGCTGAACTTCCCGCCGCGTAAGCCCAAGACAGAAGAAGCCGCCCCCACGGCTCCGAAGACTGAACCGGTGAAAAGCCCCGAAGCTCCCAAAGTGGAAGTTTCACAAGAAGCGGCACCTGAAGCCCCGAAAACGGGAGCCTAAAAATCAACCCGAAATTAGAATGACTAAAAATACAGTATTAGTATGTTGAAAACATTTTCAATCGGTGGTGTTCATCCACACGAGAATAAACTTTCAGCACATCAGCCCATCATCAAGGCCGATATTCCCGCCAAGGCTGTCATCTTGTTGAGCCAGCACATCGGCGCGCCTGCAAAACCGATTGTGGCCAAAGGGGATGTTGTGAAAGTAGGTACGAAAATTGCCGAACCGGGTGGTTTCGTATCAGCAGCTATCCACTCTTCGGTCAGTGGCAAAGTGGCCAAAGTTGATACAGTTATCGACGCCAGCGGCTACCCGAAACCGGCCATCTTTATAGATGTGGAAGGAGACGAATGGGAGGAAAGCATTGACCGCACCGATACCTTGGTGAAGGAATGCAATCTGAATTCCGAAGAAATAGTTAAAAAGATAGCTGACTCAGGCATTGTAGGTATGGGTGGCGCTTGTTTTCCCACACAAGTGAAGCTATGTCCTCCCCCTGCTTTCAAGGCGGAATGCGTCATTATCAATGCCGTAGAATGTGAACCCTACCTGACGGCCGACCATCAGCTGATGCTGGAGCATGCCGAGGAAATCATAATAGGCGTCACGATTCTGATGAAAGCTGTAAAGGTAAACAAAGCTTTCATTGGCATTGAAAACAACAAGCCCGACGCCATCCAACTGATGTCGAAAATAGCCTCATCGTATGCCGGCATTGAAGTAGTGCCTCTCCAAGTAAAATATCCGCAAGGCGGTGAAAAACAACTTATCGACGCTATTATCAAACGTCAAGTAGCAGCTGGCGCATTACCTATCTCCACGGGTGCTGTAGTCCAGAATGTAGGTACGGCTTTTGCCGTATACCAAGCCGTGCAAAAGAACAAGCCTTTGTTCGAACGCGTCATTACTGTAACCGGCAAATCGCTTGCCAAGCCGTCTAACTTCTTAGCACGTATCGGTACGCCGATGCAACAACTCATTGACGCCTGCGGCGGTCTGCCCGAAGACACAGGCAAAATCATCGGCGGTGGTCCGATGATGGGTAAGGCGCTGGTCAATACAGACGTGCCTACCGCCAAGGGTAGTTCCGGCATTCTGATAATGAACAACAAAGAAGCCAAACGCGGCAAGGTTCAGCCCTGTATCCGTTGCGCCAAGTGCGTAAGTGCCTGTCCGATGGGGTTGGAGCCGTTCCTGCTTGCCACTGTGTCGGCTCATGGAGACTTCGAAAGAGTAGAGAAAGAAGACATCATGTCGTGTATCGAGTGTGGCTCTTGCCAGTTCACTTGCCCATCCAACCGTCCGATGCTGGATTACATCCGACTGGGCAAGAGCAAAGTGGGAGCGATGATACGCGCACGCCAAGCAAAAAAGTAAAGTAAAAGATTGAAATTATGAATAAGTTAATCGTATCCCTTTCGCCTCATGTCCATAGCGATGACAGTGTGAAAAAGAACATGTACGGCGTACTTATCGCGCTGATACCTGCATTTCTGGTGTCGCTCTACTTCTTCGGACTGGGAGCTTTAATTGTTACGCTCACTTCTGTAGTGGCCTGTCTGTTTTTTGAATGGGCCATCGGTAAGTTCCTATTGAAAAAAGAAACCACAACCATTACCGACGGCTCGGCCATCATCACCGGTGTATTGCTGGCTTTCAACCTGCCGTCCAATCTACCTATCTGGATTATCATTATTGGCGCGCTGGTAGCTATCGGCGTAGGTAAGATGTCGTTCGGCGGTCTGGGCTGCAACCCGTTCAACCCCGCATTGGTGGGTCGTGTGTTCCTGTTATTGTCTTTCCCCGTGCAGATGACCAGTTGGCCGGCTGTAGGTCAGCTGACAGCTTATGCCGACGCTGTAACTACCGCCACTCCGTTAGCCATAATGAAAGGTGTCATTACGGGTGCCCCCGGTTTCTCTATGGACCAGCTTCCCGGTGCTTTCGACCTTTTGTTGGGCAACAATCCCGGCTGCATCGGTGAAGTCAGTGCCCTGGCCCTGCTGATCGGTTTGGCTTATATGTTGTGGAAGAAAATCATCACGTGGCACATCCCCGTATCCATCTTCGTAACAGTATTCGTATTCGGCTCCATCATGCATCTGGCCAATCCGGAACTCTATGTTGATGGTCTGACACAACTGCTCTCCGGTGGTCTGATGTTGGGTGCCATCTTTATGGCTACTGACTATGTCACATCACCGATGAACCACAAAGGTATGCTTATTTACGGTGTATGCATCGGCCTGCTGACGGTTATTATCCGTCTGTTCGGTGCTTACCCCGAAGGTATGTCGTTCGCTATTCTGATTATGAATGCGTTCACACCGTTGATTAACACATATGTTAAACCAAAACGCTTTGGGGAGGTAGCAAAGAAAAAATGAAAAAGTTAGAATCGTCCTTAAAGAATATGCTGCTGGTGCTGACGGGTGTGGCAGTCATCTCCGTAGCACTGCTGGCATGGGTAAATGAAATAACTAAAGAACCCATTGCGGCCGCTAACGCCAAGACACTGAGCGATGCCGTAAGTGCAGTGGTTCCCGGTTTTGACAACGACCCTATTGCCGACAAAAAAATGCAAGAAGTGAACGGCGTACAATACGCTGTTTATCCGGCCACCAAAGGCGGTGAATTTATCGGCGCCGCCGTAGAAGCTTCATCAATGGGCTTCGGTGGCGACCTGAAAATACTGGTAGGATTCGACGCACAAGGAAATATCCTTGACTATTCGCTGCTGTCGCATGCGGAGACTCCGGGACTTGGCTCGAAAGCTGCCGATTGGTTTAAGAAAGGTAGCAAAGGCGACATCATCGGCAAAAACCCAGGTACCTCTCCATTAACCGTAAAGAAAGACGGTGGTGAGATTGATGCCATTACAGCCTCTACCATCACCTCGCGCGCTTTCCTCAATGCTGTGAATGCCGCTTACGCCGCCTATGCCGGTCAAAATACGGCTGATGGCGCAACAAGCGCTACAGCTCAAAAGAATGTTGAACAACCCGCTGAAGAGTCTGCCAAGTCAGACGTTCCCGGCGATAAATAAGAAAGGAGCAGCATATGAATAATTTTAAAGTATTGATGAACGGCATCATCAAAGAGAATCCTACATTCGTGCTTCTGCTGGGTATGTGTCCTACGTTGGGTACCACTTCTTCTGCCCTCAACGGTATGGGCATGGGGCTGGCCACTGCGTTTGTACTTATTTGCTCCAATGTAGTGATTTCAGCCATCAAAAATCTGATACCTGACATGGTACGCATTCCCGCGTTTGTTGTAGTCATCGCTTCGTTCGTGACTTTACTGCAAATGATTATGCAAGCATACGTACCGGCTCTGTATGCCACATTGGGCCTGTTTATCCCATTGATTGTAGTAAACTGTATCCTGCTGGGACGTGCCGAGGCTTTTGCCGCCAAGAATGGTCCGGTAGCCTCCATGTTCGATGGATTAGGCATGGGCTTAGGCTTCACACTGGGTCTGACCACACTGGGCGCTGTGCGCGAGTTGTTAGGCACCGGTAAGATTTTCGGTCTGACCATCTATCCTGAAGACTACGGTATGCTGACATTTGTGCTGGCTCCGGGCGCCTTCATTGCGCTGGGTTACCTTATTGCCATTGTCAATCGCCTGAGGAAAGCGTAAGCCAATGATATTTCTCATTCTTAATACAGATGTAATATGGAATATATATTAATATTTATATCAGCAATCTTTGTAAACAACATCGTGTTGTCGCAATTCTTGGGTATCTGTCCGTTCCTGGGCGTTTCCAAGAAGATTGATACGGCATTGGGTATGTCGGCAGCCGTGGCGTTTGTGTTGACTCTCTCTACGATTGTCACTTTTTTGATTCAGAAGTACGTGCTCGATGCGTTTGAGTTAGGTTATTTGCAGACCATTACTTTCATTTTGGTCATCGCGGCTTTGGTGCAGATGGTGGAAATTATCCTGAAGAAAGTATCTCCTTCGCTTTATCAGGCATTAGGTGTATTTCTTCCGCTCATCACGACCAACTGCTGTGTATTGGGTGTGGCAATTCTTGTCATTCAAAAGGATTATGACTTGTTGACGGGAGTCGTTTACGCCTTCTCAACAGCACTCGGTTTTGGACTTGCATTGACCATCTTTGCCGGCATACGCGAGCAACTGAGTTTAGTAAATATACCGAAAGGCCTGCAAGGCACTCCTATCACCTTAATTACAGCCGGTCTGTTGGCCATGGCATTCATGGGCTTCTCCGGTGTAGTAAAGATTTGATAATACTTTTTACATCCTTCGGCATCCTTTTTAGGAGCGGTTCCCTAATTATAGCCCGCCCAAAAGGGTGCCGATTGTTTTTTTTCTCTTTTTTATGGATATTCTAAAATTTTTTATTTACATTTGTAGCAGATAAAAAATAACCTATTAAAGAAATCTATCTTATGAAAGAGAGAATATTAGTAACAGGTGGAACCGGATACATCGGTTCGCATACAGTAGTTGAACTTCAGAACGCAGGATATGAAGTGATTATCATTGATAACCTGTCGAATTCGAGTGCGGATGTAGTAGATAACATTGAGCAAGTGACGGGTATCCGTCCTGCATTTGAAAAATTGGACTGCCTGGATTTTGCCGGACTGGACGCCATGTTCGGAAAATACAAAGGCATTAAAGCCATTATTCACTTTGCGGCAAGCAAAGCTGTGGGTGAATCTGTCCAGAAACCGTTGCTGTATTACCGCAACAACTTAGGTTCGCTTATCAACTTGCTGGAATTGATGCCGAAACATGGTGTAGAGGGTATCGTATTCTCTTCTTCATGCACGGTATATGGCCAACCAGATCCTGAAAATCTGCCTGTAACCGAAAAGGCGCCCATTAAAAAGGCAGAATCGCCTTATGGCAATACAAAACAGATTAATGAAGAAATCATCCGTGACACCATCGCATCGGGCGCTCCCATTACGTCTATACTTCTGCGTTATTTCAACCCCATTGGAGCACATCCTACCGCATTGCTGGGTGAACTGCCCAACGGTGTTCCGCAGAATTTAATTCCTTATCTGACCCAAACGGCTATCGGCATCCGCGAGAAACTGACTGTATTCGGTGATGATTACAACACGCCGGACGGTTCATGCATCCGTGACTTTATCAATGTAGTAGATTTAGCCAAAGCCCACGTAGTAGCCATTGACCGCATTCTTTCCAAGAAACAAAAAGATAAAGTTGAAGTGTTCAACATCGGTACCGGACGCGGATTATCAGTACTCGAATTAATTCATGCTTTCGAAAAAGCTACCGGTGTAAAACTGAATTATGAAATTGGCAAGCGCCGTGCAGGCGACATCGAACAAGTGTGGGCCGACCCTGCGTTGGCCAATGAAGAATTGGGATGGAAAGCTGAGACAAGCATTGAAGACACCTTGCGTTCGGCATGGAACTGGCAATTAAAGCTTCGTGAAAGAGGCATACAATGAAAATGGTGTCACTGCAATTATTATAATTGCAGTAATAATATGTTTTGCATCTTAAACTATAAATGCAGAATGCCTGCATTTTCAAGGGTATGCGAATATGCTTGAAAATCATTTATACCACATTTTTCATAGGTATAAAAGGCAGATGCAGAGTAGTTTTGTCGTGTTTTATTTTGTGTTTGTGTTTTGTAATGGGCATTGTCGGGAGACAATGCCCATTAATTTATATGAGGCAATACTTTTGTAAAAGGCGTAAAAGCAGATTAGGGAAAGTCTATTTTAATCAGAAATTTCCATCACACCATTTCCAAGTCTTGAAACATAATGCGATAAGCAGCAGCTTTCTTTTCAATCGCAAGCGGGTAGGCACGGGATGAGGAAGGCATTCTATAGAGACGTAAAGCCCGTCCTTCGGAAACAAATTCCGTATAGTCTCCAACTTTAGGCGAACCGATTAAAAAAGTACGGCACAGCGTGTCAGTGGCCTTTTCACCGGTAGTAACAACGGCCTGACATTGAGGTAGCCGATGCAGCAAGGTGGCAACATCTGTCGGTTGTACAATTTCCAAGTATTTGTCCGAAGCGTTGTCTTGCAAACGACGTACGGCGGAAGCTGTATCGAACAAAGCTATGCCACGTTCATTGAGAAATTGTATGATGACTTCCTTGCGGAATCGCTTCCGTTCATTATCGGCAAAATAGTTGCGATCGTTGTAGAACAACAACCCCATAATCCTCCACATGTCATTACCCCAATTAGGATAATAAAAATCCATGCACCAGCGCTTCCGCTGGGGCGGAAAACTGCCTAACATCAGCAAACGGGCATGAACCGGCAAGAAAGGCTGCAGCGGATGTTGTTCTATTTCCATTTTTTACTTCTTGGCTTCTTCGTTCTTCGGTTTAGGTTCCTTTTTGGCCAACATAACGATGTTATAGACATACTCCGTCATCCATTGTTCTGAATACCCCAACCGTTCTTTGTATTGACGTACGGCCGCGGCTGTTTTGTGTACATCATCTTTCTTCCACACTAATTTGGTACAAACATCGTGAACCGTCTTTTCAGTCATGGCGCGTAGCGTACCTTTGAAGATGGACGGCATACGGAATTTCCATTGCATCAAGTTACCCATCAACATCATCAAGTCGTTGGTAAACCCTTGATACAAGAATAAATATGCCTGGACATCGTTTTGCGTACGGCAGTGTTTTTTTACAGACGCGTCTATTTCCTTAAAGAAACTTTCACTAAGACCATAATCCTGCATCAACATCTTACGCGACGCTATTTTTTCGCCCTGTCCCAGACGTCCGCCTTGGGTAGGTATTTTGAAGAGCCGCTTGAAGTTTGCCACATCAGGCACAAAGCGAATGTTTGTAATACCCAGATTAGCGGCAATGACTGATTGGAAATATACACGGATCAATGATGCAAAGTCTTCTACATTCTTGGAAGACACTTCACTGTTGTTTTTTTGGAATAATTTGCCGAATAGACTCATACCTTTTCAATATATTATATATAAAAATAGGATTATATTTCAACTGTTTTTAATTTCCGCCTGCAAAAGTAAGAAATATTTTGGTTAGTAAATGCTTGCGGATGAAAAATGATTGCCAAGTTTTGTCTCCAGGAACAAAAAGTGAAGACGTCCCGTAAATTTTACCGTGTCTGGAGAAGCCTCTTTTCATTTTAAGCGGAAGCGAAAAGCGTGTTCCTTGAATACGATTTCCACAAGGTCGTATCGGACAAACTTGGCAAGTATCTGTTCGGTTGTATGCCGCGGAAGGTGAGCCTGTCGACAGCATTGGCTGAGCGATAGCGGTCCGTTATTTCCAAGTTGGCTGAGCAGTTGTTGTTCACGGACGGCATATTCGGTCAGTTCGCCACAAGTTCTGCTTTCTTGTTTCCAAATGCGCAAGTGTACGGATGTAGCCAAGACGGTTTCATCCTTAACACGTAAGTAAGCGAATCGTCTGCCGTTTTCATCTTTAGCATATATAGGTTTTCTCCGGCTTTCCTCCACTTGGGCTACAAGAATTGACTTACCATCCGCTATATAAGTCCGCATGTCAACGTCAACGGCAGGTGAACAATACAGTTGCGCGGCGGCTTCTATCATGTATTGCTCTTCAGCCGACTGCACACCGGCAATTTTTCCGTTGTCTTTTACCCCGATAAGCAAACGCCCTCCATCCGTATTGGCAAAAGCAGAAAGTGTCTTCGCTATTTTACGCGCGTCAGAAATCTCGAACTTAAAGTCTTGTTGCTGATGCTCACCTTCCACGATGAGCGCATGTATATAGTCTGTATCGGTAAGCTGTTTCATGACTGCAAAAGTAGAGAAAAAAAGCCAAAAATCCCTGGAAATACAGATTTTCACTTTATTAGAAGAAAAAAAATGCTTTTTTCTGCATTTATTTCCGGAAAGAATGTATATTTGCGTAATATTATTTATTAACAATAAGAAATAGGAAGGATTATGAAAGAATTAATTGAGAAAGTTGCTGAGTTGTACGCAGCATTCGAGAAAGACGCCAAGGCACAGTTGGAGAATGGTAACAAGGCTGCCGGGACTCGTGCTCGTAAAGCTTCGTTGGAACTTGAGAAAGCCATGAAAGCTTTTCGTAAGGCATCGTTGGAAGCTGCTAAATGAGATATAGCACTTGCCGTATCGGGATTTAAAGACCGGTTTCTCTATCAAAAAGAACGAGAACCCGGTTTTTTGTTTTATCGGGTCAGTCCGCTAACCCGGTTGCAAAAGTATTCAAGGATAACCGGCGAAGTATCGTTGGATAAATGCTAAAGTATCCAATAATACTTTGGCACGCAACCAATGATATGTCTTTTCCTTTTTACCAGTCTATTTTTTCAATACCGTGTTGCAGCAAGTAGGCATTGGCTCGACTGAAGTGACAACATCCCATGAAACCGTGTTCGGCAGAGCGTGGTGAAGGATGGGCAGCGGTCAGCACCAAGTGACGGGAACGGTCTATCAGTGCGGCTTTTTCTTTCGCATAACTTCCCCAAAGCATGAACACTAAGTGCTCACGTTCATCGCTCAGTTTACGGATGACAGCATCGGTAAACATCTCCCAGCCATGTCCCCGGTGTGAACCTGTCTGGTAAGCCCGTACAGTCAGGACCGAATTTAATGGGAAGACTCCTTGTGCCACCCATCGGTCGAGATTGCCCGACTGAGGAATAGGCGTTCCCAAGTCATCATGAATCTCTCGGAAAATGTTTGCCAAGGAGCCGGGTATCGCCACGCCTTCGGGCACGGAAAAACACACTCCGTAGTAAAGTCCCGGCGTAGGATACGGGTCTTGTCCCAAGATAACAACCTTTACTTGATTGAACGGGCAATGGTCGAAAATGTAGAAGATGTGACTTCCTGGCGGAAGCACTTGTGTGTGGGCATATTCTTCCCGTAGGAAATCCGTCAGTTGCTTGAAGTAGGGTTTGTCAAATTCGTCTTGAAGGTGTCGGCGCCAGTCTTCGGCAATACGTACTTGCATGGTTATTTCTCTTTTGAGTACAAATAAGTAATCGTTTCCCGATCCGAATCCGCATACTTTCTTAACAACGCTTGCGTCATTTCCGCCGCTTCGCGCAATCTTTGTTCATCCCCGTCATACCCGTTGATAAGAGCCAGAATATGCCGCGTATTCACATCCATCTTTGTCCGTTCATGGTCGCTGGTAGGAGTTCCTATACCTCCTTGCGCATCACGCCACACGGGCAATCCCTCAATGTTGAGCGGTCCCCGCCCGATGCCTTCAAACGGTTCGTCAGCATGACCTACACCCAGACAAAGACCCGCACCTTGAATTTTATCCGCATCGAAGCCTCCGATACTATAGCCCGTGCGCAAAGAGACCAGATTAATGAGGTCGACTAACGTATCAATACGATAAAGTTCCAACCCCCGCAACAACCGGCGGCGTAAGGCTTCCGCACTGGGGCGGTAACGGCTGGGATCTTTACCAAAGCGACGGTAGGCCTCACGTGTAGCAGCAATGGCGGGTTGTTGCTTGATAGTGTCGGGGGTCTCCGTAGCACGCAATTCTTGGGTGAAAGAATCAATCTCTTGCCACAATCCTTCGCTGAAGGGCGTATTGGTGACTTCGGCATAAACGGCCGCCACCCGGTATTCGGGACAACGGGAAGCAAGTTCGGAAGAAATGGTCAGATGAAACATATACAATAAATCTATTAATATTCGTTCAACATAATACCCGACAAGATGCGCCCCGACTTGACACCCGACCTGCGTGCGGAAAAGAAGTCTTCGTGACGCATATAGGTACAGAGCCGACAGTCTTCTATATCGGAATAGTGCATGCCGAAATACTTCATTTGGATGGCATTGGCTTCGGGCAAATTAATGTGACTCTTGCGGCTGGATGGTTCATAACTGGATATGGCGTACATAGGATAACCCGCCTTATAGAAGGCATCGAACACGTCATCGCCCACTTCGAAAGCTTCCCACGAAATGCCGGGTCCGATGCATGCCAAGACATCATCCGCTTCCGTGCCATAAAATTCGTGCAGGCGTCGCAGGGTGCGCAGGACGAGGAAGCTGGCTGTGCCTCGCCATCCGGCATGGACGGCGGCTATGACCCGATGGACGTGGTCATATAATAATATAGGAATGCAATCGGCCGTAGAGACGCAAAGGCAGACGCCGGGTTTGTCAGTAATCATTGCGTCAATGCCCTGAAGCAGGTGGTAGCGTCTTTCGGGAGTAGCCGCCAGCCAATCTTCATCAACGGTGAGTATGTCTGTGCCATGGGTTTGCCAGGGTATGACCAACTCGCGCGGGCGATGAGGAAGGACGTTCAAAAGGATTTCCTGATTTTGGCGCACACACTGCGGGTCATCTCCTACATAGGGCGTGCAATTCAAGGAAGCATATGCCCCTGTGCTGACGCCTCCATACCGATAGGTGCTGAAAGCATACACTTCAAAGTGCTTCCGCAAGATGGCGTATTCCACCAATCTGACATTTCCTACAATCCTTTCCATCACTTATCTTCTTCGTCCCAGTCTTCCTCCTCGTATTCAAAGTCTTCCAAATCTTCCACATCGTCCTCGTCCATGTATTCCACCGTCAGGTCTTCGTCCTCGCCTTCTTCTTTCAGTTCTTCTTGCAGGTGGCTCATGTCCTTAGGCCGGTGGGCGATGCGCTCAATGTGTCCTTCTATCTTGTTGCTTTCCTCATTCAGCTCCGTCCAAAGGATATCTTTCAAGACATTGATGCCCAACCCTGTGATGGAGGAAATGAACACATGCGGAATACCCTCGGGCAGGGCAGGCTCTATCTCGTCCATTAATTCTTGGTCCAGCATGTCGCTTTTGGTGATGGCCAGCACCCGACGTTTGTCCATCATTTCGGGATTGAACTGCCGCAATTCATTCAGCAGGATGTCATATTCACGGGCAATGTCGTCACTATCCGCCGGCACCATGAACAGAAGCAGGGAGTTGCGTTCGATGTGGCGAAGGAAACGCAGACCCAAGCCTTTGCCTTCGCTGGCCCCCTCAATGATGCCCGGTATGTCCGCCATGACAAACGATTTATTGTCGCGGTAGGATACGATGCCCAGATTAGGCTCCAGCGTGGTAAACGGATAGTTGGCAATCTTGGGGCGGGCGGCCGATACGGCGGACAGCAATGTAGATTTTCCCGCATTCGGTAAACCTACCAAGCCTACATCGGCCAAGAGTTTCAGTTCCAGAATGACCATCATTTCCTGCATCGGCTCACCGGGCTGGGCAAAACGGGGAGCCTGACGGGTAGCTGTCCGGAAGTGCCAGTTGCCCAATCCTCCTCGTCCTCCTTTTAATAGTACGACTTCCTGTCCGTGCTCGGTGACGTCGCACAGATATTCGCCCGTCTCGGCATTGTAGGCCACGGTGCCACAGGGCACTTCTATCACCTTGTCCTCACCGTCCTTGCCGAAACTGCGGTTTTTCGAGCCATTTTCGCCATGTCCGGCCAGAATATGCCGTTCATAGCGCAGATGAAGCAATGTCCAATAGTTCCGGTTGGCACGCAGGATGATGTCTCCTCCCCTGCCACCGTCTCCTCCGTCCGGTCCTCCATTGGGTACATACTTGGCCCGGCGCATATGCGTGGAGCCTCGTCCGCCCTTTCCCGAGCGGCAATATATCTTCACGTAATCTACAAAATTCGATTCAGGCATACTTAACTTATATTGAAAGTAAGAAAATAAAGGTTCTTCATTACGACCCCGCAAAGATACGAATATTTATCCGAATGCCGAAATGCCCCGCAGGGTTGAGTCAATGTTTCATAAAGGATGAAACAATGTTTAGCAAAGGCTAAGCCAATGTTTCGCGAAAGGAAACTCTGTGTGGTGATAAATGTACTAAAATCTGTTAAGTCCGCTGGTGCAGCTTTTCTAATGGAATGAAAGCCACTAAATTTGCAAGAAAAGCCATATGCTGCTAAGTCAATTTGAAGGTCGTTTTCCGACGGAAGAATC
>CASENS010000015.1 GCA_949289345.1 uncultured Bacteroides sp.
AAATACGAAAGAGTTGTTTGAATCTATGAGGTAAACCGCAGCAAGTCAGAGCGTTCTGAATGTCGCTAAATCGTTACCTAAAATCTCACACTCTTCAATTCTATTCTGTGTATCAATCAGATACAGCTTTTTTAATTATCCGAAGCAAAAATAATCAAGGTATTCTTACGCAAATCCAGCCGTTCCAGTTCATCCAGCAACCGGCCTATAGCGGCATCCATATGCGTTATCAACGAGGCATAGCGTTTCGTATCCGGCGTCCAAGTTTCTTGTCCGTCATACCAGGCTGTCTGATCAATGTTATAAGGCTCATGAGGAGCATCATACGCCAGATAGAGGAAAAACGGATTGTGCCGGTTGCGACGGATAAAAGCAATCGCATCATTCGTACTTAAATCGTTGTTATGGATGCCATGTCTCCCATCCGCATTTTCCGGTATATTAATCAAAGTATCTCCGTGAAAACGGTAATACGGATAATAATAAGGAGAATTGCTATGAACGGTAGAAATGGTCCAACCATAAAACTCATCAAAACCCCGATGATTGGGCGACGCCCCCTTGTCATATCCGTCCAAGTGCCATTTGTTCACCAAACACGTCCGGTAACCAGCGGCACTCAATACCGTAGCTATAGTCGTATCTTGCGGCAAAAGGTTGGCACGACGAACAATGGTAGAGTCACCATTAGGATTGACCTTAATACCGGCAATGCCTCCCGCCGTGCACATGTTGTCACGAATGCGGGTATTGCCGGTGTTGCGCCCTGTCATCAATGCACAGCGGGATGGCGAACTGATACCACTGCCTGCATAGCATTGGTTGAAACGTGTGCCTGTCTCCGCCAGCCGGTCAATATTAGGAGTCTGCACGTACTCGTTGCCATAACAGGACAAGTCACCGTAACCCATATCATCGGCTAGAATAAAAATAATGTTCGGCCTCTCGGTGTCTGTCCGAGCCTTTTTCTCACCCGTACAGCTTACTTGCGGTATGAGTATGCCGGCAACACAAAGGCTGCCGGCAAAAAGTGAATGTTTCATCGTCTAACGAATGCTATTTAGTTAATACAACTCATTTTGAGTCCAATTGCTCGAAAGCTGAATCTGGTCATACGGAATGCCGAACAGGATATCAGCAGAAGAGTTGCTCCACTTCCATGTGGCGGACGTACCCGAAGTGTCCGAACTGTTACTTACAGTCATACCGTTATTACTGGCTTGCAGGTTGGGGTTTAATCCCGGCGTACGATGAGCGAAGTGCGCTTCCATGATGGGAGTTATCCTATCTCTACGTACCAAGTCATACCATCTATGACCTTCAAAGCACAGTTCCAACAAACGCTCGTCTTCGATAGCCAGATCCATATCGTCCTTGGTCGTAGCCGTTGTATTGGCTACTCCCGCACGCGACCTTACTTGATTCAAATAGATAGCCGCTTGGGATGTATTACCATTGTTATTTAAACATTCGGCATACATCAACAATACATCCGCATAACGGTAGATGATGTTGTCATTACCGGATACGCAAGTGGTCAATCCTTCATTCTGGAAGTCAAAGTACTTTAATGTAGTAGGAATATACGTGTAACCATCAGCAGACACCTGTACTTCATCGCTGGCATTCGATACGAAGTCTCCGCTCAGGATACCGCTGTAAGTCAACTTTTGGAAACGTTGGTCATTGGGATTTTCTTTGAGTTTGTTATAGAGTTCCCACGTCATCAGCATGACGCTTGTACCTTGCGAAACCGTAATGGTCGATTCCGTACCATCCGAATAAATATAAGCCGGTTGATCGGAAGGTTTCGTATTCAAGATGCACCGTCCCATCAGTTCATTATCAACCACTGTAGCGCCATTGTTGAACTGTGCGGCAAATATAATCTCTTTTCCCATCGGATTGTCCGAGGCATAAATTTGAAGAACATCTTCTTCCAAACCCAACTCATCACTGTGTTGGTTGGCATAATTAATGACGTTCTCTAAAGATGCTTGCGCAGATGTGAAATTCTGTAAGGTCATAAATACATCCGCCTGCATGGTATAGGCCGCGATTTTAGTAGCCCGGCCTTGCATGTTATCGGCCGTATAGCTGTAAGGCAAGTTATTGATGGCTGTTTCCAAGTCGGCTTCTATCAGACTGTACACATCCTCTACACTGCTACGGTCGTAGCTGTAAAGGGAAGTATAGTCGTTGATTGGCGTGGTCGAGATAGGCACAGGGCCAAACAATCTGACCAACGTAAAATAAGCGTACGCACGCAGGAAACTTGCTTCACCCTCAAATTGGGTCCGATTGGAATCAGAAGCATTGTCCAAATATTGCAGCACATTGTTGCAACGGTTGATGATGTTGAAGCAATATTCCCAAATGTCATTCGTAATGCCCAACGTAGCGTCCCATGTACATTCGTTGAGAGAGATATGGTTCATTGAGTTGTTGGTTTTCATGTCATACGCTTCGTCGGTGGCGATACTGTTCACAAAGATGGAATTCAATGTCACGCCCTGCAAGTGATAATAACCATTGAGAAGCACATTTTGCAATTCCGTATCATTTTGCAGATAGGTTTCCATCTGCATGGAGTCTGTCGGATAGCAATCGAAGAAGCTGTCGCTGCAAGACGGTAAAGCCAGTACAGAAGCTGACGCAACCGCAAAGGCCAATAGTTTATGTATTGTCTTCATATCAATATTTCAATTAGGATTAGAAGTTAAAGTTCAGACCGAACGTAAAGGTTCGCGCAATGGGATAGCCACCGAAGTCAACGCCGTTGTTGGTAGCCGAATTGCCTTCATAGTTGGCTTCTACAGAATAGCCGGGATAGCGGTCGAATGTCCATAAGTTCTGAATATTGGCACTGACACGCAAGCCTTCGATACCGATAGCTTTACAAATCTTCTTGGGGAATGTATAGCCCAAAGCCACATTGCGGATACGCAGGAAGTCTGCGTCATAAAGATAACGAGTAGAAGGACCGATGTTGCTTCCCAAGTTGTTGGTACCGGCCTTGTGTGACATACCATTGCCTGTATCCGTAGGTGATTTCCAACGGCCCAATCCGGATTCTTTCAATACATTATCGTCATATCGGTTCAAGGAGAAAGCGCGCGCAGCGGCATAAATGACATTACCGCCTACCTGACCGTCGATGTTGACATTCAAGTCAAAGTTCTTATAAGTGAACGTATTGTTCCATCCGAATGTAAAATCAGGCTGGTAGTTACCGACCAGCTGATAGTCGTTCACATCCACCGTACCGTCCTTGTTATAGTCTTCGAATATCAAGTCACCGATGTCTTGCGTACCATTCGTAGGATACTTGGCCAAGTCTTCGGCGGTATTGTACGTACCGATGACCTTCAACATATACATATCACCCATCGGACGACCTACATAGTTGCGGATGACATTACCCCATTTAGTACCGGCACTGGCATTGGCAAGTTGCGTCTGATTATTGGCCAATGACAAAATCTTGTTCGCATTTTTGGACCAACTCAAGGTTGTCTGCCATTGGAAAGGACCTTTCAAGGGATTGGCGGATACTTGTATTTCAATACCCTTATTTTCAATTTGTCCGGCATTCATATAGACACTGCCCGAAATACCGTTGAAGTTGGGGATGTTGGCGGGCATCACGATGTCACTCGTACGCTTGTAGAGGTCTACCACTACATTAAGCACATTGAACAAGCCAAAGTCGAAGCCCAAATCCCATTGTTCATTCTTTTCCCAACCTAACTGTCTGTTAGAATAGCCACTGGGATAATAGGTAGGCAAAGCCGTTGTGCCGAAGATGACA
Source organism: uncultured Bacteroides sp. (assembly GCA_949289345.1). Lineage (GTDB taxonomy): Bacteria > Bacteroidota > Bacteroidia > Bacteroidales > Bacteroidaceae > Bacteroides. The sequence goes on from CASENS010000015.1 coordinate 3,812, forward strand.
TTCTGATCGGAACTGATCGATGAAATCCAAGCATAGTCGTCGCCGATCTGGTCATTACCCGTCACACCATAGCTGGCACGGATTTTGGCGATGTTGAGCCAATCGATGTCTTGCATAAAATCTTCCTCCGTGATGTTCCATGCCACTGAGCCCGAATAGAACCAACCGGCACGTTTGTCGGGACCGAACTTACTGGAACGGTCACGGCGTACTGAGCCTGAAAGCACATATTTATAATTATAATCATAAACCACACGGGCAAACATGGCATCGAACACATAGAGCGAATTGGTGGAAGAACCATTCCATAAAGTGGCGCCATTGACGTTTGTAATGTTGGTGTTGTTGTAAGCAATCGGGTTATCAGCATCCGTACGGTCATCCTGCTGAACCTCGAAATCGCTGTTATATTCGAAATCATAACCGACAACAGCGTTCAAGTGATGCTTTTCACCGAACATAGCATCGTACGTAGCGGTTGTGGACCAATAGGTATTGTAACCGAAACCGGAAAGGCGATAACCATCGACCGTGTTCATATAGGGAGTAGACTTATTACCCGTATAGGCACTACCCAGCAGATAGGCCGACTGGTAATAATCCTGCTTGGCTTGGTTCGTGGTGAAGTTTACAGAAGTACGCAACGTCAGACCCTTCACCGGCTTTACTTCCAGATAAGCGTTAGCCATGGAGCGGATAGACCATTGGTCGTTGCGGTTCTCCAGCAAGTTGGTCACCGGATTACGGATTTGGTTGTTCAAACCTAAATCAGCATAATGCTGTGCCACCTGGGTATAATCTCCATTAGGCTGGTAAACAGGCAAAATGGGAGGCATGGTCAACGCTTCAGCAATCACGCCCGTCACATCTTCCGTATTACCGCCAGTCGGTTGCTGTACACGGCGCTTGCTATAAGTCATGTTGAACGAAGCTCCCAACTTCACGATTTTGGACAGTTTGGCTTCAAAACCTCCTTTGATACCGGTTCTGCGATAGTAAGAGTTCAGCAAAATACCGTCTTCTTTCTGATAGTTGGCAGAGAAATTATACTTCAAGGTCTCGTTACCTCCCGTGACCGTCGCCGTACCTCTATAGTTCAGCGCTTTGCGGAAGATGGCATCCTGCCAGTTCGTGTTCACATAATTACCAGTCTCGCGCATTTCAAGCAATTGAGGGAAGTTCTGGATAGTACCGTTGTTGGTGCGCGCCTCAATAATCATATCCAAATAGTCATCGGCTTCAAGCACATCGACATAGTTTTGCGCCTCGCTCCATCCCACTTGGGTGTTGAAACTTACCTTCGGTTTACCGCTTTGGCCTTGTTTGGTAGTCACAATGATAACGCCATTACCGGCTTTTGAACCGTAGATGGCGGATGAAGCGGCATCTTTCAATATCTGAATATCGGCAATATCGGACGGATTGATGTTGTTGAAAAGTTCGGCATCGGTCGTAGGATAGCCGTCAATAACATACAAAGGATCGTTACCACTATTAATAGAACCCGCGCCACGGATACGGATAGCTGGAGTGGCACCAGGTTCACCGCTGATTTGCTGAATGGTGATACCAGACGACATACCAACCAGACTTTGAGATATGTTGGAAGTCGGCATTTCGGCAATAGACCCTCCTTCTACAGTCGAGATAGATGTGGAAACCGAACGTTTTTGAATGGCGCCATATCCTACTACGACCACTTCGTCCAGTGTCTCACTATCTTCCTCCAATATGACGTTGAATTGAGTTTGCCCATTCAAGGGTATCTCCTGCGTGGTATAACCGATAAAGGAAATCACCAGCGTACCGCTGGCCGGAAGACGAAGAGTAAAGTTTCCGTCAATGTCCGTCACAGTGCCGTTCGTAGTATGGCCTTTTTCCACGATGGTGGCTCCTATGACCGGAAGCCCAGTCTGATCTTTTACAATACCTTTCACTTCTACGGTAGCCGCTTGCTGCGTTGTCTGTAGAGCCTCTACCGCTAAGGCTCTTGTTTCGGTCGAATTATCCGCCTCAGCCCATCCCGGACACGGAAAAAAAGAAGCAAGGCAGAAAGCCGAAACCAATACTTTAATCGTTTTCATGGCTTCATGTTTTTTCATTTAAAATAGATAAAGGAAACTAGTTTCGGCGTCTATTTTAAGAATAATTTTCGATTTATCCTAATGTCAGACTTCCATTTTTGAAAAGAAAAAGCAAAACGGGAAGTTCCACAATCAAAATAAATAGTCGTTTAGGGGGAAAACAGATAACTTAGTCTTCATTAAGACTTTATACCCCCAAATGATGTTCCTCAATCTTTTTCCAATAAGCCACTACTTTTGCGATAAGCCTCTGTATGTGTTTTTAAAACGAACAGGACGGGTTATACACAATATACCTATATAATATAGTGTAACTCCATTGCGGATTACCCTAATCTGAATGCAGTATTTAAGGTTCATCCAATAAACGCATAAGCAATAAACGGGAATTTAAAGCCCCTCCCCATCCCTCCCCCGAAGGGAGGGAGCTCAGAGCATTCAGCTTATTTATCAATGGATTCGAGCGGGGCACCTCCCCTTCGGGGGGGGGAAGAGGGAGGGGGCTGCTAAATTACCATTTGCCTACACATTCTCCGGAAGAGCCCCAAAGAAGTGGGTCGGAACATCCTCTGATATTCCGACCCACCGACACGAAATGATAAATAAAATCCCACTTATCTTTTTTAGAACTTAAAACCGACTTTGAGTGTAGGCGCAGCCAGTATGCCGAAGTTGTGACTATCAGCATCCAAGTTGCTCAATCCTTCCTGCGGTTTAATCAGCGTACAATTATAGGTATAGGCGAACGGATCGACCTGCACACCGATAAAGAACGCATTCGTGAAAAAATAGTCTACACCAGCCGTAAGGGCACCACGAATGTTGTACGCTTCGCCCACCGACTTGCCCATATATTCCTCATTGTCCGTCTGAGACAAATTGCGTCCGTAAGCGTAACCCACACGTATACCAATGTAAGGCATCAAGCCTTCAGTTCCGGTCTTAAAGTAGCGGTCCACACCCGTATATACATTAAACTGTAAATAGTTCTGGTCAGCTACCGCACCATAATTAGGAATAGAACCGTCTCCCACCTCGTCTGTTAGCGGGTCGAATGTACCGGGTACAGCGCTATAACCGGGGTGTTTGGAGATGTTCATGCCGCCTCCCAAGTTGAGTTTCCACAAGTCGTGGAAGAACCAGCCGCCTTCTATCCCGACAGAGAGAGCCTTGTCGTTCCAGTTGGTAGAAGTCGCCGTAACGGAATAATCCATCAAGTTACCAGCGGCCGCGTTCTTCATCACGCTACTGTTGTAGCTCACGGTAGCCGCCAACGTGAAGTCGCCTTTTTGAGGTTCCTTCTGCTGGGCTTGCGCCACCGTAATGCACATCATGGGCATAACGGCGTACAGTAAAAGTTTTGATATTTTCATTTTACTTTGTTTTTTGCCGTTAATAAATAGGGAGTTATTCAGCTGCAGCGCCAGCCTGTTCTGCCAAACGGGCCTTCAAAGCCTCTACATACAGAGTCTGAGCCGCAATTTCCTCTTCCAGACCCGCTATTTGAACTTTGAGCTGCTCAATCATGGCTTCCTGGTTCAATACGCCCTGGTTCTGCTCCAAGTTAGCGAGTTCTTGGTTCAAGTTGAAGATTTCCTGCTCCAAGTCAGCGATTTCCTGTGCCGGATCCATCACACTGCCACTATAAAGCAAGTTGGTAATTACATCCATACTGTAAACAACCTCCTGATAATTTAGTAGAGCCTCATTCCTCTTGCCATAAGCCTCAACATAAGCCGTCACGATTTCATTTTCGCCCAAAGCTTTCAGTTCCGCAGCGTAAGTTTCGTCTTCCAAGGCGGTTACCATCGTATTCCATGCAGCCTGGCGTTCATCCCAGCCAGCCAACGTTTCCTGGGCGTTCGCAATCGTCACATTCCAAGATTCCACCTCACGCTCCGCATCATTAGCCGCAATCTGAGCACTTTCCAGTTCGTTCTTGGCGTTCCAATATTTGCTATCGGCTTCATAATACTCGTTTTGCTTTTCAACATAAGCCTCGTCGGCATCATAAAAAGCCTCCCAAGCGTCATTGGCAGCTTCATTGGCCTTGTCCAGCGCTTCTTCGGCAGCCGTTATCGCAGCCTCATCTCCGCCACTCACAGCTTCATTATACGCATTCTGAGCAGCCTCCAACGCTTTCTGTGCAGCTTCGCTATCAGCTCTTGCGGCATCGCGCACTGCCCCGGCTTCATCCATTGCATCCGAAGCTTCCTTCAAAGCCGCTTCGGTCTTCGGATAGGCTTCCTGGGCTTCCGCCAAAGCCTCTTGAGCTTCCGCTAAGACAGCCTCAGCCTGTTCTTTATACAGATAATAACCGGTAGCCAACTTGGAGTCGGACGCGGGAGAACCGATTATATCCTCCCAATCGCTCTTCTCCATGGAATAATATTGATCCAGCATCACTTTTGTCGCGTTGTTTCTCAATCCGTACATTGGAACTTCCAGGCTTATCCGGTTCTCATTATCCTCGACAATAGTCAGATATTCCAACTTTACGGGAGCAACATAGCGAATATTCCAACTTCCGTTTCCGTAGAAGTTTATATATACACTTGGAACGATGTAATAGCCTGTACCAGTAGATTCGTCGTAATTCCATTGGCAATCGCTCCAATCCAAATACCCTTCATTAATAGACGCCTGAAGATTCGGATCATTATCTGGGACCCAGTAATACCCTATTTCCAGCGCATTGAATTTCCGGATAGCGTCTACAGTCTTAACGGTAGTTTCTTCAGCGTAATATTCACCCGCATTCGCTAGGTACATCTCAATCAGGTCATCATAAGCCTCACCGGCTGTATCCCATGCTTTTTCAGCTTCGTCCCGCTTGGCAAATGCCGTGTATTCCTCTTGCTGCAAAGCTGCCAACTCGGCTTCCAGTTCAGCCTTGTCGATACCACCGTAGTTCTTCCAAGCCTCTATCTGGCTGTTTGCGCTTGCGATGTCCGACTGTATCCGGGCAGTCTCGTTGGCGACATATTCGTTGGCAGAAAGCAATCCGGCCTGTGCCTGAGCCAGCTGATAATTGTAATCGCTCTTCTGAACATTCATGTTCGTCAGTTCGTTCACGGCGTTCTTGTATTCCATGAACAAGCCTCTCAACTGTTCATCGGCCTCGTCCAGTATCTGTTGTTCGTACTGAGCGGCAGCCAGGCGGGCAGCCCACATGTCAGCTTCAGCCTGCGCCTTGATGGCCTCCAGCTGAGCTTCATAGATTGCTTTAGCCTGTGCCATTTCCTGCGCGGTCTGTTCAGCCAACGCATTCTGGTAAGCGGCCAAAGCATTCTGATAAGCCGCTTCGGCTTCAGCGGTAATCTTTTCCGCTTCGGCTTGCGCGTTGTAATAGTTGGCAAGTGCCGCCAACTGTTGCGCCTTCGCGTCACGAAGGGCGGTTACGGATGCGGACTCATTGTCATCCACGCAGGCACCCAGTGCCAATGCGCCAGCGACCACCGCTACAATCATAAATTTCTTTTTCATAATTGTACTTTGTTTTTTAAGTTAGTAATTAATTAATCCATCCATATATTTATATATAAGATTTCATCTGGCTTTATATTCATCTCACCTGTTTCATAAAATAAACGGAAGCGTTCTTAAATATAAATCATACGTGCATACACTATCCAATTTCACTTCACAGGATTTAACTTTGTCACAAATATAGATGGTTTAAAGTTAACAAAGCTATCAACTATGTATCCAAAACGTATACATGTCAACCACTTGGAGACAAAGTCATGGATACACCATAATTATATAACAAAGCACAACTGATGACAAAAACTGACTCTAAAAACACCTTCGCTAAACAAACAGGCATTCGTTCTGTCAATTAATAAAAAGAAATCCATTGCAAGCATACACAGAAAAATAACATTACATTATCAGATTTAACCGATGAAAAAGAACGAAGAATATATCAATAATTTAAAAATCAACCAATTAGAAAAATAATTATCTTGTTTTTCACAACAGGAAGAATGCATAAAAAGGGAGGATAGTCCGCAAACGCCGAACTATGACAGGAAAGACAGCAAGCGTGAAACGCTTTGCCATGAAGGTAAGATAGGCTCAATCAGCGTTCTTTTCCGGTTCCTCGTCCTTCTTTTTCCGCACTTCGTCCGAGTAGTACTTGAAGAAGTCGAAATTGAGGATACCCGAAATCTTCATCAGAACCTCCGTATCAATGGAGTACTTATCGAAGATTTTATACACATTCGCTCGTCCGCAAGACAAACGTTGAGCCAGCCAAACCACCGTGCGATGCCGCTCTTGCAGCTTCTGCTTAATCAGTTTGCCGATGTGTATCATGGTTATTCCACATTCAAGCTCTTGCGCCCGGGCTCCACAAACGCAATGTTTTTTTGTATTAGTTAATATACAGGGAAAGACTTAGATACAAGAATGGCGCAGAACCTAACTTTATCAAAACCTGAGGCTCTGGACCGCCCGCTAAAGTAACAAAGTTAAGCCCACGCCACGATACGGCACGGGCGTTTAACTTTTCATTCGTACTTTAGCGGGAATTGTCCAGATTCCAGGTTTTCAGAATAAAAGCTAACGCTGTCTTATAAATATGTCCTTACATTTTTCTACTTCATCTGTATTCTTTTTAGTTTTAATCGGCCTTCCTATTCATTGGTGAAGTCATGCAAAGGTACAAAATTACCGGAAAGGTGCAATCTTTCTTTTCATTTTTCTCCGAACTTATGCCTGTACACACTACCAACACACCGGACAGAGTTCCATTTTTCCCTTCTTCTTCTCAAACCACTTCTTCCACACCATGCCACGCGGACCTGCAAACGCCCTGCATACTTAGGAACTTATACTTCGCACGGGATGAATTTATGCATTTAAATCAGAATTCCCCTCCTCTTGGAAAGAGGGGTGCCAACGAGCAGGATGGTAGGACAAATACGCCACGTAAGCGGCTCCTATTCCTATATAATTTTAATAAGTCGAACCATGTTTTTCCTACCACCCCGGCCTAAAGGCGACCCCTCCTTCCAGAAGGTTGCTCTCCCCCGATAACGGGGGAGTTAGGAGGGAGGGAGAGTTCTGTTACCATTGAGAAAATATAAAATGCATAAATTCATCCCGCGCGAAGTATAATAAGACCCCACTTCATCAAAATTTCATTTTAAATCACTATTTTTGCGCATTTACAATCTAAAAAAAACAGACTAATGAACTTCTTTACTTCGGTAGACATACCTAAGGATCTGCCTCACCTGACGCACCGGGATCACCTGCTGCTGATGGGCTCATGCTTTGCCACAAACATGGGCGTGCGGTTGGTGAACGCCAAATTCTCCTGTTTGCTCAATCCTTACGGCGTGCTTTACAATCCGCTGTCCATTTCAATGGCCATCCGTGAAGCATTAGACGGAAAAGTGTACACGGAGGCGGACTTGTACGAACACGAAGGCTTGTGGCACAGCCAGATGCACCACGGGGATTTTTCCTCTCCCACTCCCAAAGGAACCTTAGAGAACATCAACAAGCGATTGGACGAGTTGCGTGCCTTGTTGCCAAAATTAGATTATCTGATACTGACATGGGGCTCAGCCTGGGTGTATGAGGACATACAGGCAGGACACATCGTGAGCAATTGCCACAAGCTGCCCGAACGTTGCTTCAACCGGCGACGCTTGTCGACAGATGAAATCGTGTCGGATTATGCGGACTTACTCCTTGCCTTGCGGAATGTCTGTCCTGAATTGAAAGTCCTGCTTACCGTCAGTCCTATCCGCCATATACGGGATGGGCTGCATGCCAATCAGTTGAGCAAGGCAACATTATTATTGGCTATAGACGCTTTGAAAGCACGTTTTCCCGAATCGGTGTTTTATTTCCCAGCTTACGAGATTGTGCTGGACGAGTTGCGCGATTATCGGTTTTACGCTCCGGACATGGTGCATCCCTCCGAAGTGGCGGTGAATTACGTATGGGAACGCTTCTGCTCCTCCTGCCTTTCAGAGGGATCCGTATATGTGATGAACGAATGTGAGCAAATTCATAAAGCGCTCGAGCATAAGCCTTTCCAACCCGGTTCCAATTCTTATAAGTTTTTTTTAGAAAAAACTTTGTTAAAAATAAACCGACTTAAAGAAAAATACCCGTACTTAGATTTCGAAAAAGAAATAGAAATATGTCGTATTCGATTGAACAAATAACAGAAATGATAGGAGCCCGCCGCATAGGTGAGGCTCCAGCCACTATAAACTGGTTGTTAACGGACAGCCGTTCACTAAGTTTTCCAGAAGAGACATTATTCTTCGCCCTGCCCACCAAACGTAATACGGGTGCGAACTACATCCACGAATTGACAGAACGGGGTGTCCGCAATTTTGTGGTGAGCGAGGAAGACTATGGAAATGTAGAGCGAAGAATGAAGGACGAAAAATCTGAAGTGGCACCGGCACCGGACGGAAACGCCACATGCCCCATTCAATATTCTTCGTCAAACTTCTTGGTGGTTTCCAACCCCTTGAAAGCCCTTCAGAAATTGGCGGAACTGCATCGGACCCAATTCGGCATACCCGTAGTGGGCATTACGGGAAGCAATGGAAAGACCATCGTAAAGGAATGGTTGAACCAACTACTGGGAGACGACCATCGCATCGTACGTTCGCCCCGTAGTTATAACTCCCAGATAGGCGTGCCTCTGTCCGTATGGCAGATGAACGAGGACAATGATTTGGCCATCTTTGAGGCGGGCATCTCCGAACCGGGCGAAATGCGCGCCTTGGAAGCCATCATCAAACCTACCATCGGTATCCTGACCAACATTGGCGGGGCTCACCAGGAAAATTTCTTTTCTCTACAGGAGAAGTGTATGGAGAAACTCACTTTCTTCAAGAATTGCGATGTCCTTATTTATAATGGAGATGATGAGTTTATCTGTAATTGTGTGTCAAAGTCATTGTTTTCTTGTCGGGAGATAGCTTGGAGCCGCAAAGACCCCGAACGCCCGCTTTACATTACAAAGGTGGAGAAGAAGGACGATTGCACGGAGATAAGCTATCGTTACTTAGAGATGGAGAACCATTATACCCTGCCCTTCATTGACGATGCGTCCATTGAAAATTCGCTCCATTGCCTGGCGGTATGCGTCTATCTGATGTTGCCTCCGCGGAAGATAACCGAGCGGATGGCTCACTTGGAACCGGTGGCCATGCGCTTAGAGGTGAAGGAAGGCAAGAACGGATGCCTGTTAATCAACGACAGTTATAACAGTGACCTCGGCTCATTAGACATTGCGCTCGACTTCCAATACCGGCGTTCATTGGCCACAGGACTAAAGCGCACACTCATCCTTTCGGACATATTGGAGACCGGGCAAAATGCGACTACGCTTTATCGGCGTGTAGCGCAATTAGCGGATAGCCGGGGTGTACAACGCATTATCGGTGTAGGTCCCAATATCTCGTCCTGTTCAGAGAGTTTCAGCATGGAGAAAGCTTTCTTTGCAGACACCCAAACTTTGCTGAAGTCAATCTCTCGCGGAGATCTTGCCTTGTCCAAAGAATTGGTTTTGATAAAAGGCGCGCGCAAATTCGGTTTCGATAACCTGACCGAAGCGCTGGAAAAGAAAGTGCACGAAACCATTCTGGAAGTAAACCTAAGCGCAATGGTGGCCAATCTGAATTACTACCGCAGCAAGCTAAAACCGGAGACGAAGATGGTGTGCATGGTGAAGGCATCAGCCTACGGAGCCGGTTCCTACGAAGTGGCAAAGACACTCCAGGAACATCATGTGGACTATTTGGCCGTAGCCGTGGCCGATGAAGGCGCAGACTTGCGTAAGGCAGGCATCACGGCGGACATCTTGATAATGAATCCGGAAATGACCGCTTTCAAGACATTGTTCGACTATAAACTGGAACCGGAAGTCTACAGTTTCCATTTGCTGGAAGCGTTAATAAAGGCTGCGGAAAAGAGCGGTGTCACCCATTTTCCCATCCACATCAAGCTCGACACAGGCATGCACCGTCTGGGCTTTGCCCCCGAAGACATGCCCGAACTGGTACGTAGGTTGCAAGGACAAAACGCAGTCATCGTACGTTCGGTCTTCTCGCACCTGGTTGGAAGTGATGAAGCACGCTTCGACGCCTTCACCCGCCATCAGATAGAAACTTTCGAGGCCGCTTCACAAGTCTTGCAAGCCGGCTTTCCGCACAAGATATTACGCCATATATGCAACTCGGCAGGCATCGAGCGTTTCCCGGGTGCGCAGTTCGACATGGTCCGCTTAGGCATCGGCCTGTATGGCGTCAGCCCTATAGACAGCTCTATTATTCACAACGTCAGCACTTTGAAAACCACCATTCTGCAGATACACGATGTGCCTCAGGAAGACACCGTAGGCTATAGCCGGAAAGGACATTTGACCCGCCTTTCGCGTATCGCCGCCCTGCCCATTGGTTATGCCGACGGATTGAACCGACGCTTGGGAAATGGCAACGCTTATTGTCTGGTGAACGGGCAACGCGCGCCTTACGTTGGAAACATCTGCATGGACGTGTGCATGATAGACGTGACGGGCATTGATTGCAAGGAAGGTGATACGGTGGAAATCTTTGGCGACCATCTGCCGGTGACGGTGCTTTCCGATGTACTGGAAACTATTCCTTACGAAGTGCTGACCAGTGTATCCGCACGCGTCAAGCGGGTCTATTTTCAAGATTGAAGGAGAAATAAGCAGGCAAGAGATGGAAGTTTGCCCTAAAAATCTTATCTTTGTCGCACTTTACAAATAGAAATTTATAGAAAAGCTATGACCGAATTACTGTTATTGAACCTTCTGCCCAGTGGCTCCGAATGGATTTTCATTGTTGTCATTATCCTGCTATTGTTCGGAGGAAAGAAAATCCCCGAACTGATGAAAGGCCTTGGCAAAGGCGTGAAAAGCTTCAAGGAAGGCGTAAACGAAGCGAAAGACGAAATAAACAAGGCGAAAGAAGACCTGGACAATACGGACAAAGCGAAGAAATGACGGGCTATGTCCGAAGACAGAGAACTGACATTTTGGGATCATCTGGACGAACTGCGCAAAGTCCTTATTCGGATATTGGCAGTGTGGTTCGTCTTGGCAGTGGGTTATTTCACGGCAATGCCTTGGCTTTTCGACCGGGTGATATTGGCACCGTGCAGCAATGATTTCATTTTTTACGACCTCCTGCGCCACATCGGTGAAAGGCTCGACTTACACGATGAATTCTTCACCCAGGAGTTTCATGTTAAACTGGTCAACATCAATCTGGCCGCACCTTTCCTGATACATATGTCCACGGCCTTTTGGATGTCCGTCGTAACGGCCATGCCTTATTTATTCTATGAGGTATGGCGCTTCATCAACCCCGCACTCTACCCCAACGAAATGCGTGGAGTGCGCAAAGCGATGGCGATAGGCACAGGGATGTTCTTTATTGGAGTCCTGTTGAGCTATTTCATGGTCTATCCGTTGACGCTTCGTTTCCTTTCCACCTATCAGCTCAGCGAACTGATTGAAAATCAAATTTCACTTAATTCCTACATCGACAATTTCATGATGCTGAACCTTTGCATGGGAGCGGCATTCGAGCTACCTTTAGTCGCTTGGTTGTTGTCCCTGTTAGGTTTGGTAGACAAAGCCTTCTTGCGGAAGTACCGGCGGCACGCCATTGTCGTCATTGTTATTCTGGCCGCAGTCATCACCCCTACGGGAGACCCCTTTACGTTATCGGTAGTAGCCATTCCTCTTTATCTGCTCTACGAATTGAGCATCTTGATGATAAAGAATAAAGACGCGGAGGCTGATTAAGTCGCGGTAATCCTAAACCCAACATCAACTCCTTGCATGGCTCCGGATAAGGTTTGCACATCTTTGCGGCAAGTTTTATCATCACAGGACGAGTGCTGCCATTCTCTTTCTTGTCACCGATGTGTGTCATTCTTACATAGGACAGATGTTGCTTTACTCTCAGAATTTATGGGCATATTTAATGCTGTTTCTTCAATAGTATCCGTAAATTCTTGAATAACAGCGATGAAACGTTCGCCGTAAGCGTCACGCTTATGCTGTCCTATGCCAAAAATTTCACCGAAAGCCTGGAGGGTGGTAGGTCGTTCGGTGGCCAGTGCGTGAAGTGATTTGTCGGACATCACAATGTATGCGGGCCAATGGTTGGCTTCCGCTATTTGTTTCCGCAGTTCGCGCAGGCGTTCAAACAGGATTTTGTTTTCAGCCTTTTCAGTATTCGTCTCTTCTTTCTTGCCCAATTTGTACTGTCGCTCTTTATGACTTTTTACTCGCAAGTCTTCACGTTCGATAACAGCCAATTCCGCCCGTTTACGTCCATATAAAACTTCTTTTCCCAGTGGTGTTACTTTCAAATGACGGTCTTCGTTATAAGCTATTTCTAAAAATCCCATTTGTAACATCTGCAACAGGTAGTCTTGCCAATCGCGGAAAGGCACATCACGTCCGGCTCCGAAGGTTTTCAGCAGTTGGTATCCTTTGGCGGTAACTTCGCCGGAATATGTGCCGTGCAAGATTTCAGCGGTCAAGGTAAATCCTATTTGTTCCTTTGTCCGCATAATGGCGGATAACGCTTTTTGTACATGCTCAGTGCCGTCAAAATGTTTGGGCGGTGCGATGCACACATCACAGTTCCCGCAATTACGTTCGGCCGTTTCATTAAAATAGTTCAACAGAATGCGTCTGCGGCAAACTTGCGCCTCTGCATATTCCTGCATCCGTTTCAGCTTTTCCAGATTAATTTCTTTTTGGCCGCTTTCATCAACGAACCTGCGGAGGGTTATCAAATCTTGCACATTGTAAAAAAGCAGTGTTTCCGTAGCCAATCCGTCTCGTCCGCCGCGTCCGATTTCCTGATAAAAACTCTCAATGCTTTTAGGCAAATTGTAGTGAATGACAAAACGAACATTGCTTTTATCGATTCCCATGCCGAAAGCTATTGTCGCTACGATGACATGGATGCGGTCGTTGACAAAATCTTCTTGTACCTTATCCCGCTCCTCCATGGATAACCCGGCGTGATAGATACCGACCAGTACACCGTAAGCGCGCAATTTTTCCGCAAGTTTCTCTGTGGTCTTGCGGGCAAGGCAATAAATGATGCCACTTTCGTGTGAATGCCGTTTGATGACACTCATTATTGTACGTATCTTATCTTTTGCAGAATATCCCCGTTTTACATCCAAACTGATGTTCGGACGGTCGAAAGAACCTATGAATAATTGTGGATTCTGCAATCGTAAACGCTCTACAATGTCCGTTTTGGTGATTTTATCGGCAGTTGCGGTCAAGGCTATAACCGGAACAGTCGGAAATTTATCATGCAAGATACCTAATTGAGTATATTCAGGGCGGAAGTCATGTCCCCATTGGGATATACAATGGGCTTCATCAATAGCGAACAGCGATATTTTTAGACCTTGTGACATCCAAGCGATTTCAGTCATGAGCCGTTCCGGAGATATATACAGAAGTTTCACTTCTCCTTGCAGACATCTTTCACGGATAATCCTGTTCTTCGACTCGTCATTGCCGCTATTGATCGTTTCTGCTTGGATACCGTTGGCGCGCAGTGCCTCTACTTGGTCTTTCATTAAAGAAATAAGCGGTGACACCACAACAGCGGTTCCGTTGAGCATTAAGGCCGGTATTTGAAAGCAAATAGATTTACCTCCGCCGGTAGGCATCAGCACAAGAGCGTCTTTCCCTTGTAAAATATGGCGGATGATTTCTTCCTGCATCGGTCGGAAAGTATCGTAACCATAATAGGATTTTAATATTTGTTGAAGTGTGTCCATTTATTTTGGCGGCAAAAATAGGAATAAAATGCCACATGGCCTAATGGAAAATATCAATTTCTACGATTTTGGAATGTCAGGAACCTAAAAGGTGATACTTATAAAGTCGTTTGTTTTTCATATAGTTTTTTTGCTTTTTACATCGGGGCGTTTGAATTTATCAATCATGACATATAAGACCTCATCAAGTCACTGGCCCGTTTTTCTGATGATTTGCGGGACGAACAGGACTTAATCTACTCAATAATGGACAAAATCAAGCGACATGTAACTCTTTAACAAGTTTAACTGACATGCACTTTCCTTGGTACATACTTTGTATCCTTCCGTGTGACAAAATAAAATATGTTTCACTTTTAAAAAAGAGGAGGTTCTACGATGGGAGCAGCCGGAAATAAAAAACCGAAGAAACCCAAAGATAAGCACCATGTACCGGCATACGAGAAAGAGGAAGCACTGCTGGAAGCAAACAAGAAGCCCGGAAGCAAGAAAAAATAAGTGCTTTTTTGTACCTTTGCTCGCATGAAAACGGAAGTAAAGGAATATTTTGATATTTTGCTGGAACTTTGCAAGGAAGGTGTACCCTTGCGGGTAGCTTATCGCCAGTTGCGTGAGTTGCTGGAGCGTTTGTGCCGTACTCAGATGGAGGACGGACATTTGCAGATGACCGACCTTTCCGCACGCATTAGTTTCGTGGCGGCAAAGGCCGGTCTTTCTATTGTGGAACAAAACAGGCTGCATACCTTGCGCCTAACCTCCAATAAAGTATTGAATGGTGAAGACAATGTTTCGCGGAGTGCCTTGCTTCGCGATGCAAAGACCTTGGCATTCTTTGTCCGTAAGCTGAGTGGGGAGGACATACCGAAAGACTTGTATGCCTTGTTGCCCAGTGCCGATGCCACGTATGTGGTGACTCCGCCTACTGTTCAGCGCATCAAGCGGATGCGGGTATGTTTTCAGTATGCCGATGAAACCTATCTCTATGTGCAGCCCGTTGACACCTTGTCGGATTCGTTGCTAAAAGTACGCTACAACGTACCCGAGGTCAATGAGGAATTTGCAGAAACCTGCCGCTTGTTGTGGCGTCATGCCCAAGTCAATCTGCTGGACGTATCGGTTGACGAGCAAGGCATCCTGACTCCTTTCTTTATCATTTTGGAGCCGGACTATCTGATAGACATCAGTACGTTGGCAGAATGTTTCCGAGAGTTCGGGCATCATCCCGCCAATTATATTTTGTCGCGTCTGCGTCAGCCGGAAAATACACAGGCTTTGTTGTTGGGTAACATTGCTAATCTTTTTTTGGACGAATGGATTCATGCGGAGGGGGAGGCGGACTACGTAGCGTGCATGAAAAAAGCTTTCCGCATGTATCCGTTGGAGTTGGCGGCCTGTACGGATCTGAGAAAGAAAGAGTCGGAAAGGCAGTTTTTTGAAGATTGTAAGAAGCATTTCACGAATATCCGTCAGGTTGTTACTGAAACCTTCCACGCATCAGGCTATGATTTGGATAAGACGGATGCGGTGTTGGAACCTTCGTACATTTGCGAGGCGTTGGGGCTGCAGGGACGTTTGGACTATATGCAGCGGGACATGGGCGCGTTTATTGAAATGAAGTCGGGTAAGGCGGACGAGTATAGTATGCGGGGTAAGGTTGAGCCGAAAGAAAACAACCGGGTACAAATGCTGCTCTACCAGGCGGTGCTGGAGTATGCCATGGGGATGGATCACCATAAAGTGAAGGCTTATTTGCTATATACCCGCTATCCGTTGCTCTATCCGGCACGGCCTTCATGGGCGATGGTACGGCGCGTGATGGATGTGCGCAACCGTATTGTGGAGGCGGAATACAGCATCCAGTTGCACAACAATCCGGCTTATACAGCCCGAAGACTGAAAGCCTTGTCACCCGAGGTACTGAATGAACGAGGCTTGAACAATGTCCTATGGAACCGGTATCTGGCTCCTTCCATTCAAAAATTGGCGGATGACTTGGCAACGCTTTCCCCGCTTGAACGGAAGTACTTTTACACCTTATATAATTTTATCACCAAAGAACTGTACACTTCCAAGTCGGGCGATGTGGACGAGTTATGCCACACGGGAGCATGCTCACTTTGGACATCAACGCTCGCCGAAAAAAGTGAGGCGGGAGAAATATTGTATGACTTAACGATAACGGACAATCATGCGGGTGACGCGCACAAGCCTTATCTTATACTGGCGTGTCATGCCACGAATATGATGCTGCCCAATTTCCGTACAGGTGACGCAATCGTGCTGTACGAACGGAACACGGAAACGGACAATGTGACCAACAAATTGGTGTTCAAAGGCAATATCGAACAAATCTCGGCTCAAAACGTACGGATACGTTTACGGGCGATCCAGCGCAATGCCGGTGTACTGCCAATGGAAAGCCGCTATGCCATCGAACATGACTACATGGACACTTCTTTCCGAAGCATGTACGCGGGATTGGCGGCATTCTTGTCTGCCTCGCAACGCAGGCGGGACTTGCTGTTAGGCCGTAGAGAACCGGAGTTCGACAATGCTTTTAACGAATCCATAGCCACCGCCACCGATGATTTTGCCCGCATTACGTTGAAAGCAAGAGCGGCTCAAGATTTTTTCCTGCTGATAGGTCCTCCGGGGACAGGCAAGACTTCGCGCGCGCTACGTGGAATGGTGGAGGCATTTTACGGAGAAAAGAAGCAAATCCTGCTGTTGTCTTACACGAATCGGGCGGTAGATGAAATCAGCAAGATGCTGGTTTCTATCACTCCGCAAGTAGAATTTATCCGCATGGGCAGCGAATTGTCGTGCGATGAAGCTTACCGCCCGTATCTGATAGAAAACGTGCTGGCGGATTGCCCCAACCGGCGGGCAGTACAGGAGCGTATTGTCCGTTGCAGGATTTTCGTAGGTACGGTCGCTACTCTTTCATCCAAAACTGATTTGTTCCGTTTGAAGCGGTTTGATGTCGCGTTGATAGACGAGGCCACACAGATACTGGAACCTCAATTATTGGGATTGCTCTGCACCCGCACACCGGATGGAGCGGACGCCATCGGCAAGTTCATCCTGATAGGCGACCACAAACAGTTACCTGCCGTGGTGCAACAAGCCGCCCCGTATTCCGAAGTGCAAGATGAAGCGCTGCGAAAAATCGGCATCCTCAATCTGAAAGACTCTTTGTTCGAACGGTTATACCGCCACCTGTCTCAAGGAAGGAACGATTTCAAGGCCTGTCCTACTTACGATATGTTGTGCCGCCAAGGCCGCATGAACGAAGAGGTGGCGCAATTCCCCAACCAGGCTTTCTATCATGGCTTGTTGCAGACGTTAGGCTTGCCTCACCAACAAGGAGCATTGAGGTTGGCTCCTTGCATGGAGGGACATCCGTTAGCGTACGTATTGAAACAGCGTGTCGCCTTTCTGCCTTCCAAAGTGGGGCGTGCCTCCGATTCGGTTAAGATAAACCATAGCGAGGCGAATATCGTGGCCCGGCTGGCCGAAGCCGTCTACCAGCAGTATTCAGCAGCGGAAGGTTTCAACCTCACTCATACATTGGGCATTATCACCCCTTACCGTAGCCAGATAGCCCTCATCCGGCAGGAGATTATCGCCTTAGGCATCCCCGCCCTAAAGGATGTATTGGTCGACACAGTAGAACGTTTCCAAGGAAGCGAGCGTGATGTCATTATCTACTCCTTCTGCGTAAACCGGGTTTACCAAATGAAATTCTTAGCCAATCTCACTACAGACGGCGGCATTACGATAGACCGCAAACTGAACGTAGCCTTGACCCGTGCCCGCAAACAGATGTTCATTGTTGGCGTACCGGAACTGCTGGTACAAAATCCCATTTACGCGGCACTGATACAGACCATACAAAAAGTGAACCAGGCTTGACGCTTCCTGCTCACATCATCTGATATCTATCAGCTTATGCGTTTGCAGGCTAAGCCTCCACAGAGGATGAGCCAGCACGCACGCCACGGTTTCTTCCGTATTAAGGCACGAGCAGGGTTGCAGAAAAAAGTGGGCAGCAGGCAATTGTTCGTAAGGAGCAAGCTCCTGCCCCTGATACACCACCTTCACCTCATCCATACGGTCAATCCTCAATGCCCCACCCTCCTTGGGCGAACACGTCACCCAATCAATGTTTTGCGGCAAGGGCCGGGTGCCGTTCGTTTCGATACAGACATACTTACCCGCACGGTGAAGCGCATCCACCAACACATCGTCTATCCATAATGAAGGCTCCCCACCAGTCAGAATCACCATGCGGGCGGGATACTTCCCTACTTCATCCAGGATTTTCCCGTCACTCATCTCCACCCCCTCCTCATGACGGGTGTCACAAAAGGCACACTTCAGGTTGCAACCGGAGAAACGAATAAACACGGCAGGGGTTCCCGTATGATACCCTTCACCTTGCAAACTATAAAAAATCTCATTGATCTTCCTCATAGACAGCCGTATTTCCTTCCGATTCCTGCACTTCGACTTTAAAGCAAGCCGGAATCCGTTCGCACACCCAGCGGGCAATGTTCTCGGCGGTGGGATTACAGGGAAGCACTTCATTGAGGTTCTTATGGTCGAGCCCTCCCACCACCACCTCCTTGATGTGGCTGAAATCCACGACCATGCCATCGGCATTCAACTCGCGCGAACGGCAATAGACGGTAATTATCCAGTTGTGACCATGCAGGCTCTCACACTTACTGGGATAGGAAAGGCGCAGGCTATGGGCGGCCGACACCTCCATGCGTTTGATAACTGTGTACATACAATGAACTTATTCTAAACGTTTACGCATCTAATGTCACCTCGACGCGGCGCAAAATTACAAATTTCTTTGTTATTTTTCCTACATTTGCGGCATGAAAGTCTTCTATATATTTTTAGGCAGCCTCGCACTGGCATTAGGCATCATAGGCATCTTCCTCCCGTTGCTGCCTACCACCCCCTTTCTGTTGCTTTCCGCCACCTTCTACTTCCGTGGCTCACCCCGACTCTACGATTGGCTGTTGAGCCGCAAACGTCTGGGAACCTATATCCGCAACTTCCGCGAAAGCAAGGCCATCCCTTTGCGAGCCAAAGTCATCTCCGTGTCACTCACTTGGCTCACCTTGCTTTATTGCGCCATTTTCCTTTTTCCGCAAATCTGGCTCAAAGCGTTGATGGCAGGCATCGCCATAGGAGTAACCTGGCACATCCTGTCATACAAGACGCTGAAAGGATGATTGATGAGCACGCAAGCACTTTCACTCAAATTTCAAATGACACATGAACAGGATGCATTGAAAAGTGTTTCAACATCCTGTTCTCTTTCTGAAACACTCTGTTTCAAGCAGTGAAACAATCTGTTTCAAATAGTGAAACACACTGTTTCATGCCTTGAAACACTTTGTTTCATCCTATGAAACAACTTTTGGAACACTTTCCCATTCCAGACGACACAGCTTCCGCCAAACTGCCAATCACCGGGCAAAATCGGACGGGAAACAAAAATATTACAGGGCAAACTGACATTTTTGGCCGAAAAATTTTTGTAATATCAAAGTAAACTGTATTTTTGTGTACAATTTTGGTGTAGTGATGACAGACGAAGAAAAAGAGCTATTGAGTACCTTTGAAGCCAGACTGCGGCATTTAATCTATCTGCACGATGAATTAAAGCGCGAAAACGCCGAACTTGAACAGGCATTGGCACACGAAAAACAGGAACATCAGAGGACGCAAGACTCTTACAAAGAACTGGAACAACGCTACAGCGACCTAAAAACAGCTACGACAATCAGCCTTAACGGCAGTGACGTAAAAGAGACGAAACTGCGATTGTCCAAATTAGTGCGTGAAGTCGATAAATGCATCGCTTTGTTGAATGAATAAATAAAAGAGGATGTATGGACGATAAAATAAATATTAACCTGATGATGGCGGGAGTTTCTTATCCCCTTACCATTGACCGCGACCAGGAAGAAATGGCAAGGGAAGCCGCCAAGCAGGTAGATATAAGAGTAAATGCGTATCGGAGATACTATAAGGAGGTACCGAAAGAGGTGGCATTGGGCATGGCGGCGTTCCAATTCGCGATGGAAGCCTTGCGACAGGCAGACCGTAACGACACGTCTCCTTATACCGAGAAGATAAAAGAATTAAGGGAAGTACTGGAAAACCACTTCAAAGAGCAAGGATAAGAGCCTGCCAGACAAGCGGTTCCGGGAGTATCCCGATTATGTAGAAAAGAGTTTGCGCACTGACGGAGTCCTTTTTCCCATACGGGGGAAAGGTTTTTCGGCAGTGCTTTTTTATTTATATATATATAAAACATTTAAACAATGACAGTAGTTACAATAGTAGTATCCATTGCCTGCCTGCTGGTTGGAGGAATTGCTTCGTACGTGTTCTTCAAATACGGTTTGAAAACGAAGTACGACAGTATTCTGAAAGACGCCGAGGCCGAGGCCGAAGTGATTAAGAAAAACAAGTTGCTGGAAGTAAAAGAAAAGTTCCTGAACAAGAAAGCCGACTTGGAGAAAGAAGTCGCCGCACGCAACCAGAAAATCCAACAAGCCGAAAACAAGCTGAAACAACGCGAACTTGTGCTGAACCAACGTCAGGAGGAGATACAGCGCAAAAAGATAGAGGCCGAGGCCGTAAAGGAAAATCTGGAAGCCCAATTAGCCATTGTGGACAAGAAAAAAGAGGAACTGGAATTCCTGCAACGCCAGGAGATTGAAAAGCTGGAAGCCATTTCAGGGCTCTCCGCCGAAGAAGCCAAGGAACGCATGGTGGAATCATTGAAAGAAGAGGCCAAAACGCAAGCCCAGTCGTACATCAACGACATCATGGACGATGCCAAGCTGACCGCCAACAAAGAAGCCAAACGCATTGTCATACAAACCATCCAGCGTGTGGCTACCGAAACGGCCATAGAAAATTCCGTAACGGTGTTCCACATTGATTCGGACGAAATAAAAGGCCGCATCATCGGACGCGAAGGACGCAACATACGCGCCTTGGAAGCCGCAACTGGTGTGGAAATTATCGTAGACGACACTCCGGAAGCCATCGTGCTCTCCGCCTTCGACCCCGTACGCCGTGAAATTGCCCGTCTGGCTTTGCACCAATTGGTTACCGACGGCCGTATCCACCCCGCCCGCATTGAGGAGGTGGTGGCAAAGGTACGCAAGCAGATAGAAGAAGAAATCATCGAGACCGGCAAGCGTACTACTATCGACTTGGGCATCCACGGCCTGCACCCCGAGCTGATACGTATCATCGGTAAGATGAAATACCGTTCATCCTACGGGCAGAACCTTCTGCAACACGCACGCGAAACGGCCAACCTCTGCGCCGTCATGGCATCGGAACTGGGACTGAACCCCAAGAAAGCCAAACGCGCCGGCCTGCTGCACGACATCGGCAAAGTGCCCGATGAAGAGCCGGAATTGCCGCACGCGCTCTATGGCATGAAGCTGGCCGAGAAGTTCAAAGAGAAACCAGACATCTGCAACGCTATTGGCGCCCACCACGACGAAGTGGAAATGACCAGTTTGCTGGCGCCTATCGTACAGGTGTGCGACGCCATATCGGGTGCCCGTCCGGGAGCGCGTCGCGAAATCGTAGAAGCCTACATCAAACGTCTGAATGATTTGGAGCAACTGGCCATGTCCTATCCGGGCGTAACCAAGACTTACGCCATCCAGGCAGGCCGCGAACTACGTGTCATTGTAGGCGCCGACAAGATAGACGACAAGCAGACGGAAAACCTGTCCGGCGAAATAGCCAAGAAAATACAGGACGAAATGACTTATCCGGGTCAAGTGAAGATTACCGTCATCCGCGAGACACGTGCGGTAAGTTACGCGAAATAATTACCATTCGGAAACGCGAAGTGAATATAGAACACGGAGGCATAAAGACACAGGGAAACTGAATTATAGGTATATAATGAAAAGTTCTGTGACTTTGCGCCTCTGTGTTCCGTCTATGACATGTCCTCATAAAGAACCGCCCCATGGATACCAAGAAGTACCGGTTTGAAGTATGCGCCAATTCCGTAGAGAGTTCCTTAGCCGCGCAAGCAGGAGGAGCCGACCGTGTGGAATTATGCGCAGGCATTCCCGAAGGAGGCACTACGCCTTCGTATGGAGACATTACTTTGGCACGGGAATTACTCCAACGTACCCGCCTCCATGTCATCATCCGCCCGCGTGGAGGAGATTTTCTCTACACACCCTTGGAGCAACGCATCATGCTGAAAGATATTGAAATGGCACGTCAGGCCGGTGCGGACGGCGTGGTATTCGGTTGTCTTACCCCGTATGGAGAAGTAGACCTTCCATTGACGGAACAGCTGATGAAAGCCTCACAAGGAATGTCCGTCACCTTCCACCGCGCTTTCGATATGTGCCGTAACCCTTTCCAAGCGATGGAAACACTTATCGGTTTGGGATGCGACCGTATCCTCACTTCCGGCCAGCAAGCCACTGCTGAAATCGGTATTCCCCTATTAAAGGAACTACAGCGGGCAGCCGAAGGGCGTATCACGTTGTTAGCGGGATGTGGTGTCAATGAAACAAACATCGCGCACATAGCTCAAGCCACAGGTATCCGTGAGTTCCATTTCTCGGCACGCGAGTCCGTCAGCAGCGCAATGCGCTACCGTAACGAACAAGTTTCCATGGGAGGTACGATAAAAATAGAAGAGTATACCCGCCCTCTGACTACTGAAAGGCGGGTGCGAGCCACCATTCAAGCATTACAACAGTCCGCTCAATGACGGCATAATTCGCAAATGCGGGTACGCTTCCAATTCCTCAGCGGTGGTGACGCCATGTGTCACTCCCGCAAAATCCACACCTGCCGCCAAGGCTGTCTCCGCATCTACCACACTGTCGCCAATGTAAAGCGTGTCCTTCGGCCGGACACCGATATGCTCCATGGCAAACAGCAATCCTTCTGGAGAAGGTTTGTGCGTTTTCACATCCTCACCGCCTACGATGATGTCAAACAGACGGGTAAGGTTTTCTTTATCCAGCAATTCACGGATGCGGTAGCGGTACTTGGTGGAGATAATCCCCAACTTCTTCCCCGCTTTCTTCAGTTCCGCCAGTACCGACGCCGTTTCTGGAAAAAGCGCCGTGTGGGCTGTCATGTACACATCGGCTTCCCGCACGTATGCTTTACGATACGCTTCCAAGATAGCAGGGTCTGACACGCCGGTCAGAATGGAGAACGACTCTTCCAAAGTTTTGCCGATGGTGCGCCTGATGTCATCATCCGACACATTTCTGTATCCATTCCCCTGCAGCACATGCTGAAAGCAAATCACAATACCCGCCGAAGAATTGGCCAGCGTATAATCAAAGTCGAATAAATAAGCGGTATAATTCATTAATAGAAGAAATATATACTATTATATAAACGAAAATTCCGATCGCATACAAAACGTAACCCAATCAACGCACTTATGTATCACTTTCCCCCAATCAGAAGAAACTCAAATCAATCAGCCCGAAGTCAGGGTCTTTCTCCGGTTGCCAGGTGCGCACATGGATGACGGGCGTCTTCGGATTGTTCAAATCCACCATCAGGAACAAGTAACCCGTATCCCCATAGTTGGACGAGAAATAGTCCTGCCGAATCTGGATGCCGTACACCTCACCTCCTACTCCGGACTTGCGTATCTGGTTGTCGGCAAAGCGCAGATTGATGTATTCGTTCTGACCGAAAATGTATCCCAACTTCTTCAGATATTCTTCTTTGCTGTAGCGGGTGTACTTCACCACATCCTTATTCAGCGGCTGGCGTTCACCCACGCCCGACGACTTCAGCACCGAACCGGTGATAATCAGCGCATCGTCCGAAAAGATGCTTTGGATGTAGTCCAACCGTTTCAAGCCGTAAGCAGTCTTGTAACTCTCCAAGAAATTTATCAGCACCATGCGGGCCGTGTCCCCCCAGGCAGTCTGGTTCATGATGTCATCTACTGCCGGTTTGTTCAGACCGAAAGCCAGTTCGTCAATCTTCTTCTCCTTGTTCAAGCGGAACACCACATCCTCCACAAACACACGGTTGTTGTTCCGGAACTTGAAGCTCATCGGCAGGCTGCGGCAAGTGATGTCCCCGTTGTACGCAAGGAATTTGTACTCCGGCTGACGGATAATCCTGGCGTTGCCATACTGGAGCAAGCGTCTGAACATGTCGTACCCCTGCTCGGTGCAGTAAGGTTTCAGGCTTTCGTAGTCTTTGCCACGGATGGCAGCCTCCACCTTTTGCATCAGTTGGCGGCACGTGTCAGCCTGTTGCCCCGCCAAGAACCGCATGCCGTTGTGCGTTTCCGCCTCTTGCACCGTAGCGGTCAGCGAATCCGCCTTGGCACGCACCTCTTTCAAGTCAAGGGTCAGATACGAATTGCGCATGGCTACAGGCGTCACGTTCTCCATTACTTCCGCCAGTTCCTTGTCGATGGTAGCCTGTCCCTCGAACATGTATTCCGTCTTCATGGAAAGCTTGTCCAGCCGGGCTGCTCCGGGCAGTTCTATCACACCCGTACCGTCCTTGGCGGAATAGATGTTGGACCAGTCGCGCCCGTCGAAGAACGAATAGTCGTAGTTGCGGGCAGGCTCTCCCTTGTAGCGCACGTTCAGAACAATGCTTTGCAGGTTGTCCGCCTGCTCCACACTTGCTACGGACAGTTCGATGTTGGCAAAGATGGCATTCATCTGCTTGGGTATCCAGCTCACCAACAACTGTTCCTTCCCTTGCTCGTCTTTCCGCGTCAAGTAGTTGCCGTCCGGATAGCTTTGCAGCAGCATGTATGCCCAGTAGTAGTAACGGAGCGCGTCCGCCACCTGGGCGTTCTTCTCCAGCTTCACCGCTTCGGTCACAAAGTCCAGCAATTTGTTCTTGCGTCCTTCAAAAATCTTCCGTATCTCCGCCACCTTGATGTAACGCATCACTTCCGCATCCGGTTCGTTCTGCATCACGATGCGGTGCGTGTTGTTCAGCGTAGCGCTGGAGTATGTATGGATGACAGACTTCACCCGTTCATTACTTACGATGGTGTCTCCATTGTTCTCTTCCTCAATCAGTTGCTCGAAGCGGGAAGAAATGTTGGTCGATATCTGGCTGACCAATGCCGCCAGCGCATTATCATCTGCCTGCTTCAACGTCGCACCATTACCCGTTCCCCACAGATAAGCCGGGTTCTTCTGTATCTCGGCCACCGACTGGGCTTGCGACAATGCAGGAAGCACGATTGCCATCAGTAACAAAAGTTGTTTGAGTTGTTTCATATACCTATTTTATTGTCTGTTATCACTTCCTATTTCGTTCTCGGTAGTGCCGGGTTCGCCGTTGACGGTACCGATATTGGTATTAGAATAATATGTAAAAGTCTCCGATAAAGAGCCTCTCAAATCAGAACAAATACCACCGGCATAATTCCCAGAATTTACATTACCTCTATTCTCACAATTTATTATTGAGCAAGGAGCCGTTGCATAACAAACAATACCACCGGCACCATAAGAAGCATTATGATAAGAAGTCACATCACCCTCATTAATACAACCATTTACCATAGAGCTACTTTCATGGAACTGTACTATACCACCAGCAGCAGCAGTCGCAGACAGTTCCCCTTGATTAACACAACTTTTTATTATCGAATAATTTCTATATACAACACCACCAACCATATTGCCATACAAATGCCCATGATTGGTACAGCCTTCTACAACACCCGTATTATTTAATACTATCCCACCTATGTCTGATGTATTGGAAGCATTGATATTTATATAATTGTGACAATTTATTATCCTTCCCCCATTTTCTCTCACAAAGGTTGTTATATATTCGTTTGCTTTTGTAGACTCATAGGAACCACTAAGTGTCAAATATTGTACTACGCCTATATTGGCTCCAAAGAACGCAACACCATCTGTAAAATTCCACTGATTATAATGAATCTTATACCCATTCCCGTCAAACACCTCATCCGCATCAATCTGATTAATCGGCGTCCAACTTCCTATCGAACTCATGTCAATATCCGCAAACAGATTGATGACATTCTCCGAATTGATGAAAGCGGAAATGTCTTCCCCGTTGTTCTTCGCATCCCGGAACGCCACCAGTTCATCCGCATTATAGATGCCCGGCACACGATCCTGCGTAACAAAGGAGAGCACTTCGCCGTAGGACATACCGATTTCATTCGCCGCATACGCGCAAACGTAATACGTAGTGGAAGAGCGCAGGCCTGTGACATCGAACGTAAACGTATTCTCCTCCGTATCCACAGCCTGCCACGTACCACCATGAGCCACCGGGTCAGAGTCCGTGCCCCATACAAAACCCCTCTCGGTAACAGGCGTATTTCCATCCGCCGTAATGGCGCCCCGGAAGGTTGCCGTCAGCGAGCCTATGTTGGCCACCTCAGTGGTCTCCACCTCCGGCACGGTACGGTTGTCCGCCGTGGTAAAGGTGGTGACTTCGCCTACGCTAGTTCCTTTGTTGTTTGTGGCATACGCGCGTATATAATAAGTGGTGTGGGAAGCTAACCCCTCAATGGTTGCCGTTATGCTATCCGTTTCCACATTAGTAGCGATGACCTGCGTGTCGCCAATTCCCGGATTTTCGTTGGAAGCACTGTAGTAGAAACCTTTCTGCGTAATGTCCAGTCCGCCATGTGACACAATCTTGGCTCCTGCTATCACCGACGTAAACTGAACGTCCGTAACAGTCATCTCGCCTACCACCGGAGCGGAGGAGGTAGTTGCAAACACCTTGGTATCGCCATAGCCCGTACCTTGGCTATTCACGGCATAGGCGCGGATGTAGTAAGTGGCGTCCGCGTTGAGATTGCCAATGTCCCAACTGAAGGATTCATTTCCCAATTGGTCTTTGACTGATTGGCTGAAGTGGGAAGTAGTGGGCTGGGCAGTCTCCGTACTCCAGCAGAAACCGATGTCTGTCAAAGCTGACTTACCGGCATCAACGACCGAAGCCTGCACCAAGACGCTGACCACCGTAGAGTCAAGCGGCGTAATGGCGGACACCACAGGCACCGTAGCCTCATCGGTCATGACATGCAGGATGTCGCTGTAACCGGCTCCCGTACCGTTCGAAGCATAGGCGCAAACAACATATTCCGTACTGGGTTTCAAACTGGTAATGGTATCGGCAAGCAAGCCGTCCACTACAGAGGCGGTAGTGAGCGAACCTTGAAGATACAAATCTTCGTCGTTATCGGTCGCTTCCATATAGCGGAAGCCGCAAAGACCCAAAGCGCTGCCACCCTCGTCCGTCACAGTGGCCCGTACAATCAGGCTTTTCTCGTCGTGAGAGACTATCTCCATGCCCTCCATTACCGGCGGCTGACTGGCACGGGTAGTGAAACTCTCGACATCGCCACGTACCACGCTGTACCCGCTGTTGGCATACGCACAATAGTAATACGTGCGACCCGGCTCCAGGTTATCGGCGGCAAGCGTAAAGGACGCATAATTTCCCGACGGCGCGTGTATCTCGGTAGCCGCCTCCATCGACTCATTCTCCGCAACCAGAATACCACCGCTCTGAACCACGGAATTAATGTTCTGCCTGACTGTTCCGCTCAGCGTGGCCGACGTATAAGTAATGTCCGTCGCCTCGCCGGTATTCACTTCCGGCGCATAGTTCAACGGGTCAATATCTTGCAAACAAGCCGCCAGCACCACCCCCAATAGCCCGCACAAATAAATCAGTTTCTTCATTATCTTCTTGTTTATAAACTCCCTTACTCCTCTTTAGAAAAACACACCGATGCCCACACTCGGCTCCAGACACTTGAAACTGATGGTCTGGCATCCCAACGACAAGGCAAAACGGCCGAAACGCCCGATGAGACCAAGTTCGGCTGCCACGCCTTCGGCTGAGGCATCGGCATTCTTCACCATCTCGTCCGCAATGGTTTCCCACGCCAAAGTTTTGGAACCGTATCCGGCACCCACGTAGCCATACAGCGGCTTTGCCAAACGGAACAGATAACCCGCCGTAACAGACATACGTGCCCGATGTTTTACACCTTCTTTATAGAAAGGTGTGCCCTGTTCGTCAGTCAAAGCTCCGGTCTCGTCGCACTCCAAGTCGGCAGACACCGAGCCGAAATCGCTCCGAAAGCGAACGTAACCACCGTGCGTACCCGCAATGCCCACCATGGCTCCGTAGGACAACTGTCCGGGCTGATAGGCGCCTTCGAGCATCACCAGCACATCAAGCGGCTTCTTAGGCTTGACTGTAGACACCATTTGGAACGTATGGCTGGTAGCCTTGCCCGGCAACAGCGTCAGCAACGTGTCCTGCGGAAAGAATTGTTTTTTCTTCACCTCCACCCGATAATCGCGCAAGGGCATACGGTCACTACGGTAAGGCGTTTTCCCCACCAACTCGTTGTCTACGTACACCTCGGCATCCTGTTCGGGCAGGGAAAATATCTCCAAGTAACCGAAACGGGGAATCAGACTGACACTCAGCATCACCTGCTTATCCTCCAACTCGATGACGCCCGACTCCGACGCATACATGGGCGCCTCCACCCGATAGGTGTGCGTGCCTTTCTTCATAGTCGCCGTGAACAAACCGTTCTCAACCGGCATTTTTTCCTCGTCGATGTAAATGTCTGCCGTTGCAGGTTCGGGACGCATCACAAGCAACTGCATGTTGGCGTCTGCCGAAGCCGTTTCCTCGCCCTCACCCGCACCAAGCACCAATTCGTACACAGTGGCGGACTCGATGATATCAGGATAGAAATAGTTGCGCAACACACCGTAACGGGGATGCATGATGGAGATGCGCCGTGCGCCACGAGGAATATAGAGCCATATCTCTCCTGTCTTGTTCTTACGGGAAACGACGCCTAAGGCATCCGGCTCGAACATGAAATCCATATCAGTAGTAACGATGCGCAACAGAGCGCACACTTCTCCGTTTTGGTCACGCTCCGGCGCAGTGACACGGGCTGTGATGTCCGTCTCCATGCGTTGGAAAGAAGTAACGTGAATGCCGTTCTGCGCCATCAAGCCGGAAGCGGTCCATAGTAAGCACCCCAGCAGCCCGACAAACCGCAAGAGCAACGTAATTTTGTCAAACATAGTATATATAAAGTATCAGTTCTGAAGTTCTTCAATTCTAGAGTCTTTGCAGGAGCTGTAGAAACACAAAGCGCAAAATTACAACAAAATTCACATCAAGCCGCATTTTATCAAGAAAAAATGAAAAAGAACAGTTTTCCAAACGACCAAAAACATCCCCAACGCATGCCGTATCCTCTATATGAAATGATAGAGGCAAAAAGCGACTACAAAGTATCCAAGGATAAAAGGCGAAGTAACGTTGGTTAAAAGGCGGAGTAAGCAATGATACCGGGGCAGGTAACCAATGACAGTCAAGCCGCAGACATAAGTTATGACTATGCCGCCGCCATAAGTTTATAGCCACGCCAATCATTCACAACCGAATTTCCGGGCAGATATAATCATAGTGTGTTTTGGAATAAAAGCAGTATGATTTTTATCTGACAAAGCCAAAGGCGGATATCGAGAATGAACCGCTTTGTTTTTGTTAATAATGGCAAAATATATTCCTGACACAAATAACTTACGTATCTTTGTTTGTCAATACATCAACCAACATCAGAACGCATGAAGAAAAACATCTTTCTTTTATCCGCCGCACTCTGCGCCGGCATGTGCGCCCACGCACAAACGGAAGTCACCATAGGCGTGATGCAAGGCAAGGACTACGGGGTGACATACATGTTGCCACAAACGGAGATTGAAATCGTGGTACATGCCAGCCGGCACACCTACACACCGGGAGAGTTCTGCCGCTATGCGGAACGTTACCTGCGGCTGCAGAACGTGTCGGACACGCCGAAAGAGTACTGGACATTGGACAACGTGGAAACACGGACAATCGGCGTTCCGGACAAAAACAACGTATTTTTTGTGAAACTAAAAGACAAGACTGTAGCTCCGCTCATGGAACTGACGGAAGACGGCATTGTACGCTCCATCAACATGCCGTTCAGCGGAGTCAAAGCCTCGCAGGAGCCGGCAAAAGACAACACATCACGGTCCAAGCAGAATGTAGACCCGCGCAACTTCATGACCGAGGAAATACTGATGGCAAGTTCGCGCGCAAAGATGGCGGAACTGACAGCCAAGGAAATTTTCAATATCCGGGAAAGCAAAAACGCCTTGATACGCGGCGAAGCAGACAACATGCCTACCGACGGCGCACAACTGAAACTGATGCTGGACAACCTGAACCTGCAGGAAGAAGCCATGACCGCCTTGTTTACCGGAAAGGAAGAACAATACAGCCAGACATTCACCATAAGACTGACGCCCAAGGAAATGAAAGACGAAGTGGCTTTCCGCTTCTCACAAAAACTGGGTCCACTCGATAAGGATGATTTAGCAGGCACACCCATCTACATCAGCGTCATTAACTTAAAGACTCCCACCCTCGCACCGGCAGAGGAAGAGAAAGGCAAAGAAAAGGAAAAGCTGGAAGGAGTGGCATACAATGTACCGGGAAGAGCGCGGGTATCGGTAACATACGACAACCAGGCGTTGTTTGAAGGAGAAATGCCTGTCACCCAATTCGGAACACAAGAATATCTGGCTCCTGTACTGTTCAATAAAAAAGCCACGACCAAAGTGCTGTTCGACACGACAACAGGCGGCCTGATAAAGATTGACCGGGAAGAAAACTAACCGCCCGATTGACGAACCAACAAACGTATAAATCCGTCCCTTTGCAACTGAACCAAATAGGCAGTGACACGGGACGGATAATTTGTTTCTCCTTGAAAATGGGCGTCCAGCAAGTTCACGATTTCCCGCACCGTACGTTGCCCGTCAATCAAATTCCAAACAGCCGTTCCATGCTCCTCCAATCGAACGCGCGCCAAAAGAGGGAATGACTTGGGAAGCAAACGGCTCCATACAGACATACGTTTAAACCGTGGAAAGACGAGCACCGCGCATCCGTCTTCCCACTCGGTTTCCACTTGCCTGCCACGGACAGGAATGGCATCCAGCAAATTAGCTTTCTTTTTTGATATTGGCGTCTTCCAGCCCATAACCATATTTCTTGTTGGCACGCTTTAATAAGAAAGCCACAACCAACGACAAGCAGGCAATAGCCGTAAAAATACACATCGGCAACGTATAATCATACACAACCGCTCCATCCACCTCCGTCTTGCAATAGTTGTCAAGCACCGTACCGATAAGCACCGGCACACCGAACAGGCCAATATTCTGAATGAAAAATATCAAAGCATATGCCGTTCCCAACTGGCTGACCGGAAATATCTTGGCCACAGCAGGCCACATGGCCGACGGAACCAATGAAAACGCAATGCCCAAAATAATCATCAGTACAATGGCTACCAGCCAATAATGAATAAAAGGCAAAGCATAGACAAAATGAACGCCTATCAGCATGGCCGATCCCAGCATCATGATGGAAGCGGACTTACCGTATTTGTCGATGACGCCTCCAAAGACCGGAGTCAGAAACAAGGCGCCCAAAGCCGGAAGGCCGGCAAGCGTACCCGCGATATATTCATCTACACCATACTTGGTTATCATCAGTTCGGAAGCGAATTTCTGGAAAGGGAACACACACGAATAGAACAAGACGCACAACAAGGCTATCAGCCAGAAACCGGGATTTACCAAAATGTTTTTCACATCGGCAAATGAAAACTTCTCACTGCTATCCTCGCCACCACGCCCGGCCGCTTCAGCCTCCATCTGCTTGTCCAATTTCTTGTCCATCACTGAAAAGACAAAGAAAGCCACCAAACCACCAACCAGCAACACCAAGCCTAACAATACCGGTGCCGGAAGCCCCAACGCACGAGCCATCGGAATGGAAATGGCATATCCGGCTTGTGAACCGATACGCGCCAACGCCACCTGCACTCCCATGGCTGTGGCCAGTTCTTTACCTTTAAACCACTTGGCTATGATTTTTGTCGTTGTAATACCAGCCACCTCAGCGCCGACACCAAATATCGAATAACCGGCCGAAGCAATAAAAACGCCCGTCTTATACCCCATTATTGTGGATTCCACACCCGCCAAAGCCGTCAGCGCATAATATTCCAATGCCGTACCTCCTACCATCAGGATGGTAGCCAGTTTTCCGGTAAACCGGATTCCGAAACGGTCGAGAATGAGTCCGCCCCATATCAGCATCAGCAAAAATACATTCAAAAAACTATAAGCGCCGGTAAACAGTCCGAAGTCGCTACTGTTCCAGCCTTGCTCCTGTTCGAGCATTGTTTTCAGCGGAGCCACCACATCGTTCACATAGTAAGCCGCCATCATGGTGAAAGCCACCACCAGCAAAGCGCCCCAACGCGTACCTTTGGAATCGCTCAGCTTTTGCTTGAGTTGTTCAGTCATAAGTTTATGTGTTTATAAGTTTTTTGAGACATAATAAAAAAGGCCACCTCTCGTTACATCCTCGAGGCAGCCTTTATTTTTATGTTTCACAAACAGGAATACATGTTCCTTCTCCTTAGTTAGCGGCAGGTTCGTCAGCGGCAGGAGTTGTTGTCGCAGGCTCTGTAGCAGGAACTTCGGTCTGTGGGGCAGTTGTACCGATAGGCATGTTATACGGATTAGTGGCTTCCTGTTGCTGAGCCTGTTCCATAATAACATCCTCTGCACCTGCAGTTGCCGAAGGCAACGCATAAGCGGCCACAATACTGAACACTACCATAGCGGCAGCCAGTGTCCATGTAGTCTTTTCCAAGAAGTCTGTTGTTTTACGCACACCCATAATCTGGTTGGATGAAGAGAAACCGGAAGCCAAACCGCCTCCCTTAGAATTTTGAATCAACACAATGAAGCACATCAGCACCGATGCAAGCAACATCAAGATAGTTAATAATAAATACATTTTTCGTTATTTTGAATTAGCGTTAATAATCAATTTCTCCAAAAATCTGATTTGGTCTGCAAAGTAAGCATTTTTTTTTTGATAATTCAAACTTAATTTTTTAATTATTTCAAGAGCCTTCTCATATCGGTGCTGTTTAATATAAATTTTAGCCAAAGTTTCCGTAAAACAGTTGTCCGTCATCTCGTCTGTAACGGCAGTTCCCTCCAGTTCGTCATCATCCTCGGATTCTTCCACTTCCACGGCATCGGGTTCCGTTACGACTTCCGAGATTTCTTCATTCCGGACAACAGAATCCGCAGCAGGTTCAGCCCCCATCGTCGTTTCTTCCGAAACGGCAACAGTTTCCTTTACCGACGCCACAGGCTTTTCATACTCAGCTTGGTTCAAGAAACCGTCTATCAAATCCTGCCCGCGCAACCTGACATCCACGTCCGAAGTCTCTTGACTTTCATCCTTCAACAGGTAAGCGGCATAATCCACTGACACATCCACAGGAACTGTCCGTGTTTGTTCCTCGGGCATGGAAGCGAGAAAAGCATCTATCAAAAACAACGTCCGGTCCACTCCCGGTTCCTCAGTCCTATCTTGTAACGGAACAGTCGCCACTTTATGAGGACGCAACGCATAACGGTCACTTTCTATCAAGGAGAACAACAAACGGCGATCGGCCACATAAATCACCGACCTGCGCAACTCAGCGCCAAAACTGGCATCATGCAACAGATAAAGGTTCTTCAGATAAAGCAAATGCAACGATTGGAAATAGGGATAACGAGCCACCAATGTACGCAGTTCGTACAAGGTATCCCGGTTCAATTGTTCAGGATGTTGAATCCATTGTTGTAATTGCACTGAAGTCATCGTATCATTACCAGTTAGCTACAGTAGCGTTAAAAATCTGCTCGGTTATATCATCTATCATCACCGATATCAGCTGATCCTGTACATCGGTAAGCAGTTGGGTAGATTCATACGTCTGGAATGCGGAAAACTGCTGTTCAAAATCTTCCTCATGGTTCGTGTTGTTTGTGTAACGCACATTCACCGTTAAGGTCACTTTGACCTTCGAAGCATATCCGCTGGCATCCACCGACTCATTGTATTGATTATATCCCGTTATCTCTCCATCTATATCCAAATCACCACCGCTATTTATCACCTGCAAACGGGTCTGTTGAATAAACATATCCCTCAGTTCCTGATTGAATTGCACAGCCAAAGGCGCATATACATACTCAGCACGGTTGGGAAAATTGGCTATCGAAATGGTTTTTACTTTCGAATAGTCAATAGAACTGATTGGCGCCAGTCCCAACGAAATGCGGCACGAATACACCACTAAAACCGCACAAACTAAAATCACTATAACAGATAAATTCTTAATCCAACCCATACGTTTTAATCTTTCTATATAAAGTACGTTCAGAAATATTCAACTCCTGCGCGGTATCTTTCCGCTTGCCATGATGTCTGTCCAACGCTTTCCGAATCATTTCTTTCTCCGCCTCTTCAAGCGACATTGTCTCTTCCACATATTCTTCCATGTCATCGTCCATCGGTGACTGATGACGCACCGGAGAAACAGCCTGTGTCGTCTGATGGATAATGGTCGGTACGTTCGAGTCAACCGGTGAGGCAGGCATCAGCTGAGAAGGTGAAGTATAATAGGGCTGGGACGACAAGGCAGACGCGCCACCCGCTGTTCCCCGTTCAGTCATTATTTCATTCACCAGTTTTTTCAGTTCCGTCACATCCCGACGCATGTCGAACAATACTTGGTAAAGTATCTCACGCTCACTTTCAAAACCCTTCCCTTCCTTCCCCGAAGAAAGAGCCGGCAGACGTTGCACATTGTTTTGAGGCAGATAGTTTCTCAATATAGCCGCATTAATTTCACGGTTCGTTTCTATAATGGAAATCTGTTCCGTAATATTCTTCAGTTGACGCACATTGCCCGGCCATGAATAGCTCTGCAAAAGCTGGCGGGCATCATCGGTCAACTGAATGGCCGGCATGTGGTATTTCTCGGCAAAGTCAGAAGCGAACTTACGGAACAACAAAACGACATCCTCACCGCGCTCACGCAAAGGCGGCACTTGGATAGGCACCGTATTCAAGCGGTAATAAAGATCCTCCCTAAAACGTCCGTCAGCAATGGCTTGTGTTAAGTTGACATTCGTAGCCGCCACGATACGTACGTCAGTCTTTTCAACTTTCGAGGAACCCACTTTAATAAACTCACCACTCTCCAACACACGCAACAAACGAGCCTGGGTAGACAATGGCAATTCACCGACCTCATCCAAGAATATAGTTCCACCATTCGCCTCACCAAAATAGCCTTTCCGCTCACTAATGGCTCCTGTAAAAGCCCCCTTCTCGTGCCCGAACAACTCTGAGTCGATGGTGCCTTCAGGAATGGCGCCACAATTCACAGCGATGTACTGCCCATGTTTACGACGGCTGAACTGATGAATTATTTGCGGAAAACTTTCCTTTCCCACACCACTTTCCCCTGTTATCAGCACGGACAAATCCGTAGGCGCCACCTGCATGGCAATGTCGATATCACGCAACAAGACATCATTGTTGCCGATGATGCCAAAACGTAACTTTACTTGCTGTACTTCCGCCTTTGTCATAGTTACAAATCCTCTTCTACACCGTCCAGCTTCAACTTATCGCTATCATCACGTTTCTCGTAATATTGTTTGCGCAATGGATTGGCACGTGCCGTTTTCTCGCGTTGGCGATTACGGAATACGTCAATAGCCACATAAACCGCCTGGCGGAACGAATCCTCCGAAGCAATACCTTTTCCGGCAATATCATACGCCGTACCATGAGCAGGCGAGGTGCGCACTACCGGAAGTCCTGCCGTATAGTTCACCCCTTCGTCCATCGCCAAAGCCTTGAAAGGAGCCAACCCTTGGTCGTGATACATAGCCAAGACTCCATCAAAACGTGTATAATTACCCGAGCCCATAAAGCCATCTGCGGGGTAAGGCCCGAAACAATAGATGCCTTGCGTCGTCATCTCCTTGATGGCAGGCAAAATGACGTCCTGTTCTTCTGTACCCAGCAAGCCTTCGTCACCGGCATGAGGATTTAACGAAAGTACCGCGATGCGCGGCGCGCCAATGGCAAAATCTTGTTTCAAAGAGCGGTCAAAAATTTTAATTTTTTCTTCTATCAGTTCTTTTGTGATTGTAGAAGCAATCTGGCTGACCGGAATATGCCCTGTCACAAGCGCCACTCTGAAATCCTCCTTCATCAAAATCATCAAAGCCTTCTGACCTTTCCCCAATGCGTTTTCCAAGAATTCCGTATGTCCCGGGAAACTGAATTCCTCCGAATGGATGGTATGTTTGTTGATAGGAGCCGTCACAAGAACATCTATCAGCCCAGTTTTGTATTCCTCTACCGCTTTTTCCAATGCATCAAATGCGGCACGTCCTCCTTCCGCCGTAGGCTTGGAAAGCTCTACCTTCACTTCATCCTTGTTGCAGTTTACGATACTCAAACGATCCGGATCAGCTTCCTTGGCCGAATTGACGATACTGAAGTTGGTCGGCAAGTCGAGCGCCTTACGATGATAAGCCGCTACCTTGGGCGAACCATAAACGATAGGCGTACACAGTTCGAGCATCATTGGCTCGGCGAAAGTTTTCAAAATCACCTCATAACCAATCCCATTCACATCACCTTGGGTGATTCCTACTCTTATTTTACGGTTTTCCATCGTGTTCTCCTCTTATTGAATTACATCGTTTTCTATTTCTATCTTCACCGTATCCCGAGCGGCACGAGGCAAACGTACCGTGTAAAGCGACGCCTCCATCTGACGTATTAAGTTACGCTTCATCTTATCCGGTGAATACACAAAGACCTCAGACACCACAATACGCTGGTTTATCGTATCCAAGCGCATGTGTGACACAAACGGTCCTCCCATAAAGTCGTTCTTGATGCGCCACAAGCCACGTGCCTCCAACGCATACTTGCCTTGGACGGCGATTGGTTTCACGTTCGTAAACGCTGTATCCGTAGCCATATACATACCTTCGCGCGCACCGGGAATATTGATTTCCATCACGGAGTCACGCTTATGCAAGAAGAACTCCTTAGTGAACGTCTTCGGATCGGTATAGGGAAACGAATACATCACAAAATTCTGGTCACCCGTGGCTGTGTTGGTGCCAGCCCAAAAGAAATGATCCCCGGCTTTGTGCGATGAAAGCGCACCAGGCACCCACACCTCGCAACCGAACATGTCTTTCACTTCCGTATATACATAATTATTATAGTTTCCTTCCAGTGTCCTCATCTGACGGTTCATCTCCGCATGAGTGAAGAAGTCGATAATGGCCTGGCCATGCCGGGTCACATACTCACCAAACGATTT
Source organism: uncultured Bacteroides sp. (assembly GCA_949289345.1). Lineage (GTDB taxonomy): Bacteria > Bacteroidota > Bacteroidia > Bacteroidales > Bacteroidaceae > Bacteroides. The sequence continues at coordinate 41,126 of CASENS010000015.1, forward strand.
TTCATCGGGTGCCTGAATGGTCAGTATCGCCTGCGGATAAGCATACACGTCATGCTCATACGTCATTTTAGGCTGCGTATAGATATCGCTCACTTTGACTTCCACAATGTTACGTACCAGTTTCAACGTAGCATCGAAATAGGACGGATCCGTAAACATGACACGGAAAGAAGCTTCCGACTGGGGTAATCCGGGAACATCTGTCTTAAGCACATCGTTAAGTGCCCGTCCGGCAGGACGCTCCCACATTTGTTGGTCTATCACGACTAACAATTCATACGCATTGCCGCTGGAAGTGGCAGAAAATACGCTTTTACCGCTTTTCTTACCCGAACAGGAAGAAAACAGCAGCACCAAGAGCATACTGAGATAAAGAAAATGTTTCATTGTATTCTATTTAATCGTTATAACGCTTATTAATTCTCACAAAACTACGAAGAATGGCTTTATCCTCCATGCTAAAGCCAATATTTTATATTATTTTTTGTTATTCACATCCTGTTTGGCCGTAGAAAGCATGCCGCACGCGGCAAAAATATCTTCCCCACGGGAGGCACGGATAGTAGTAAACAAACCATGCGAAGTGAGATAATCGCGAAAACGGACCATCGTCTCCATGTCCGTTCCCTCCAAATCCACATTCGGGATAGCATGAAAACGAATCAGGTTCACCCGGCAATCCAGCCCACGCAGCAACTTCAAAAGTTCCTTGGCATAGGGCAGGCTGTCATTCACCCCTTTGAAGAGAATATACTCGAAAGAAAGGCGACGCTGCTTGCTGAAATCGTAATTCCGTAACAAGTCCACAATCTCCGTGATGGAGAAGCCACGCTCAGCGGGCATTAACGCAAGTCTTTGTGATGGTATTGGCGAATGCAGGCTGATGGCCAAATGGCAATCACTTTCCTCGATAAAGCGTTTCAACCCTTTACGCAGGCCTACGGAAGAAAGCGTAACGCGTTTCGGACTCCATGCATAACCATAAGGAGCAGTCATTATCTCCAACGCCTTCAGCACCTCGTCCACATTGTCCAGCGGCTCACCCATGCCCATCATCACCACATTGGTCAGTCTGTCCCGCTCGGGCAACGAACTTATCTGGTTAATGATTTGGCCGGCGGTCAAGTGAGCCGTAAAACCCTGTTTACCCGTCATACAGAATTTACAATTCATTTTACACCCGACCTGTGACGATACGCACAACGTTGCCCTGTCTTCCTCAGGAATATAAACAGATTCTACAAAGCGGTTCTCTCCCACCCGATACAGATATTTCACCGTACCGTCCACTGAGCGCATGCCTTCCACCGGAGGACAGGCACCTACTTCATAACCCTCCTTCAGCAGTTCCCGATGCTTCAACGAGAGATTTGTCATCCCGTCAATGGTAGCGACTTTCTTGTCATAAAGCCAAGCCGCTATCTGCCTGGCCGCAAAGGCAGGCATACCCAAGTCTTTCACCAGCTCCTGAAGCTCATGTAACGTCCGTCCTAAAAGAGGTTGTTTCTGCATAGATATAAAATCTTTTGTGAAGGCAAAGATAATACAAAAAAGTGAGATACTGAGCAAATAGCGAGAATATGATTGAAGGTTAATGATTTATAAAGCAATAACGATTTGGACGAGCGCCAACTGAAGTCGCCCGGAAGCGAACTTGGAACGAGGTTTCGTTACCATCCCGTTATTGAAATTTGGAGGGGGCAACAGTACGCAAAAAACTTCGGACGGTGTGACATTTCAGAACCGTCCGAAGCTTTATTTTACATAGTATGTCTTATTTATACAGAGCTTTACCTAAATCTTCCAGCCCTGCTTCTCCGGGTAATCCGGGATAGGCTTGTTTCATGGCATCCACAAAGGCCTGTGCCGACTGCTTTGTGGTGAGCAACTCTTTCATCTTTTTCAGGTAAGTGATTTTGAATTCAACTGCATTGCGCTTTGCCGCACCGCCATGTCCTCCGATGAACAGTTTTGCACCTGAAGCCAGTGAGTTTTCTGCTTCAGCAATTTCAGCATCAATAGCTGCCGGAGAAGAAATCTGTAGATGGCTGACATGCGCTTTTGCTGGAGTCCAGTGCGTATAATATGCCAAGCCTCCTATCAGGATACTTGCACCGGGAAAATCTGATGTAGCCCCGTGACGGAATTCAAAGGAGACACCAGCCCATGTCTGCGTTGTACCAAATGCCACTTCTGAAGCCTTGCCCGTAGGCATGTCGGTCAGTGCATCACCGAAAGCCTGAGCAAAGCTTTTCATCATGCCGCCATAGATTTCGCCTTTGGTGAATTCCGGCATACCTTGAGCCATGACCACATCATGGTTTCCGGTTCCTCCTACATGATAGTCCGTGATACGCTTTTCCACAGGTTTCTCCAACTTGGAAAGATAGGTGTCAAATTCAGTCACATTGTTTTTGAACAGAGGCTGTTCCATAGTCACAAGAGCATCCTTACCCTCAATGATGTAACTTGCATCGCCCAACGCATCGTTGGTGTAATAAACGTGCAGTTTGTAGTTGCCGAGGTCATGCACCTCGAAACGTCCCTTTGTCTGTGCCATTGTTGCAATTGTTAAAAAATTAAACAAAATAAATAATACCTTTTTCATCGTTATTGTCTTTAATTTGAGTTATACAAAAGTTTGCTTAATATCCAATAGTAAAAACGTTTATTACTCACCAAAAGTATCTTTGTTTCTTCTATGCCGCAAAATTAGAGAGAGTTTTTGGACTTTACAAGTAGGTACTTGAGCGTCAGATACTTACACGCGAGTAACTATTGTTGGATATGAGCCACTTACAGACAAATATTTTTTTGAAAAAAAGTTTCTTGCTGTTTGAGGGGGATTTACTTACCTTTGTAGAGTGATTTGAAATACATTATGTTATGGATAGAACAATGCTAGAAGATGCTATGTTTCCGGATTGTCCGATACGGAATATTTTGGCAAGACTTTGCGACAAATGGTCGCTTTTGGTTATATATACGCTGAATGGAGCAGACAAAGAAACGATACGATTCAAAGAGTTACAGCGTAAAATCCCCGACATATCACAAAAGATGCTGACGGTAACCTTGCGGACATTGGAAGATGACGGTTATGTTACACGAACCGTGTATCCCGAAGTACCGCCAAGGGTCGAATATACGTTGACTCCTCGGGCACATTCATTGCTTCCACATATCAATGCGCTGATAAAATGGGCATTGGAAAACAAGGACGCTATTATGAAGGATAGGAAGAAAACCATTATAAGACATTTCAAGTAAATTTGAAATTGTTTTGCCGTGGCATAGCTTGTCTTCTCGAGAAGATAAGAAAAAGTAGAATCGAATTACTTCGGCAATTGTTTGATTTTCTTTTGTAACCAATAATTGAACAGGCCCAACAAGGGTAAGCAAAAAATAACGGGCAGGCTGAAACTTCCTTCCGATAGAACTCTTCGGACGGAATGCAAACCTTGTATGACGTCATCCATCCGTATTCCATTCATTATGATGATGACTCCCAAGCTGCTTCCCAACATTAGGAACACGCAGATTAGCATCAGCGTAAATTGACGTTTCTCCCGACATGCTTCCCTGCGTGCCGTTTCCTGCCGTATCCGTTCCAAGGTCCGGTAGGTGAAGTTACTTGCCAATCGGGGTGCCATTTGGCTTGAAACGGCTTTTTTAATGCCTTTATCCATTTCGTTTTCCATCTGTTAGTCCTCCTTTTGCATAAGTATATAAAGTTTTTTTCGCACCCGGTGAAGTTTTACCTTTACGTTGCTTACCGACAGCCCTGATATTTCCGCTAATTCCTGCACCGTTTTTCCTTTTTCATAAAACAGGGTGACCAATGCGCGTTCTTCCGCCGACAGTTGTGCCAAAGCTTGTCGGAGCAGTTCGATACGTTCTTCCGAATCATCGTCCAGCGCTTCGTCCACTTCCGTCTCCGAAACCGTATTCCAAAACGTCTCGTCAATCACGACTTCCCTCCCTTTCCGCTTGCGCAGGAAAGAGAGAGCCGTGTTGTAAGCTATCCGGTATATCCAGGTCGAAAAGCTGCTTTCTCCATAGAACGAGCCTAAATGTTCGTACGCCTTCATAAAAGTGTCCTGCGCCAGTTCCTCCGCATCCTCTTCTGAAGAAACCATACGGACTATCAGCGTAAAGACGGCCTGTCCGTAGGTGTCGAGGAAGTAGGCAAACTCTTCCGTTCGCCCCGCCAATACGCGTGATATAATATGTGACTCATTCTGTTCCATTTGCCTCTTTAGACGCATCCGCATCCGGAAGGTTACACAAAGGTAGTTATATTTTCTTGGATAAGGCCGATTGGGCAGCTTCATTTAGAGAGTCTCAGTTCCTCCCTCTCATCTTGCTATATATACATAAGAAAAGAAATTCAGCACAATATTGTAACCTGACACGTAAAGCTGCGTCTAAAGAGGCAAAGAAACAATAACTTTTTAAAACCAATAATTGATATGCTGAGCGAATTAACGATTGTCGCAAACTTTGCGATTGTATTTGGAGTGATTTACAAACTGTTCGAACTCTTTGTGTGCAAAAAGGAACGGATGATGCTGATAGAGAAACTGCCTCCGGAGGCGTTATCCGATGTGAGAATCAAGATTTTCAAATCATCCAACGGTTCTTATATGCCTCTGCGTGTGGGCTGTCTGCTGATGGGATTGGGCATTGGATTGGCGGTTGCCTACGTCATTGTGTTCGGTACCTGGACGGGAGCCTATTCGAACGGGATGGCTAAGGAATGGATGTTTCGAGATTTATCCGGGATCATCTTCGGTGCTTGCGTTCTGATAGGAGGCGGCTTGGGCTTGGTCGTATCTTATCTGATAGAAATCTGGCGCGAGAAGCAAAACAAGGAATAAGTCTGGATAGGGATGCAAGCTGCGGGTGAATCGGGAAGAATCACTCGCAGCTTGTAGTTTCTTATAACAGGGATATCCAGTAAATGTCCCTGCAAAATACAATGGCATATGAAGATGATATATAATAAATGAATATCCAGAAAAAGGCTGTACCTTGCACATGCAGGATACAGCCTTTATGGAAACTATAAATTTATTTGCAGAAAGATATCAGAAGAACAGATAACGCTCGTCCTTTACATTTGCTTTTAAATAAAGATCGTTAATGAACTGGCGTGCTATGTTAGTGTACATGCTTTCTATCTTCTCCACTTCAGCGTCTTGGTTGTAAGTTTCGTTCAATTTTTCTTCAGCATAGGGTTGGAGAACATATACACCGCCCTCACCCTTGATAGGAGCACTTAGTTTGCTAACTTCGCCCACTGAAGCATATGCACTAACCAAAGGTTCACTAGAACGTAAAGCTGAAATAAATGCGGGAGCTCCAAAGGTAACATGCTTAACAGAATCCGTGACCGCATTGGCCATGCCCTTATATTGGTCGAAAGAAGCGGCTCCGGCGGCTTTCATATCCGCCATAATCTTCTCAGCCTTCTTGTCACGCAATACTTCAGCACGCAAATCATTACGAACCAAAGCCAGCGGACGATAACCTTCAGGCACAATTGACGTCAATCCGACTACCATCATGTGGTCACTCTCACCACACTCATAAAGTCCGGACACTTCACCTGGCTTGGCGGAAAAAGCCCAGCGAAGAGCTTCTTTTGTTCCGCTGACACCGCCGATATTATGCTCAGTGCTATAGAGATCTCTACGATCGAGCAGACGATAACCGGCATCTTCTGCATTAGCCACCAGTTTCTCCACCGTGTTGTTGGCAGCAATGAACTCACTGAAATCATTGTATGCCTTGCTGTAAGTCTCTTTGCTAAACTCAACCGGGCGCTTAACGATAGCCACTTTATACTTGTCTTTCATGGCTTTGCGGTCAGTTACTTGCAAAATGACATTAGCTTGCGCCAACGACAAGTTCTGCAAATCGTTCTTTGCAGCAGTAGTGACAGCCGTTATATACTTTAAATTGTCACCATCCAAGTCTGCACCTTCATAGGTGGCAGAAGAAATCCATACCGGCTCACCGGTCTGACCATATTTTTTAGCAACGTCCTCAAAGCTGGCTCCGGCCTTAATGGCATTATAAATGCTATCGGCCAAAGTCTTGGTCTTGTCGGCATTCTCGGCAACAACCTGTATCTGACGAAACTGAATAGAGTCGGGCATAGAAGCCTTAGCCAGTTTTTTGAACGAAGTCATGGTGTTGTCACCGGCATAGTAATAAGGACCGAACACATCGCCCATAGCTACTGAATCGAGACGAGCCACTACATCACGGGGCAAAGCACGGGTGGTATAGAACAAATCAACATAAGGACGATCGGAACCGGTAGAACGAACAAATGTCGCATAATCTGATGTAGTAGAAGCCAACTGCGTAGTATACTCGTCCATTTCCTTGCGGAGGGCAGCCTTATCCTCATCGCTGGCCGTCACCTGCACATCAATATACTTGATGTTGCGTGTCTCTACATACTGACGGAACTGTTCCTTCTTCGCATCGTAAGCAGCCTGCAAATCAGCATCCTTCACCACTACAGTAGAATCTACAATAGAAGAATACGGAATAGCGGCCAGCAACATATCCGTCTGGTTGACACGGGCATCGAAAGAAGCCTGCGCCTCTACAGGATTGGAAAGCAACGATTTAGAGACCAGTGCCGCATATTTTTCCTGCAAACGAGTCTGTACGATTGTTTTTTCTACAAATGACCATACTTTATATATAGACTCGTAATAATCCATATATTGAGCCGACATCTGCGAGCGGTTCATCTTAGCATAATCTGCTAAGAACTTCATCAACATATCTTTATCAAACGCGCCCGTCTGAGGGTTGACAAAAGGCGTACGAGCCAACATAGGATGCTTTCCTTCGTTAATGATGGATTTCAATTCGGCATCGGAAACTGTCAATCCCAACTTTTCCGCCTCAGTCTCAATCAGCTGATTATTGACATACGTGCGCCATACTTCGTCACGAAGTTGATTAATCTGCTCATCATTCAAAGCGTTCATACCACTCGTCAGTTTCACCACTTCGGTGTATTCTTCCACCATAGCTTGATAATCCTGAGCGGAAAGAGTTTCGCCGTTCACCTCACCCACATCTTGTGACTGGTGTGGTTGGAGCACCTGCCAAGCATCGCCCGCGATGAAGGCGAACAGAGCCAAACCGACAGCAATCACCAATAAAGGTCCTTTAGACCGAATGTTTTGTAATGTTGCCATTTCGTTTTTAATTGATTTATTTGTTTACTATTTTTCTTTCTTATTCATTTTAGCGCACGAAGATACAAAAAATGGAAATACGCATCTACGTAATCAGCTAAAAAATTATGTTTTATGTGCTATTCCGTAACTTTCAGCCGCACTAACTCTATTTTTGTAGCAGTCATTTTGATAATTCTGAACTGAAACGCACCTATTTTTATAACTTCGTTTAACTTGGGAAAACTCTGATAAGCATTCAAAATCAAACCGCCGACCGTCACGTAATCATCAGACTCCGGGAGTTCCAAACCGAAGGTTTCATTCACCTTTTCAATTTCCAGACGGGCGGAAAGCACATATTCATGTTCACCGACCTGCTTACATATGTACGTCGTATTGTCATGCTCGTCCTCAATGTCACCGAAAATTTCCTCCACCAAATCCTCCAGCGAGACAATGCCGGATGTTCCACCAAACTCATCGACCACTACGGCCAAGGTTTTCTTCTGTTGCATAAAAAGTTTCATCAGTTTATGGGCGGGCATAGTCTCGGGGACAATAGGAACACTTCTTACATGGTTTTGCCAATCATCCGGATTGCTGAACATTTCCGACGAATGAATATAGCCTACAACATTATCAATACTACCTTCATACACAATAATTTTAGAAAGCCCCGACTCGACAAACAACGCTTTCAACTCGGCAAGCGAAGTAGCCGTATCGACAGCCACCACTTCTGGTCTGGGCACAATGCAATCGCGCACCTTAATGGACGAAAAGTCAAGTGCATTTTGAAATATTCTCACTTCCGCATCCAATTCTTCCTCATCCGAAGCATTCTCAATGCCTGACTGTACAAAAACATCCAAATCTCCCCTACTAAAAGCTTTGGCTGAAGCGTCTTTATTTACCTTCACGCCAAACGAGCGCAAACAAAGCCATGAAAAAAACGAAACGAATTTAGAAATTGGAAATAAAACCGTATAACAACAGAACAGCGGAACGGCACAAAAGCGCAAAATCCCATTGGAATGAATTCGGAATAAATTCTTAGTCAGGAACTCGGTCACTATCAGTACAAGAAGAGTGACTGCAATGACTTGCAAAAGCGCGAGCGCCCAATAATTGTCCGCCACCTCGGCCGGCAAAGCGTTTTTTACCATACACGCAGTCAAAATGGCATATACCACCAATGCAAGAGTGTTTCCCACCAACATAGTGGAAATAAAATCATTGGGATTGCGAAAAAAATAAGTCAATATCCGATAAGAAACACCTTTTTTGCCTTCTACTTCAAAACGCAACTTATCGACAGCTACATAAGCGGCCTCCATACCCGAAAAAAAAGCACAAAACACAAGCGCTATAAACAAATAGCCAATAGTCCCCATACCCTTTCGTTATTACCTGACAGTATCGGTTTGCAATGTATCGGAAGGCACAGCCGCACTTTCCTCATCTATGTAAAAGATACCGTTCGTCTTATAAAATTTATAACGCGTCAGTTGCTCATTCGATTCAAACCCAACGGCATAGATAATCTGGTCAGGCTGCTCAATACGTACCTGCTTATCCGAATATACACGTTTCTTATTCTGATCCCAATACAGTAATTCCGTATCAAACTTCTCTCCTTTCAAATTCTGAATGTGTACATTGCTCATCAATTTCCATAAGCGTTGCTTGTCATAGTAATAAGCTGTATCGGCTTCGATACTGGCTTCTACTTGAAACAGAGAGTCAAACTTTTCCACATAAACACCTTTCTCAAACGCCCAATAGGAAGGTGACTTGCGGTCATAGACTTGCCACTCCTCAGCGTTGATGCGATAACGTATCACGCCCGAGTCCGACACCAGCGTAGTCACACCTCGTGTATCCATCACCGGTAAGGAATCGCGTTCGGTTATGGCTTTACCGACCTCTTTGCTTTTACCCGAACAGGCAGAGAATAAAACAAGCATAACCATTGCCAACATGGCAATGGTTATGCTTTCATTTCGATATTGAACCTTTTGATTAGGTCGTAAAATCATAGTCCACCTTATCTGATAGTCGTAGACTCGCCAATCCAGCCACCAACGGTGATACGGTCGCCTTTTTTGTAACCCAACATGAAAAGATCCTGACTCTCGGGCAAATGAGCGGAATAAGTACGAATCAACTCGTTAGCCTGCTCCTCCAAAGAAGGATCTACTGATTTAGCTCTCTGAAGTTTGTCAAGAACGACATAGTATGTACATCTGTTCAATGCACCTTCATCGCTCCAGCGAGGGTTTGAACCGTAAGCTTGCGCCAACAGGATATAAGCATTACCAAACTCCGGATTAAATTCCAATGCTTTGTAGCAATAGCTTTTCACCTGTGCATAACGTTTCGCGCCAAACATAGCACCTGCGGCGGCATAAGCCATTTCCGCTTTCTTGGCATTGTCCGTCTCCATAGTCAAAGCCTCTTCAAAGTACTTCACAGCTGTTTCATAATCGCCTTTCTTATAGGCTTGATAAGCGCAACCTACAGCAGCGTCAGCAGTGGGGTTAATTTTATACATATAGTAAGAAGCCTGGAAGTAAGCGTCACTTTCCGTACACTTCATCATCTTCAGCACGTTGATGGCTTTCTTCAAGAAAGTAGAATCATTCTGATTGGCTTCCACCTGCGGACCATAAATGTTTTGCAACGATTCGCAATCGGCCACACCACTATTAATAAAGATGGCGACAAGATTTTCACGTACCTTAGTCATATTCTGCTTGGTGGACTCCTTCGTAGCAGCTGCGATAGCGTCATCCGCATACTTCGTAGCATTCAAGTAGTCTGTAAAGAACTGTTCAGTATGGTTCGGGTCTGCCTTGACCAAACGCATAGAACAATCCAAGAAATAGAACAGATTACTGCCCAAAGACTCCTGTTTCTCAGCTTCCACTGATACTTTCAGCCATTCATAAGCCTGCTTGACATCAGGTTTCGGAGCATATTGCAAATAATCTACAGCCTTACGTCCTTTAGCACCTTCTACTCCGTAATTCAATTTGGTACCTTTAGCCAAGAAGTCGGGAATATATTTCATCTCCTGGTCATACACGCCCATCAGTTCATTAAAATATTTCTGATAATCAGCAGAATTACGATCTTTAATTCCCCTTAAAAAATTCTCCAAAATCTTTTTTGCATCCGTATAAGTGTAATAGCGCAATGTCGGACAATCTTTCAACACTGCCATACAAGGAGCATAAGCGTCCTTAAAGTTACCGGCCTTTACAGCCTCATGAGAAATACTACTGTTGGCGTTACAGTCACTTTGTGCGTAAGCACAGGCCGCCCCCCCCGAAAGGAGCAATACCGCTACGAGCGTCTTAATTTTCATTGTATTTAAATTTTAGTTATAATATATGTCTATTCATCTTCCAAATTCTTCGTATCACTCAACCCGGCTCTTAAAGAACCAGCGCTCATTGAAAGTGATGCCAATGCTGATACGCAACGTGTTCTCATCCAAAAATGAAGGATGTTTTCCTTTTATCCTCACATACTGAGCCGTCACACTTAAAAGTGAACGCGTACGCATCAAGGGAAAAGCAAAGCCACCGGACACTCCATACTCATCAGCAGCCCGCATACCATTTATTTTATAGTAAGGTTGCGAATAATAGGCTCCAACGCGATACTTAACCAGTGACAAATAATTTCTCCCCATCGGATTAGGAATATATTCCGCTCCCACACCAATACGTGTACGCGACGAGAAAGCGTTCTCCGCATTCATAAATGAGACTTTGTCCCACTGCTGGAGCATGAAGTCCGCACCTACCGTCAACCGGTTGTCGTATACATAAGCCAGCCCGACGCCCAAAGTCAAAGGTATGCCATAAGTCGCCACACTATCACGCGAACTGGCAGTTATTCCCGAATTCTGATTGCCGACCTGTATATCCACACTTGTCCTATTGCTCAAATCATGTCCCGGCGACACTATCGCTCCCAAGGTCAACGCATGTTTCTTGCCCAAAACTTGCGTATATTGTACCCCAAAGTCCAATTTATAGCTCTTTAGCGAAGCACCCAACACCCTTGAATAAGGCAATTGGTTGGCATCTGAGGGGAACCTTAAAGACGTCGTATGGGAGATATCACCCCAAAGATACGAAAAATTTGCGCCCACCGAAAGATTTTTAAATATTTTAAACCCTACGCCTGCATATAATTGGTGTAATCCCCCGTCACCCGAATAAGTAACAGAACTGGAACTTTCCGGATATGCTTCATCCACACGATATTCCGTCATGCTATACCCGACGTTGGAATAAGGCAGAAGGCCAACACTCATACCACACCATGGAGCCAAACGAAACTGCATAGTGACATAGTCAAAACTAGAGTTTTTGGCGTTCTGTTTCAATGTTCCGTTACTGAAGTTTGTATTCTGCAACGACACAGCTCCATCAAATATAAACGTAAGGGAATCCACCGCCGTATAAGAAGCCGGATTGGCAAAATTCACTTGCGAGCCATCCCGTAATCCGTATGCCACGCCCCCCATAGCCTTACTATTGCTCGAGCCAACATCCGAAAGTTGTCCGTACCCGTACCTTGTATAAGGCGAATTCGTATTATTTTGGGCGAGAGCCGCTCCCGATACTATCGAGAACAGAAATACCAAGAGCGCCTGTCTAAATTCTATCATTATAATTATAAGCTAATATTCGGTTTAAACCTTTCAACACTAAAAATTTGTCTGCAAAGATGATACTTTTTATGTTTGTATCAAAAGAAAATTCGTCACCGCCCGTTAAAAAAACCAAAAGTCCGGGATATTTGTCCTTCATATTGCGAATATAACCCTCTATTTCATAACGAATCCCCTGCAACACACCTGCCCGAATAGCAGTTTCAGTATTTTTTCCCAGGAACTCCTGACGTCCTTCTGCTTCCACTAAAGGCAGACGTCCCGTAAACCGATGTAAAGCATTAAAACGCATATGCAACCCCGGAGAAATGTTCCCCCCGTGGTAACGTCCGGCAGCGTCTACAAATTCATAAGTAATGCACGTACCTGCATCTATCACCAGAATGTCTTTCCCTGGCATTTTGGCACATGCGCCCACCACGGCAGCCATACGGTCGTAACCCAGCGTACCGGGAGTTTCGTAAAGGTTTTCTACAGGCAAAGGTGTATCAGCGCCAAGTCGCAACAGCGGACAAGGTAAAGCCTGCAGGCGGCATTCCACTTCCTTAGTAAGATCCACTACCGTAGCCACAATGGCACGCTTCACCGGATAACGGGCGCACATCCTGTCCAGCTGCTCCAAAGTCTGGTTAGAATCGTATACAATATCCGCCGGTTCTTCACCGTCAAACACCGCAATTTTCGCCACCGTGTTTCCTATGTCGATTATCAGATTCATTGTTTTCTCTTTTTCCAAAGAAACATGGTGCAAAGATACGACTTTTTCTCTAATCACGGAAACATGGGAGAATCAACAAATCAAGAGCACTTCCCAATCACCTTACGCCATAAGTTCTACACCGCCAAAACATTTCGTTCTCCCTCTGCACGACTTTCCGCAAATCCTTTCAGTTTTCCCTCGCCTCTAGCCGTAATAATGTGGTCACGCAATACCACAAACACTATCTTCAAATATCATTGGTTTCCTGTACAAATATAATTGGATACTTTGCCATTTATCCAAGGATACTTGAACATTAAATATAGGACTCTTTTACAACCGTATTTTTCTGGTAATTCCCACAAAATTAAAAAGGCAACAAATAAAGCCGGCAAACTCCTAAAAGAGAATGCCGGCTCATTACAATATCCAATTATCTGATTGCCCCAAACAATCAATCTTTCAGTTTAGCACGGATAAAGTCTCGGTTCAAGCGCGCAATATTGCTTATGGAAACATTCTTAGGGCACTCAGCTTCGCAAGCACGCGTATTGGTACAGTTACCAAATCCCAATTCATCCATCTTTGCAAGCATAGCCTTGGCACGACGCAACGCTTCAGGCTTACCTTGGGGCAACAGGTTCAGCTGACTGACCTTGGCCGAAACGAACAACATAGCCGAACCATTCTTACAAGCTGCCACACAAGCGCCACAACCAATGCAGCTAGCTGCATCCATAGCTTCGTCTGCAATAGTTTTCGGAATCAAAATGGCATTGGCGTCTTTAGGCGCACCGGTATTCACGCTGACATAACCACCGGCCTGCATAATCTTGTCGTATGCTGTACGATCCACCATCAAGTCCTTGATAACCGGGAAACCGGCAGAGCGCCAAGGCTCTACAGTTATTGTATCGCCATCGTTGAAACGGCGCATGTAAATCTGACAGGTCGTAGCTCCTTGTGCGGGCCCGTGCGGATGTCCGTTGATATAAAGTGAGCACATACCGCAGATACCTTCACGGCAGTCATGATCAAATACGACAGGTTCCTTGCCTTCTGAAATCAGTTGCTCATTCAGAATATCCAGCATTTCCAAGAAGGAAGTATCGCCGGGGATGTCTTTCATCTGATAGGTCTCAAAAGCGCCTTTGGCTTTCGGTCCGGCTTGACGCCATATCTTCAGTGTAAATGATATATTTTTATCCATTTTCTTTAATTCTTTAATTGTTCAACTTCCCGATTAGCTCTTGTAATTACGAGTCTGTACCTTTATGGCTTCGTACACCAACGGTTCTTTCAACAGTTCAGGTGCCTTATCATCAGAGCCTTGATACTCCCAACAAGCTACATAGAAGTAGTTTTCGTCATCACGCTTGGCTTCTCCTTCCTCGGTCTGATACTCTTCGCGGAAGTGACCGCCACAAGACTCGTTACGGTTCAAAGCATCGTATGCAATCAACTCACCCATCGTGATGAAATCATTCAGACGGATGGCTTTGTCAAGCTCAACATTCATGCCTTCCTTACTGCCCGGAATAAATAGATTGGTCTCAAACTCTTTACGGATTTCTTTCAGCTTAGCCAAACCTGTCTTCAAGCCTTCAGCCGTACGACCCATACCCACATATTCCCACATCACGTGGCCCAATTCCTTATGGATAGAATCTACAGATTTCTTACCCTTAATGCCCATCAAATGATCAATCTTAGCTTGAACCGCCTTTTCGGCTTCAGCGAATTCAGGCAAATCGGTCGAGAAACGAGGCACTGTTATCTGGTCGGCCAAATAATTCTGAATAGTATATGGCAATACGAAATACCCGTCAGCCAGACCTTGCATCAATGCGGAAGCACCCAAACGGTTAGCACCGTGGTCGGAGAAGTTACATTCACCGATAGCGAACAAACCTTTGATACTGGTCATCAGTTCATAATCTACCCAAATGCCCCCCATTGTATAGTGGATAGCCGGATAAATCATCATCGGATTTTCATACGGACTCACGTCTGTAATTTCTTCATACATATCGAAGAGATTACCATAACGTTGAGCTACTACATCCTTACCCAAACGTTGAATTGCTTCAGAAAAATCAAGGAATACAGCCAAGCCGGTATTATTTACGCCATAACCTTTGTCACAACGCTCTTTAGCGGCACGACTGGCCACGTCACGCGGCACAAGGTTTCCAAAAGCCGGATAACGACGCTCCAAATAGTAGTCGCGATCCTCTTCGGGAATATCCTTACCTTGAAGCGTACCTTCCTGCAGCTTCTTGGCATCTTCCAATTTCTTCGGCACCCAGATACGACCATCGTTACGCAAAGACTCGGACATCAACGTCAGTTTTGACTGTTTGTCTCCATGTACAGGGATACAAGTCGGGTGAATTTGAACATATGCGGGATTAGCAAACCAAGCGCCTTTACGATAGCAAGCCATCGCTGCGGAACAGTTGCAAGCCATGGCATTGGTAGACAAGAAATAAGTATTACCATAACCACCGGTAGCAATAACCACGGCATGAGCTGCAAAACGCTCTAATTTACCTGTTACCAAATTCTTCGCAATAATACCACGTGCACGGCCATCAATGATGACAACATCCTGCATTTCGTAGCGAGTGTACAGCTTTACAGTACCTGCAGCAACTTGACGGCTCAACGCTGAATAAGCGCCCAGCAACAATTGCTGTCCTGTCTGGCCTTTTGCATAAAAGGTACGGGATACCTGCGCACCACCAAACGAGCGGTTGGCCAACGTACCACCATATTCGCGAGCAAAAGGAACCCCTTGTGCCACACATTGGTCTATGATATTGTTCGATACCTCAGCCAAACGATAAACATTAGCTTCGCGAGCACGATAGTCCCCTCCCTTCACCGTATCATAAAACAAACGGTAAACAGAGTCACCGTCATTCTGATAATTCTTAGCCGCATTAATACCGCCTTGTGCAGCAATAGAGTGCGCACGACGCGGAGAATCCTGTATACAAAAATTAAAAACTTTGAAACCCATTTCACCAAGCGATGCGGCCGCACTGGCACCCGCCAGACCTGTACCTACTACAATAATATCCAAACGGCGTTTATTGGCAGGATTCACTAATTTTTGATGGGCTTTATAGTTCGTCCATTTCTCTGCTACCGGACCTTCCGGTATTCTTGAATCTATTTTAGTCATAATGTAATTACAATTTAGTCGTTTATAATCAATAACTCAACAATACCAGCCCTTACAGCAGCGATTTGATGTAAAAGACAACAACAACTAACGCAAAGCACAGAACTACGATAGTTGAGTAAATGTTAGAAATACATTGCCAACGGCTAATCCATGTCTTATTATTCCAACCCAATGTTTGCATAGCGCTCCAAAAACCATGAGTCAAGTGGAACCATAAGGCTGCCAACCATACCAAATACAACACTACATTTGCAATATTGCTAAACGTATTCTCAATATGATATACACCATTAGCTGCATATGCCAATGTCAAAGTATTAGCCTGACCACCCATGTCATGAACCAACTCCGGCAACATCATTTTAGACCAAAAATGCACTAAATGCAAAGCCAAACCCACAAATACAATAATACCTAATACAAGCATGTTTTGCGATGCCCATTCCACTTCTTTTCGTCTTTCCGTAACAGCATAACGTTCAACACCACGCGCTTTACGATTCTGCATTGTCAACCAGAAAGCATAAATAAGATGAATGACAAATAATACAGCCAGCACTAATGTCGCTGCAACCGCATACCAATTAGCGCCCAGGAACTCACAAACCATGTTGTAACCCTCGGCCGAAACCAACGCAACAAGGTTCATCGCCATGTGAAATGTCAGAAACAGGACAAGGGCGATTCCCGTAACGCTCATCACCACTTTCCTTCCTACAGATGAATTACTTAACCACATAAATGATTGAATTTAAATTATTTAATAGTAAAAAACAGCTTCATTCGACCTTAAGCATACTTTTTTGTTGCAAAAATAGAGGAAATCAACCGATTTAGCAAGGGATTAAAGAAATATTTCCGTAATGAATGGGGAATATGCAAGAAAGAACAAACGCTCCCCTTCCAACAACTTCTTAAGAAGCGCTTTGAATTAAACAAAGGATAATGCTATAGCTATTCCAGATGTCAATATCAGCAGGCCAACCATGCAAATATTTAAACTGTCTCTCAAAGATCCCATAAGTGACATAAGCATAAAAAAGAAGGGTCCCTCCCGCATATCTCACGCTGGAGGGACCCTTCAAGGAAAAACGGCGGCTACCTACTCTCCCACTCTTACGCAGTACCATCGGCGCGGCCGGGCTTAACTGCTCTGTTCGGAATGGGAAG
>CASENS010000016.1 GCA_949289345.1 uncultured Bacteroides sp.
GATTCTTCCGTCGGAAAACGACCTTCAAATTGACTTAGCAGCATATGGCTTTTCTTGCAAATTTAGTGGCTTTCATTCCATTAGAAAAGCTGCACCAGCGGACTTAACAGATTTTAGTACATTTATCACCACACAGAGTAAGACAATGCTGCATCATGTATTAAAAATGAACATCCTAAAATAAAACCTTCCAAAGGATTTAATTGATAATCCTCCCCTGCAATTATACTTGCAACTTGCCAAAGGCTATCAACATGAGTTATATCATGTATTGTCAATGAAGGAAAATCTATTCTGATTTTATCAAGAAGAAATGATGCGTTACTATGTGCTATTTCAAATACATTAATTAATCTTTCCCTTAAAACAGTATGTTCGTATTTATCATTAAATGCTTCTTTCCAAAGGGTAGAATCTTTATAACTCATATTCAAATATTAATTAAAATGACTACTATAATCCAAGACACTTTTATACTAATTTATTTTTACATATATCACAAAACACTTCTTAATCACCCATAATCCTATTGCTTTCATTCTAAATATTATTTTAACTCTTTAGACAAAAGTTTTCCTTTTAAAACAACTTCCTCAAATCCATCGAAAGGAAATCCTCCGCACTAATACCACCATCACCTACGATAAACGTCGCTTGCGGATTGAAAAGTTTGCGGAATTTATCCAACCCGTCCGTCCTTTTTTCCGCATTGCTTTTCACCTCAATGGCTACCACCGAACCTTTCTTGCGCAAAACGAAATCGACTTCATCATCCCGTTCACGCCAATAGAATACTTCAAAACGATGTACGAAGGATTGGCTTACCAAATAGGCACCGATGCCCGATTCAAAAATTCGCCCCCATGCCTTGCGGTTGAGTATCGCCTGTTCAAAGGTCAACGGGCTATACACCATCTTCAACGCATTGTTATATACCTGCAACTTAGGAATACTAGCACGCCGCCTTGCCATATCCACGCTGAACTTTTGGAGGCCGCAAAGCAATCCACTTTCGTCCAACAGATTGATATAGCCTGCCAATGTCACCGTGTTCCCTGCATCTTGAAGTGAGCCAAGCATCTTGTTCAATGAAAGCAATTCGCCCGAATAAGCAGCGCCCAACTCAAAGGTCTGACGAAGCAAGGCAGGTTTACTTATCGGCGTATCCATCAGAATGTCCTTATTGATGGTCGCCTCAATGATAGCCGACTGGATGTATTGGCTGAAGCGGTCTTCATCGCCTATCAAAGTAGCCGCACCGGGATAGCCTCCGTAAAACATATATTGGTCAAGCGAGAAACCGAAGCATTCCTTCATTTCCTGATAGCTCCAATGGCTCATGCGTATTTCTTCGAATCGCCCAGCCAATGACTCAGACAATCCCTTTTCCAACAGTACACGACTGCTTCCTAAAATCAAGACCTTAATGTCGCGATCATGGAACGTATCATCGTCCCACTCCTTTTTCACAACCTCACTCCAGTTGGCAATCTTCTGTATCTCATCAATTACAAGAATAACGCTTCCCCAGCCTTTGCTCTCCTTCAAGCTTCGCACAGCCGCCCAACAATCAGAAATCCAAGCACTGTTCGTGGCAGGTACATTGTCGGCAGAAAAGAACTGGTAAGGCATATCCAAATCTTTCAGCACCTGTTTGACCACCGTTGATTTTCCTATCTGCCGGGCACCCATAACGACCTGAATGAACCTACGAGGCTCTTTCATGCGTTCTGTAATCAACTGATATTCTGCTCGTTTATACATACTGTTACATTTTACTCAATGCGATGAAAACTTTTACTCACAGCAAAAGTAACAAATTTATTTGAGTAATAATCATGGATTTACAAGAAAAACATTATCTTTGCGAAACTAATCAAGCGTTCTGCAACATATGCGGTGAAATTCTTTGTCTATCAATGTTTTGTACATGGCAAAGGACATTTCACAAAAAGACTGAAAAAAGCGGTACAAGACCATGAGCGAAAGCCATTGAATGTAAACACCTTACATTTTCTTTTCGACTTCGTTTAATTGTCAGAATACGACTTGTACCTTTTAAAATGAATAGCCGCTGATATTCAATGATGTATGCCAGATGGGTCGGGACAATTGATATACAGAATGTTTTTATAATAAACTGTAGTGTTTAATCGACCAAAAGTTTCAAATTACAGCATAAACATCATTTTTTTCTTCAAATTGTTTGGTAATTATAAAAAAGCACTTACCTTTGCGGCATAATTAATACGTTTAACAGAGAAATTATGATGAACCATACATCCATTAACCTGGCAGTCCTGCATATTATTCGCGTCGTGGTCTTGGAATCAAGAGCGTGAGAAAGGTTCGTGCATGTATGTGTCAGTTGAAAAGATATAAGTTCAGCCTTTCTCACCAAAGTGGGAGAGGCTTTTTTCTTAAAAGGAGATGAAGAAGATGAAAAAGCAGTTACGTAGCTTGTCGAGTACCGAAGGCCGCCGCATGGCGGGAGCCCGTGCCCTGTGGACGGCCAATGGAATGAAGAAGGAACAGATGGGGAAGCCCATCATAGCCGTGGTCAATTCGTTCACGCAGTTTGTGCCGGGTCATGTACACTTGCATGAAGTGGGACAGCTGGTGAAGAAGGAGATAGAGAAACTGGGCTGTTTTGCGGCGGAGTTCAATACCATTGCCATTGATGACGGAATCGCCATGGGGCACGACGGCATGCTCTACTCGCTGCCCTCACGCGACATCATCGCCGACAGCGTGGAGTATATGGTCAATGCCCATAAGGCAGACGCCATGGTGTGCATCAGTAACTGTGACAAGATTACACCGGGCATGCTGATGGCGGCCATGCGGTTGAACATTCCCACGGTGTTTGTATCGGGCGGACCGATGGAAGCCGGTGAGTGGAACGGACGCCACCTGGACCTGATAGACGCCATGATTCAGTCGGCCGACACATCGGTCAGCGATGAGGACGTGGCACAGATTGAACGGCATGCCTGTCCTACGTGTGGATGCTGTTCGGGCATGTTCACCGCGAACTCTATGAACTGTCTTTGCGAAGCTATTGGCTTGGCTTTGCCAGGGAATGGCACCATCGTGGCTACCCATGAAAACCGGAAGAAACTTTTCAAGGATGCAGCCAAGCTGATTGTGGAAAATGCCTATAAATATTATGAAGAAGGGGATGAAAGTGTCCTCCCGCGCAGCATCGCTACCCGTCAGGCTTTCCTGAATGCCATGACATTGGATATTGCCATGGGCGGCTCCACCAACACGGTGCTTCATCTGCTGGCTGTGGCCAACGAAGCCGGTGCGGACTTCAAGATGGATGATATCGACATGCTGTCGCGCCGGACGCCTTGTTTGTGTAAAGTAGCTCCCAATACGCAGAAATACCACGTGCAGGATGTGAACCGTGCCGGAGGTATCCTTGCCATTATGGGCGAATTGGCTAAAGGAGGCTTGGTAGATACCGGTGTGAAGCGGGTGGATGGCCTGACACTGGCTGAAGCCATCGACCAATATGACATCACCAGCCCGAATGTATGCAAGAAAGCATTGAAGAAGTATGCCAGCGCTCCCGGTGGAAAATTCAATTTAGAAATGGGCTCGCAAGACAATTACTATAAGGAGTATGACACCGACCGTGCCAACGGTTGCATCCGCGACTTGGCTCATGCCTACAGCAAAGACGGAGGTTTGGCCGTGCTGAAGGGAAACATCGCACAGGACGGTTGCGTAGTGAAAACAGCCGGTGTGGACGAAAGCATCTGGAAATTCAGTGGCCCCGCCAAGGTTTTCGATTCGCAGGAAGCCGCCTGCGAAGGCATCCTGGGAGGCAAGGTGCAGAGTGGCGATGTGGTGGTCATCATCTACGAGGGTCCGAAGGGAGGACCGGGTATGCAGGAGATGCTTTATCCTACTTCGTACATCAAATCGCGCCACTTGGGCAAAGAGTGCGCCTTGATTACCGACGGACGCTTCAGCGGCGGCACATCGGGACTGAGCATCGGACACATCTCGCCCGAAGCGGCGGCCGGAGGAAACATTGGTAAGGTGCAGGACGGTGACCTCATTGAAATAGACATCCCGAACCGCAGCATCAACGTGAAGCTGACTGATGCCGAACTGGCTGCACGACCTATGGCACCGATTACTCGTCAACGTGAGGTGTCGAAATCCTTGAAGGCATACGCTGCCATGGTCAGCTCGGCCGACAAGGGAGCCGTGAGAATCATAGATTAAATGAAGAACTAATAATGAAGAATGAAGAAATCTCAGGGATGCCGCAGGGAAATTCTTCATTCTTAATTAATATTATAGTATGAAAGATATAATTACAGGAGCGGAAGCCCTGATGCGTTCGCTGGAGCATGAAGGAGTAAAAACGATATTCGGTTACCCGGGTGGAAGCATCATGCCTGTGTTTGACGCGCTCTACGACCATCGCGATACGTTAAACCACATCCTGGTACGCCACGAACAAGGCGCCACCCATGCCGCGCAAGGTTTTGCCCGTGTATCGGGTGAAGTGGGCGTGTGCTTAGTCACCAGCGGACCGGGAGCCACGAACACCATCACGGGCATAGCCGACGCCATGATAGACAGTACGCCCATCGTAGTCATAGCCGGACAGGTAGGCACAGGATTCCTGGGGACAGACGCTTTTCAGGAAGTGGACTTGGTAGGCGTAACGCAACCTATTTCCAAATGGAGCTACCAGATACGCCGTGCCGAAGACGTGCCATGGGCTGTAGCACGGGCTTTCTACATCGCCCGTAGCGGAAGACCGGGACCTGTGGTGCTGGACTTCGCCAAAAACGCGCAAACGGACAAGATGGAGTATGCCCCGATGACGGTGGACTTCATCCGTAGCTATATGCCCGTGCCGGATACCGACCCCGAAAGCATTCGCCAGGCAGCCGACCTCATCAATCAGGCCGAACGTCCGCTGGTATTGGTAGGGCAAGGTGTCGAGTTGGGACATGCGCAGAAGGAACTCCGCACTTTTATCGAAAAAGCCGGATTGCCCGCAGGCTGCACCTTGATGGGCTTGTCGGCACTGCCTACTGACCACCCGCTTAATAAAGGAATGCTGGGCATGCACGGCAACCTCGGGCCGAACATCAACACCAACAAGTGCGACGTACTGATTGCCGTGGGCATGCGCTTCGACGACCGTGTGACGGGCAATGTAGCGACCTATGCTCCTCAGGCTAAAATCATCCACTTCGATATCGACCCCGCCGAAATCAACAAGAACATCCAAGTAGACGTGGCCGTGCTGGGCGACTGCAAGGAGACGCTGGCCGCCGTGACGGAACTGTTGCATCCCGCCACGCACCAAGAATGGCTCGACAGCTTCCGCACCTATGAAGAAGTGGAAGAGGAGAAGGTCATTCGCCCCGAACTCCACCGCACGACCCGCGAACTGAGCATGGGCGAAGTGGTGCGTGCGGTAAGTGAAGCCACCGGCCATGAAGCCATCCTCGTGACCGATGTGGGACAGAACCAGATGATGTCCGCACGCTACTTCAAGTTTACCCGCGAGCGCAGCATTGTCACCTCAGGAGGGTTGGGCACCATGGGCTTCGGCCTTCCCGCCGCCATTGGGGCTACCTTCGGACGACCGGACCGCACCGTCTGCGTCTTTATGGGTGACGGTGGCTTGCAGATGAACCTGCAGGAGTTGGGCACCGTGATGGAGCAGCAGGCTCCTGTCAAGATGATATTGCTCAACAACAACTACCTGGGCAACGTGCGCCAGTGGCAGGCCATGTTCTTCAACCGCCGCTACTCGTTCACACCCATGCTCAACCCCGACTATATGCAGATTGCGGCGGCTTATGGCATTCCTTCACGCCGCGTCATGGAGCGCGCTGAGCTGGCAGACGCCATCCGCGAGATGCTGGCCACCAACGGACCTTTCCTGCTCGAAGCGTGTGTGGAAGAAGAAGGCAACGTCATGCCGATGACGCCGCCGGGCGGCTCAGTGAACCAAATGTTGTTGGAATGCTAAACGATACAGACTATGGACAAGACATTATATACCATCATCGTTCATTCAGAGAACTTCGCCGGCTTGCTCAACCAGGTGACGGCGGTGTTCACACGCAGGCAAATCAACATCGAAAGCCTGAACGTATCCGCTTCATCCATCGCGGGCGTGCACAAATACACCATCACCGCCTGGACCGACCCGGACACCATCGAAAAAGTGGTGAAGCAGATTACCAAGAAGATTGACGTCATACAGGCGCACTATTTCACGGATGATGAAATCTACCAGCATGAGATAGCGCTCTACAAACTCACTACACCTACCTTGGAACAGATACCCGAGGTTTCCAAAGTGATACGTAAGAACCATGCCCGCATCGTGGAGGTCAATCCCGTCTTCTCCATCGTGGAGATGAACGGCATGAGCGATGACATCACTCACCTCTACGAGGAGTTGCAGGCATTCGGGTGCGTGCTTCAGTTTGTGCGCTCGGGACGTGTGGCCATCACCACCAGCTGCTTTGAGCGCGTCAACGAGTACCTGGCCGAACGGAAGGCGAAATATGAGGCAAGTAAAAAGGAGGCTGTATGAACAAGATAGGAAACTACCGGTTTGTGGCCGAGCCTTTCCATGTAGATTTTACCGGAAGGTTGACATTGGGCGTATTGGGCAACCACCTGCTCAACTGCGCCGGCTTCCATGCCACCGAACGAGGTTTCGGTATGGCCACACTGAACGAGGACAACTACACGTGGGTGCTGTCCCGACTGGCCATCGAAATGGACGAAATGCCCCGCCAGTACGAAGACTTCAGCGTGCAGACGTGGGTGGAGAACGTTTACCGACTCTTCACCGACCGCAACTTTGCCGTTGTCGACAAGGACGGACGCCGCATCGGATATGCCCGCTCCGTATGGGCCATGATTAACATGAGCACCCGCCGCCCCGTCGACCTGCTGGAGATGCATGGGGGAAGCATCACCGACTACATCTGCGACGAGCCTTGCCCCATCGAGAAGCCGTCGCGCATCAAGGTGAAGTCTACGGAAACCGCCTGCACCCTGCGCGCCAGATACAGCGACATCGATGTCAACGGGCACGTGAACAGCATCCGCTACATCGAGCACATCCTCGACCTCTTCCCGCTCGACTTCTACCGGACACGGCGTGTGCGCCGCTTCGAGATTGCCTACGTGGCCGAGAGTTACTACGGTGACCTCCTGTCTTTCTATATCGATGAGGAGGAAGACGGACGATATGCCGTAGAGATAAGGAAGAAAGGTACGGAAGGAGAGGAACCCGTATGTCGGGCTTCGGTAACCTTTGTCTGAGACATGGTATAGAATCATTGGCAATGATTCCTACAATCATTGGGGATGATTCCAACAATCATTGGCAATGATTCTATCTCGGGTCCGGAAGAAGAAGCCCTTTACAGAGACGAATGATTATGATTAAATACTAACTAAAATAAAAAGAAAATGGCACAAATGAATTTTGGAGGTGTGATGGAGAACGTCATCACACGTGAAGAGTTTCCCTTGGAGAAAGCTCGCGAGATACTGAAAGATGAGACAATCGCCGTACTGGGCTATGGCGTACAGGGCCCCGGACAGGCCTGCAATCTGCGTGACAACGGTTTCAATGTCATCGTAGGCCAGCGCCCGGGCAAGACGTACGACAAAGCCGTGGCCGACGGATGGGTACCCGGCGAAACCTTGTTCAGCATCGAAGAGGCTGCCCAGAAGGGTACCATCGTCTGCATGCTGCTCAGCGATGCCGCCCAAATTGCCGTATGGCCCCAAATCAAGCAATACCTGACGCCCGGCAAAGCCTTGTACTTCAGCCACGGCTTCGGTATCACCTACAAGGAACGTACGAACATCATTCCGCCCGCCGATATCGACGTGATTATGGTAGCCCCGAAGGGGAGCGGTACATCGCTGCGCACCATGTTCCTCGAAGGCCGCGGGCTGAACTCCTCGTATGCCGTTTATCAGGACGCTACGGGACGTGCCACCGACCGCACGTTGGCATTCGGCATCGGCATCGGTTCGGGCTATCTGTTCGAGACAACTTTCAAACGCGAGGTTTACTCCGACCTGACCGGTGAGCGTGGCTCGCTGATGGGCGCCATCCAAGGCCTGCTACTGGCCCAATACGAAGTGTTGCGTGAGCACGGACATACGCCCAGCGAAGCCTTCAACGAAACGGTAGAAGAGCTGACTCAGTCGCTGATGCCCCTCTTCGCCAAGAACGGGATGGACTGGATGTATGCCAACTGCTCCACAACGGCACAACGCGGCGCGCTCGACTGGATGGGACCCTTCCACGATGCCATCAAGCCCGTCATGGAGAAACTCTACCACAGCGTGGAGACCGGTAACGAGGCCCAAATCTCCATCGACAGCAACTCGCAGCCCGACTATCGCGAGAAGCTGAATGCCGAGCTGAAAGCCTTGCGCGAAAGCGAGATGTGGCAAACGGCCGTGACAGTGCGCAAGCTCCGTCCGGAAAACAATTGATTCCGTTTTACCATTTTCACCCCGTTTCTGAAACACGACAGAAGCGGGGTGTTTAGTGTTTACGTTTCTGGAAAGATTTACTCCCTATTCATCAACCTCTGCTCCGCCATGCGTTCGTACTTTGTGCCCGGGCAACCGTAGTTGGCATATGGATAGATGGAGATACCTCCACGTGGCGTAAAAAATCCCGTCACTTCGATGTACTTGGGTTTCATCAGCCGGATGAGATCCTTCATAATAATGTTCACACAATCTTCATGAAAGGCTCCGTGATTACGGAAACTAAAGAGGTAGAGTTTCAAACTTTTACTCTCCACCATCTTCACGTCCGGTATATAGCTGATGCGTATCTCTGCAAAATCCGGCTGGCCCGTAATGGGGCACAGGCTGGTGAACTCCGGGCAGTTGAACCGCACCCAATAATCGTTCTCCGGATGCTTGTTATCAAAGGCTTCCAACACTTCGGGAGCATAGTCTTGCTTATACTCAGTCTTGTGTCCCAACAAAGACAGATGGGCTCTCAGTTCTTCACTCATAATTCTTCATTCTTAGTTTTTCATCCTTCGTCAACAAATACTTTTCCAAACCCTCCCGACGCAGCCTACAGGCCGGACAATGTCCACATCCGTCACCAGGGATGCCGTTGTAGCAAGTCAGCGTCTCGTGGCGCACTAAGTCAAGCACACCTAATTCATCTGCCAACGCCCACGTCTCTGCCTTGTCCAACCACATCAAAGGTGTATGGATGACAAACTGTTCATCCATGGCGAGGTTCAGCGTTACGTTAAGTGACTTGATGAACGAATCGCGGCAATCGGGATATCCGCTGAAGTCAGTTTGTGACACGCCTGTCACTAAGTGATTGACGCCCCGCTCCCGTGCATAGACGGCGGACATGCTCAGAAAGAACAGATTGCGCCCTGGCACGAATGTATTTGGACAGACAGCTCCGTCCGGTATCCGTTCGTCCATCGGAACGGAAGAGTCAGTCAACGCATTATGTCCCAACTGTCCGATGAGCGGCACGTCCATCACGCCAAAGTCCACATCGGCCTTCCCGGCAATGGCGCGTGCCAAATCAACCTCTCGCTCATGCTTCTGACTGTAGCGGAAGCTCAAGGCATACACTTTCTTAAATTTACGTTTTGCCCAAAACAGGCATGTGGTGGAGTCCTGCCCTCCGCTGAACACCACCAAAGCAGAGTCTTTATTCATATCTCATTTATTTTCCAAAACTTATATGAAACGTCTTCATCGTACACGTCATTCCCGTCAATGCGCTTCACGGCACGTACCACCTGCATAGTCACGGGTAAAATAATGACCTCATAAAGCGACTTCAAGATAACCTGGACGCCCATCATCACCAACAGCTCCGGCCAGACTATCACCCCGCCAAAAGCAATCGGGAAAAAGATAAGCGAATCAGCCGTCTCACCCACAACAGTTGAAGCAATGGCACGCCAGGCGAAACGTTTCCCCTGGCTGACTATCTTCATACGGCTCATGACATAAGCGTTAAGGAAGGACCCGACAAGGAAGGCCAACAGACTGGCTACCACAATGCGCGGCGCCATGCCGAAAACAAAGTTGAAATGCTCCTCTCCCTCCCAAAAAGATGCGGAGGGCAAGGCGACGGCCACCATCCCCAAGGCTACCACAAAGAAGTTCATGGCAAAACCGCTCCAAATGATGAGCCTTGCCTTACGGAAGCCCCACACCTCAGAGATGCAATCGTTAATGATATAAGATACGGGAAACACCAGCAACCCCGCGGTTACGGTCAAGTCACCCACTTGGATAACTTTAGTTTCAAGAAGATTGGCTGCAATGAGACATACGTTGAACAAGATGCCCATCAG
This sequence comes from uncultured Bacteroides sp., assembly GCA_949289345.1. GTDB lineage: Bacteria > Bacteroidota > Bacteroidia > Bacteroidales > Bacteroidaceae > Bacteroides. Next base: position 10,386 of record CASENS010000016.1, read on the forward strand.
CATAAACGATACGGATACGCTTTGTTTCATAAATTCCTGTTTTTTACGTGGTTTAATCCTGGAATACACGGCCGCACGAAACGGCATTTTCCTAAAAATCGGGCACAAAAGTAACATAAAAAATTGAGATATTGAGCAAATTACACACAAACTTACGGCAGCGGTCTGACTATCATTGGTTATCCGCCGAAGTATTATTGGATAGTTGGGCATTTATCCAATGATACTTTGCCATTTATCCTTGAATACTTTTGCAACAGGTTTTCCGGTCTGCCCCCAATATAGTAGATTAACTATTTCTATCTGCAGGAACAAAAAGAAAAAACGTCGGTTGACATCACATCAACCGACGGAAAACTATGAAGAAATTCCGAAAATTCTTTTAGTCTAATTTCAGCACGGCAAGGAAAGCTTTTTGAGGCACTTCAACGTTACCTATCTGCTTCATGCGCTTTTTACCCCGCTTCTGCTTTTCAAGAAGTTTGCGTTTGCGGCTGATGTCGCCTCCATAGCATTTGGCGGTAACATCCTTACGCACGGCCTTGATGGTTTCGCGCGCAATGATTTTGGCACCTATGGCGGCCTGTATGGCTATCTCGAACTGCTGACGGGGAATAAGTTCCTTTAGCTTCTCGCACATGCGGCGTCCCAACTCGTAGGCATTGTCGAAATGAGTCAACGTGGAAAGAGCGTCCACGGGCTCGCCATTAAGCAGGATGTCGAGTTTGACAAGCTTGGAAGGACGGAAGCCATTGGGATGATAGTCGAAGGAGGCATAGCCCTTGGAGATACTTTTCAGTTTGTCGTAGAAGTCTATCACAATTTCACCAAGAGGCATGTCGTAATAGATTTCCACCCGATTACCGGAAATGTACTCTTGCTTCACCAGTTCGCCCCGTTTACCCAGACAAAGGGTCATGATGGGACCTATGTAGTCCGTGGTAGTGATGACAGAGGCGCGTATGTAGGGCTCCTCAATGTGGTCTATCATTGTAATGTCGGGCATGGAACCGGGGTTGTGCACCTCTATGACATGCCCTTGCTTGTCGTAAACATTGTAAGACACGTTTGGCACAGTGGTAATGACATTCATGTCGAACTCACGATCCAAGCGTTCCTGCACAATCTCCATATGGAGCAGTCCCAAAAATCCGCACCTGAAACCGAAGCCCAGCGCCAGCGAGGACTCGGGCTGGAAGGTAAGGGAAGCGTCGTTCAACTGAAGCTTCTCCAGCGATGAGCGCAGATCCTCAAAATCCTCAGCATCTATAGGATACACACCCGCAAAGACCATGGGTTTCACTTCTTCAAATCCGGCTATAGCCTCCGTACAAGGACGAGCTATGTGTGTGATTGTGTCGCCTACTTTTACCTCTTTAGAGGTCTTTATACCAGAGATGATATAGCCCACATCGCCCGTACGGAGTTCTGGACGGGGCACCATGTCCATCTTAAGCACACCAATCTCATCAGCCTCGTATTCTTTCCCCGTATTAAAGAATTTCACTTTATCACCTGTACGTATGACACCGTTCTCTATCTTGAAGTAGGCGATGATGCCCCGGAAGGAGTTGAACACGGAGTCAAAGATGAGCGCCTGCAGGGGAGCTTCCTCATCGCCCGTGGGACATGGGATACGCTCTACCACAGCATTGAGTATTTCCTCTACTCCCATGCCGGTCTTTCCGCTGGCGCGTATAATTTCCTCATGCCTGCACCCCAGGAGTTCTACGATTTCGTCCTCCACTTCCTCAGGCATGGCATTGACCATATCGCACTTGTTCACCACAGGAATAATTTCCAAATCATGTTCGATGGCCATATAGAGGTTCGAGATTGTCTGGGCCTGCACTCCTTGCGTAGCATCCACGATGAGCAATGCGCCCTCGCACGCAGCTATGGAGCGCGACACTTCGTAAGAGAAGTCCACGTGTCCCGGTGTGTCAATAAGGTTCAGTATGTATTTCTCGCCCTTGTAAGTGTACTCCATCTGTATGGCATGGCTCTTGATAGTAATGCCCCGTTCACGCTCCAGGTCCATGTCGTCCAGCATCTGCCCTTCGGTGATTTGTATGGTTTTTGTAAATTCCAGCAGACGGTCGGCCAGGGTGGATTTGCCATGGTCGATGTGCGCTATGATGCAAAAGTTGCGTATATGCTTCATTTTGGTCAGTATATGTATATAAAAGTGGGGACAAAGATACGCAAAATCTATCATATAAAAAAGAGAGGCGCCGCATGCACACTTCTTTATGTGGCATCCGACGCATCTTAAATTCTTTTTCTCCGGCTTACCTTATCAACTCAACTTCACGAACAATTCGCCTTCTACTTCCTCTACGGAAATCTTGTCCTCTCTCAAGAGCCATCCAAAGCCCAGGTAAAGGTCTTTGTCTATAAGCTTGGTCGCTTTCTTGATTTGTTTGGCCGTCAAGCCTTCGGTACCGTTCAAGGCATTCCAGATTTTACCGGCATTTTCACCTGCTTTTTCTTTCAACATTTTCATTCTAAAATTTTAGTTAGACATGCTTTTAAAAATCGAACCTCACGCATGTAGCATGTTAAGGTTTTATTTTGGGTACAAAGATAGGTATTTTTATGTTATATAGTACATTGTTAGGTTGTTTTTTCCTTCGGATGTAAGAAAAAGCAGCATATGTACCCTTATTTTTCTTGTTCCCGGCTCTTAGTGCGGAGATGTTCCGCCCAAATGGAAGCGGCACATTCCACCATATGAGGACAGGGACGTTTGGCGTAATATTGGGGAGTACGCTCGGAAGCGACGGGGTCTGACGCCTGCACATCAGATTTCCGAATACCCAGCAATTCGGCACATGTCAAGGTTCCGTTCCTACGCTTGAACTCCGCGGCCAGTTGCTGCACCAAAGCATAGTTGGCGGACTTACTTGCACGGTCGCTCCCTTCGATGGCACATTTTTCCAGCCCAGCCAGCATGAAAAGGCCGCACGCGGCTCCACACGTCAAGCGCATACGCCCGATGCCCGCACCAAAGGAGGCGGACATGTGCAAAGCTTGTTCACGCGTATAGCCATACATATCGGCAAAGGGCACCACCACGGACTGGCAGCAGTTGTAGCCGCTCATAAACATCGCTACGGCCTGCCTCACTCTGTCTTCAAGTTCCATACATTAAATTTTAAACAACAACATCACATTGAGTGCGGTCACTACACACGCTATGGCGTACAGCACGAATGCGCTCCAACGGCTATTGGCATATACGCCCATCACCCGACGTGAAGAAGTGAGATAAACCTGCAGGAATACCGTGAAAGGCAATTGGAGGCTGAGCACCATTTGGGATATGAGCAAACCTTTAAAAGGATCGCCAATGAAGAATATCAAGAGCAAAGCAATGCCCAACGAAAGCGCCACGCCTACTTGCGAATGACTGTCCTTAATGTGATAGGACTCTCCGAACATACCCGCAAAAATGGAACCAGCCGCCATTCCGCTGGTTATGGTAGACGAAACACCCGCCAAAAGCAAAGCCAACGCAAACACCACTCCGGCATTGTTTCCCAACAGGGGCTCGAGCAAAGACCTGGCTTGTTGCAACTCTTCTACCTCGACACCTGCTTGGAAGAAAGTGGATGCGGCCAATAGTATCATGGCGCTATTGATAGCCCACCCTACGAGCATGGAGAAAAGAGTATCAAACAATTCGTACTTCAACGCCCGGCGTATGGAAGTCTCATCCCGCTTATTGAACTCCCGGCTCTGCACCACTTCGGAGTGAAGAAACAAGTTATGGGGCATCACCACGGCTCCCAATACGCTCATCACCACGAGCAGACTACCGTCAGGCAAAGAAGGTATAAGCCACGCACGAGTAGCGGTCGGCCAATCTACATCAACAAGAAAAAGCTCGTAAATAAACGAAAGGCCTATAACGGATACGAATCCGATAATAGCACGTTCAATACGCTTATAAGAATTGGTGAAAAGCATCACCATCACAAAAACCGTAGTGAGCACCGCTCCCCACCCGATTGGTACACCGAAAAGCATCTCCAAGGCGATGGCTCCACCCAAAATCTCGGCCAGTGAAGTGGAAATACTGGCCAACACCGCCGTACCCAGCAGGGGACGTGACACCCATGCGGGTGTATATTTCGTAGCAGCCTCGGACAGACAAAGCCCAGTGGCTATACCCAAATGAGCCACGTTGTGTTGCAGGATAATAAGCATCACCGTAGAGAGCGTCACCACCCACAACAAAGCATAACCGAACTCAGAACCGGCCGCAAAATTCGAGGCCCAGTTGCCCGGGTCGATAAAGCCAACCGTAACGAGCAACCCTGGCCCGATATAGCGGAAGAGGTCGAGCCCGCCCAGGTAACGCTTGTGGTCCTTGCGACGCAGATCTTTCAGTATATTCTTCATATGCTTTTAATAACCCATGGCGTGCAGGGCCTGGCAAAGCTGGTCGGGACACGAGGTAGTCTTCATGCCACACCGTATGCCCTCCAGCCGCTTGATGATATCCTCCACACGCATTCCTTTCACCAAACGTGAAATGCCTTGCAGGTTTCCATTGCATCCGCCCCAAAACTCCACGTCTTTCAGGATACCGTCCTCCACCACGAGGTCGATATCCGTACTGCACGTGCCGTGTGTCTTATATCGGTACGTCATGGCTTTATTCGTCTTCTTCCTCCGGCTTCATGTTGGTATACACTGTCTGCACATCGTCAAACTCTTCCAGACGCTCCACCATTTTGTTTATGGTCTCACGTTGTTCGGGCGTAACGTCTTTCAAGTCGTTGGGAATGTAGGTAAACTCACCTCCCACGTCTTCCATGCCTTGTTCTTCCAGATGCTTCTGAATGGCAGAATAGCTCTTGGGGTCACCGTAGATAGTGATGGTGCCCTCTTCGGAGTCTTCATCATATTCCTCATCCACGTCATAGTCTATCATGTCCAGGATGAATTCGTCCATGTCCATGCCTTCCTTCTTCTTGAATGTGAATACACACTTGTGATCGAAAAGGAATGCCAGCGAACCGGTAGTGCCCAAGTTACCTCCAAACTTGTTGAACACCGAGCGTACGTCGGCCACGGTGCGGGTAGTGTTGTCGGTCAACGTATCTACAAATACAGCCACACCATGCGGGCCGTATCCCTCATAGGTCATGCCCTTGTAGTCGCTCTGGTCCTTACCCATAGCGTTCTTGATGGCACGTTCAATATTGTCCTTCGGCATATTCTCACGCTTGCAGGTAACTATCACCGAACGCAAAGCGGGATTGTTTTCAGGTTCAGGACCGCCCGCCTTCACGGCTATAGCGATTTGTTTACCCAGACGTGTAAATGTTTTGGCCATATGACCCCATCTTTTCAGCTTTGTAGCTTTTCTATATTCAAACGCTCTTCCCATTGGAATAAGATTTTAATTTTATGTATTAATATATATGGTTAAACTTAAAAATAATCAGCGGAGCTTTGCGTCCAGCTTGTTCTGCAGGTTGGTAATGAGCTTCTGCATGATTTTATCGATTTGCTTATCGTTCAACGTGGCATTCTCGTCCTGCAAAGTAAAACTTATGGCATAGCTCTTCTTGCCGGCCTCCAGATTCTTGCCTTCATACACATCGAAGAGTTCCACGTTCTTCAACAGTTTCCTCTCCGTCTCATAGGCAATACGTTCTATCTCGGCAAACTGCACCTTCTTGTCAATGAGCAAAGCCAAGTCGCGCTTCACTGCAGGGAACTTAGTCAGTTCCGCATAGCTTACTTTGTGGTTCCGGATGGCCTTCATCAGTTCGTTCCAATTCAGTTCGGCATAGTACACCTCGTTATCAATGTCCATAGCTTTCAAAATCTTACGTGTCACCACGCCCAGTGTGGCCAGTCGTTTTCCTCCGCGCGTGTCGATGCAAAGAGCAGTGGCATAGATGTCATCGGAAAGGTTTCCTACCACCAGTGTACGCATATCCAATCCCAAGCGCAGGAAGATGTTCTCCACGTAAGCCTTCAATTCGTACACGGAACTGTCCTCATCGGCATGCGCCCACGAGTTGGCTACCCGTTTACCCGTCACCCAAAGAGCCATGTGCAGGCTTTCCGAATAGGGTGCCAAGGGCTTTTCGAGATTCTTCTTGCCGGCATGATAATGGTAGCAATTGCCAAACTCGAAGAATTTCAAATCAGCATTTTTGCGGTTGGCATTACGCACAATGCTCTCCAAACCTCCGAAGAATAGCGTCTGGCGCAAGACGTTCAAGTCGGAACTGAGCGGATTGAGCAGGCGCACCAAGTTCTCTGAAGGATAACTCTCCAACCCGTCATAATAAGCGGCCTTAGTGAGGGAGTTGTTCAATATTTCGTTGAAACCGCATCCCACAAGTTGCTCGGACACGAGGTTTTGGAGTCCGTTGGACGTATCTTGTTCGCCTTTCGTGGTGAGGCTCGACTTCAGCGTAGTAGGTATCTCTACATTATTATATCCATAGATGCGCAGGATGTCTTCTATCACGTCACACGGACGTTGCACATCCACACGATAGGCAGGCACGTCCAGCGTAAGCCCTTCGGAAGTTTCGTTCACGATGTCCATCTCCAAACTGCGGACGATACTCTTGATGGTATTCACAGGAATTTCCTTGCCCACCAAGTCGTGCACGTGCTTATAAGCCAGTTCCACACGGAAGGGTGGGAAATCCTTGGCGCACACGTCCTTTATTTCGGACGAGATGGTGCCTCCGGCCAATTCCTTAACCATGAGAGCGGCAAGCTTAAGGCAATAAATGACGCTATTGGGGTCGATACCACGCTCGAAACGGAAGGATGCATCCGTATTCAGCCCATGGCGACGCGCTGTCTTGCGTACCCAAGTGGGATGAAAATAAGCGCTCTCCAGAAAGACATCCCTCGTCTGCTCGGTAGAGCCTGAATCAAATCCTCCGAAGACGCCCGCAATACACATAGGCTCCTCGCAGTTGCATATCATAAGGTCGCGCTCGTTCAGTTTACGTTCCACACCGTCCAATGTAACGAACGGTGTATCTTGCGGCATGGTCTTCACGATGACCGCCCCACCCTTGATGGTGTCCGCATCGAAGCAATGCAGAGGTTGGCCGAAAGCGTGTACGATGTAATTGGTCACGTCTACTACATTATTAATAGGACGCAGACCGATAACACGCAACTTCTCCTGCAGCCATTCGGGACTTTCCCTCACGGTGACACCCTTCACTGTAACGCCAGCATAATGGGGACACGCCTCCGCATTTTCTACCTGCACATCAATGTCCAGGTCGTGGTTCTCCACCTGGAAAGCATCTACCGAGGGTCGGTGCAACGTGGCCCGGCGTCCGTTCTGGATAAGCCAGGCGTAAAGGTCACGCGCCACGCCATAGTGCGAGCAGGCGTCTGCACGGTTGGGCGTAATGTCCACCTCCAACACATAGTCGCTCTTGATGTTATAATAGTCCTTCGCCAAAGTGCCCGGCACAACATCTTGAGGCAACACGATGATACCCGCATGATCTGTCCCGATGCCTATTTCGTCCTCGGCACAAATCATCCCGTTGGACTCGACTCCGCGAAGTTTTGACTTTTTAATCGTGAAGCATTGGTCGCCATCATATAATTTGGTGCCAAGTGTAGCCACTACCACCTTTTGTCCGGCAGCCACGTTCGGTGCCCCGCACACAATCTGCACGGGTTCTCCCCCATCACCCAGGTTCACGGTCGTAACGTGCATATGGTCAGAGTTAGGATGAGGCACACACGTCAGCACCTCACCGATTACCAGTCCTTCCAATCCGCCTTTGATGCTCTGCACCTCCTCCACGCTGCCCGTCTCCAGGCCAATGGAGGTAAGCGCCGCAGCCACTTCGTCCGGCGTAAGGTCGAAGTTCACGTACTCTTTCAGCCAATTATAAGAGATATTCATATCGCTATCTTTTTTGTTGTTATCTGATTTTGACCCGCAAAGGTAATAAGATTTTTCCGTTCAACAGGAATATCAAATTAAAAAACTTACGAAATCCTGTTTTCCTTATCAAGCCCAAACGCCCCATTTTCCACTTTACATATTTCCAATCACTCATTTTCTTGGAACAAGTGCGGAAGCGGTCTGATTTAAGAAAGCAAACATCTTTCTACCTCCGTGGAGCATTTTCCACCTGTGAAAGATAGGCGTGAAGCCGCATGTTTCACAGGATTACCCTTATATTCAACAGTTATATCCAATCGAAAGCATGAAGGTTGTTCGTCTGAACGTTCTTTCAGCAATGGTAATGCATGCATGAAAGGAAAATCAGCCTTCGTCTTTTCACCTATGCTTTCTCCAGGCGAACCGGAAATGTTTTTAACCGGACAGGACAAGGACGAACGCAAAAAGGCAGTCCAGCGACACCCAAACATATCTCCCGCCAGTAAACGCTTGCAGATACGTGGATTTTTCGTACCTTTGCCCCTCAAAAAGAAACGAATAACCATCTAAACAACATACATCTATGTTCGACAACCTAAGCGAACGGCTTGAACGGTCGTTCAAGATACTGAAGGGTGAAGGAAAAATCACCGAAATCAATGTGGCGGAAACGCTGAAAGACGTGCGCAAAGCTTTGCTGGAAGCCGATGTCAACTATAAAGTAGCCAAGCAATTTACCGACAGCGTAAAGGAAAAGGCGCTGGGACAAAACGTGCTGACCGCCGTGAAGCCCGGCCAGCTGATGGTGAAGATAGTACACGACGAACTGGCTCGTCTGATGGGGGGCGAAACCTCCGAGATAGACCTCACGGCCCGCCCTACGGTTATACTGATGTCCGGTCTGCAAGGTTCGGGTAAGACCACTTTCAGCGGCAAACTGGCACGTATGCTCAAGACGAAGAAAAACCGTCGGCCCTTGTTGGTAGCCTGTGACGTCTATCGTCCCGCCGCTATCGAACAGCTCCGGGTACTGGCTGAACAAATCAACGTACCTATGTACAGCGAGCCCGACTCAAAAGACCCTGTAAGCATCGCCTTGAAAGCCATCCAGGAAGCCAAAGCCAAGGCACTGGACACGGTCATCATCGATACCGCCGGCCGTCTGGCCATTGACGAGCAGATGATGGACGAGATAGCACGCATCAAGGCTGCGGTAAATCCGAACGAAATTCTCTTCGTAGTAGACTCCATGACCGGACAGGACGCCGTAAACACAGCCAAAGAGTTTAACGACCGGTTGGATTTCACAGGCGTGGTACTGACCAAACTCGACGGTGACACCCGAGGCGGAGCCGCCTTGTCCATTCGCACGGTGGTGACCAAGCCCATCAAGTTCATCGGTACCGGCGAGAAGCTGGATGCCATCGACCAATTCCATCCCGAACGTATGGCAGACCGTATCCTCGGCATGGGCGACATCGTCAGCTTGGTAGAACGTGCCCAGGAGCAATATGACGCCGAAGAGGCCAAACGTCTGGAACGACGCATCCGCCGCGACCAGTTCGACTTCAACGACTTTATGGCGCAGATACAGCAAATCAAGAAGATGGGTAACCTCAAGGAACTGGCATCCATGATACCCGGTGTGGGCAAAGCCATCAAGGACATCGACATCGATGACAACGCCTTCAAGAGCATCGAGGCCATCATCAACTCCATGACTCCCTTGGAGCGTACCAATCCCTCTGTCCTCAACGGGTCGCGCAAAATGCGTATCGCTAAAGGCAGCGGCACCAACATACAGGAAGTGAACCGCCTTGTAAAGCAATTCGACCAAACCCGCAAGATGATGAAGATGGTGACGGGCAGCAAAGCCGGCAAGCTGGCGATGCGGATGAAACGATAGATACCAGTACACCATATTATATATAGAACCATAAACAAGAAAACCTATGACACTGATAGATGGAAAAGCCGTCTCCGAGCAAGTAAAGAAGGAGATTGCTGAAGAAGTAGAAAAGATTGTAGCCGCAGGCGGCAAGCGCCCCCACTTGGCCGCCGTATTGGTGGGACACGATGGTGGAAGCGAGACCTATGTGGCCAACAAGGTGAAAGCCTGCGAAGTGTGCGGATTTAAGAGCACCCTTATCCGCTATGAGGAAGATGTGACGGAAGAAGAGTTACTGGCTTGCGTACGCCGGTTGAACGAAGATGCGGACGTGGACGGATTTATCGTACAACTTCCATTGCCGAAGCACATTTCGGAACAGAAAGTGATTGAAACCATTGACTATCGTAAGGATGTGGACGGATTTCACCCCATCAACGTGGGACGAATGTCCATCGGTCTGCCCTGCTACATCTCCGCCACTCCCAACGGCATCATGGAGTTATTGCGCCGTTACCACATCGAGACACAAGGCAAAAAATGTGTCATCCTGGGCCGGAGCAACATCGTAGGCAAGCCCATGGCCATGCTGATGATGCAGAAAAGTTATCCGGGAGACGCTACAGTGACCGTATGCCACAGCCGCAGCAAGACGTTACGTGAAGAGTGCCGCGAGGCGGACATCATCATTGCCGCTATGGGGCAGCCGGAGTTTGTAACGGCCGACATGGTGAAAGAAGGTGCCGTAGTGATTGATGTAGGTACAACCCGCGTACCAGACGCTACCCGTAAAAGCGGTTTCCGCCTGAAAGGAGACGTGAAGTTCGACGAGGTGGCTCCCAAGTGTTCGTACATCACGCCCGTACCCGGCGGTGTAGGTCCCATGACCATCGTATCGTTGATGAAGAACACACTGCTTGCCGGCAAACATGCAGTGTACGGCGATTAAACGATTGTTTCTCGTTGTGGCAGGATGGGGGTTCGTGCTCACTTCCCTATCCGCCCAACAACGTGTGACGCTGCTCTTTGCGGGCGACCTAATGCAACACAAGGCACAGATAGATGCCGCCCGCACGGATAGCGACACCTATGATTATGCGCCTTGCTTCGCCCAAGTAAGACAACAAATCCAGGCGGCCGACCTTGCCATCGGCAATCTGGAGGTAACGTTAGGAGGACGTCCCTATACGGGCTATCCCGCCTTCAGTGCGCCCGATGAATACCTGACGGCCATCCGTGACGCAGGTTTCGATGTATTGCTCACCGCCAACAACCATTGCTTAGACCGAGGAAGCAAGGGGCTTGTACGCACGCTGGACAAACTCGGTTCGCTGGACATTCCTTCCTTAGGCACCTACCGTGACTCATTAGACCGCGCCCATCGCTACCCCTTACTGCTTACTATAAAAGGCATCCGTATCGCATTACTAAACTATACGTATGGAACCAATGGTCTCCGTTCACATCCCCCTACCCTTGTGAACTACATCGACCGTAAACAAATGCTACAGGACATACGCACCGCACAGGCCTGGCGTCCGGACGTACTGATAGCCTGCATCCATTGGGGTCAAGAATATCAGCCGCTCCCCGACCATAGCCAACGCGAACTGGCCGGCTGGCTATTCAAGCAAGGAGTAGACCACATCATCGGCAGCCACCCACACGTATTACAACCTATGGAGTTGCGTACCGATACGTTACGGGGCTGTCAGCATGTATTGGCTTATTCATTAGGCAACTTTATATCGAATATGAGTGCCCGCGGTACAGACGGAGGTGCCCTGCTGACCCTCACCTTAGAGAAGGTGCAACCCATGCGTACCCTTCGCCCAAGCACCCGGACAGTAAACTGCACTTACAGCCTGGTATGGACCGGGCGTCCCTCCCTAACCGGCAAACAGAATTTCGAATTATATCCTGTCACCCTTCCTACTGACAGCATTCCTTCCTTAGCCCGTAATAAGCTGAAAATCTTCACAAAAAATGCCAGACAGCTCTTGAACCAGCACAACAAAGGCATCTATGAACAAACAGGAACCAACGAAAAATAAAAAAATATCAGCCCAAGTGTTTGCAGTTTCAAATATAATCTCTATCTTTGCACCGCATTTGAGAAATGCACTAACATGGTGGCTGTAGTTCAGTTGGTTAGAGCGTCAGATTGTGGTTCTGAATGTCGTGGGTTCGAGTCCCATCTGCCACCCGAAAGAAAAGAGGAATGCCAGCAATGATTTTCCTCTTTTTTGTTGTGCCGCAAGTAGGGATAGCCGGAGGGAGTGTCAATGCTTATTGATTGAGGAGAAAAAGCAAGTGACGTCAGCGGCCAACTATCATTGGTTATCCGTCCAAGTATTATTGGATACTTTGCTATTTATGCAACGATACTTCGCCAGTTATCCTTGGATACTTTTGAACCCCGATTTTCCACAATACCGCAAACGGACAAACAAAAAAAACCTTCGCAACATCACGCTGCGAAGGCCTCTCCGTGATCGCGACAGGATTCAAACCTGTAACCGGCTGATCCGTAGTCAGCTACTCTATTCAGTTGAGCTACGCGACCCTCATTTATATAAAATCAGTACTTATGAAAACTTTCGTGACTCCTACAGGATTCAAACCTGTAACCTTCTGATCCGTAGTCAGATGCTCTATTCAGTTGAGCTAAGGAGCCTTTTATTTTTACGGCTGCAAAGATACGCACTTTTTTGGAAATAGCAAACGTTTATCAGACTTTTTTTCAAGAAAATCATTCTATAAAGCGGTAGTTAAAGAGTTGCCAACCCAGCGTAAGTCCGACATTCCATTCGTTTTTAGGTGAGCTATAGTGATTTAAGTAAGCGGCAATGGTACCGAAAGGAAGTTGGCACACCACAGAAACTTCCCCCATATATTCAAACTCGGAGAAGGCCTTACCATAATAAGCCTCGTTGTCAGCATTACGCTTAATGGGGAAAATCGGCATAAATCCGTAAAACTCCGTACGTATGTGGAACATATCATTCAATACAAATATAGGTTTAATCCCCGCAGCCATGTACTGGTTGGCACGGAAAGCTTCGTTGTACATAATCTGGCTATGGGGTGTGGGCGAAAACTCGCCGGCCTGCATCATAGTAGCCGAATAGTTGGAAGAGAAATTTTTGGATGAATACAAAGCCTCGGCATGCCATCCCAATGTAAAGACACGGCTCAAGGAATGGTAGGCCTCTTTCATATAGGATATTTGCAGCCAGGACTGATTACGTTTAAGATTTGCCTCCTGCCGGTTGCCGGGAGTAAACCATTCGTGTCCCGTAAAAACTTGAGCTACCAGTTTTTCATTGTATCCACGTGTCGGATATTGGCGCGCATTGATGGTACTCCCGTATAATCCGATGCTTCCGCCTACTAATTTATAAACGCTCTTATCAGACCGGTCATTTTCAAAATCAATGACATTGGACTGATAATAATTGTCCGTAAGTTTTCCATATCCGAAACTGAACTCGACCCGTTTGTTAGCCAAGAACGGCAAGGCAACCATCAACTTCACAAAACGCTCGTCTTTAGAATTGAAAGAAGGCCGATTATTACGTGAAAACAATTTATCTTTCTTGAAATAATCGAAAGTGCTTACCGAACCTATCAGACGGAACGCCGTAGGTATACGTGTCGGCATGTCGATACGTCCCATAAACTGGAAATTATTGTACATTTTCCCGATTTGACCGTCCAAATAGATTTCTTTGGGATAATAGTTCAAGTTGCGGTATCCCAGCCCCAAGTATATTTGATTTGAACTGGTGGTAGATACGCTCCCTCCTACTTTCACGTAGAAGTTATTGCCCATCTTGACTTTCAAGTGAAGTTCGTAAAGGTCTGTAGACGGATCATAAACGGCATGTGGAATGATTTCCTCTATCATATTATCAGCCAACAACCGGAAATATCCCCGTTTCAAATCTTCGTAAGTGAACACCTCTTCTTCATCCCCATGAAATTCCTTCTTGATATAAGTCTGTTGCTGTTCGTTGGCTCCCGTAATGTAAATCTCCTTAAAACGGAGTTGAGGCAGTGTCGTCCGATAGACCATGCGTCTCAAGCGAACATCTTCCGCACTCTCACGCCGGAGAATGCGGCTTTTAATGGAATCCATCAGGCTCATGGTGCGGTCATAGCCTATGTCATGCAATTCTTTTAAACGGTCAAAATCCAGCAGATTAACGTCATCATACTTGAAAGTCATGAGTATGCCCAATGAATCGGGAATGGTGTAATCCGTCTTTTGCATAATCATATTTTCCAACTGGCTCATTAAGTTGTTCTCCTTAGGCTCGCCGGGATTAGCCGCCACTACACTTCCAATAATAATATCCGGATGAAAATCCTTCATCATAATGTCCGTCGGGAAATTATTGTAGATACCTCCGTCATACGCCAAAACACTGTCTATCTCGATGGGCTTGAACACGAACGGGAAACTCATAGACGCACGTACCGCATCACCCAAATCCCCTTCGCGCATGATGAGAGGCTTTTTGTTGTACACGTCCGAAGCCACACACCGGAAAGGCACGAACAAATCATCGAAATTCCCGCCACAGGCGGCCGTAGCCCTGGCATACAGTTCCAAAAACACCACGTTCATCTGGATGGGGTTTACCAAGTTGGTAGGAATGTCAACCTTGGGTTTCGCACGCAGGGAATCGGCTATGGAAAAGCGCAAGGTGAGCAATTCAGGGGTAGGCCGAGGCTTTTTAAAGAAATACTCGTACTGCGCTTCTATCGTCCCCGTATACCAGCGTTTAAAATCATCCGATCCGATAAGTCGCTCCATATCGTCCGGCGAATACCCCATCGCATAGAGTGAGCCGATAATGGCGCCCATAGAGGTACCCGCAATATAATCTATCGGAATATTGTTTTCTTCCAAAGCCCGGATTATTCCAATATGGGTCATGCCTTTGGCACCACCACCACTCAGCACCAGCCCCACTTTCTGAGCATGGCACAAAGGACACAGGCAAAGAAAGAGCAGTAAGAACAAACAGAATTTTCTCATATTCATTTTCGGCATGCAGGTCAGTCATCATTGATTTTATCCTCAAATATAAGAATAGTTTTTTGAATATATCCCGTAAGTCGCCCGGAATTTTGCCATATTCACAGTTTCTCTTAATCTTAATGCAATAAAATCCAATTAATCAAATTCCACCTGCCAATTTTCATCCCGGTAAGCCGAAAAGCACATTTCTATTTGTTCCTTGTCGTTTTTTTCTTCAGCCAATGCCGGAAGTTCATCCATTCCGAAATAACGGCTCTCTACGGTTTCTATATTAGGCTCAAAGTTCCCGCCCAACACCCTGCAGAGTACAAAAACTTTGCATACATTATAAGCGTATGGAGGCTTGTTGTGTTTGTTCCGGTCCTGTAAGGCGATGATGCGCACGGCCTCCACCTCCAATCCTGCTTCTTCCCGTACTTCCTTGACGGTATTCGACCTGATGGTCTGCATGACATCCACCCATCCGCCAGGCATGGACCAAGTACCATTCCTTTCCTTTACCAACAGAATCTTATTGTCCGCAAAGATCGCAGCACGTGTGTCCAGTTTTGGAGTCTGGAAGCCTGTTTCGTTGCAGAACAAGCCCTTTACCCGTTCCAAGGGCAAATCACTTTGCAGACTCATTATTTCTGCTGCTATTTCCCTGATACGTCCGAACCGTTCCCTATCAAAATCGTCCTTTGTATAAGTCAATCCGGCCTGTGCGATAAATTGGAGTTCCTTTGCCCATTCCAACCATTTCAGATTATATTTATTATCCATTGTGAAAATGCATTTTATATGGTTACAAATATATATCTTTCGCCATATCCAACCTAAACAACCAAACGAAAATTCCAATCATAGGGAAAAAATCGGGTCAGTAGCTTTTTAGTGGGGATAGGCATATAGGTTTGCGATGCGGAATAAGAAAAACTTCTTGTCTGCAACCCCTCTGAGGTTTGCTCTGAATAGTTTGATTTTAGCGTTGAAAGACTCTGCCATCGCATTGGACGAA